>JAZJZV010000105.1:0-3857 GCA_040389485.1 Chlamydiota bacterium
ACAGCAACAACGAGACAGAAGAGCGACTCGTCCATCTCGATGACGCCCCTCTTTTCATCCCGCAACTCGCCATCCACCTGGACCGCGAGGTCAATGAAAAAGGACTTCATCTCAATAAGCAAGAGCATCTCTGTCCCATCGTGGGACTCACCCAAGAATCCAAGACCCCTTTGGACGTTTTGGAGAGGCTGCTAAAACGGCACATTTCCTTCGAATCGCTCCTCTCTTTTGAACTTTTCCTGGTGCCCAAAGAGCCTTCCCAATTCGTCGGTGCAGATAACGAAATGATTGCCTCCTACCGCATCGACAACCTGGCAAGCGCCCACTTGGCGCTGACAGCGCTGGCCATCACGGACTCCCCCGCTCAACACCTGATGCAAATGACGCTCTTTTTCGAAAATGAAGAGGTTGGCTCGGGCAGTAAAGAGGGCGCAGGTTCTCCTTTTGCCAATGATGTGCTGCAGAGGATTTGCCACAGTTTGAAGCTAGATGCCGAGGAAGCGATTCTGCTCAAGAACAGCTCGTTTTGCATCTCCCTCGACATGGCCCACGGTCTCAATCCCAACTACGCCAAGAAACACGATACCCACAATCATCCCCTTCTTGGGAAAGGGATCGTCGTCAAGTACAATGCCAACCAAAAATACGCTTCGAACGCCCTCTCCGCCTCCGTGGTTGTCCATGCCTGCCAGCAGCTCAAAATCCCCTTTCAGTCCTATGTGTGCAGAGCAGATATGCCGTGCGGCAGCACCATCGGCCCCATTTTTGCTCAACGCACGGGGATCAATACCGTCGACATTGGCTGTCCGCAGCTCTCGATGCATTCGATCCGCGAGGTGATGGCATGCCAGGACTACCTCGACATGCTCCGTCTTTTGACCTACATGACTAAGGAGGGCTAGGCCGATGGCACTTCCTCCTTCTTCCGATCATTTTCATGGCAAGAACGTCGTCGAGCATCTCAGGGAAGCAAGAGCGAAGGGTGCTGTCGCGAGCGCGGAAATCCACGGGACGGAAATGCCCGGACACCTCGCTGCCTTTGCTGATTCTTCCAAAGAAATGGCTTTTGCACTCCTCATCCTCTGGATGGTTTTTTCCTTTGCGATTCCTCCTTCTCAGGTTTGGATTCCTCTTTCGTTTTTTTCTGCCGGCTGGTTGATTTGGAAAACGGGGCGCAGCGCCCTTCTGGGATGGGCGCGCATCGAGAGATTACACCGCGTCATCGAGGAAGAGCGTTGGGAGATCGAACACCATAGAGCCCAAGAAAAGGCGGAACTGACTGAAATGTACATGGCGAAAGGACTTCAGGGAAAACTTCTCGAAGAGGTGATCGAGGTGCTCATGGCAGACGATAATCGGCTGCTCCGGGTGATGCTCGAGGAAGAACTAGGCCTAACACTTGAAGCGTACGAGCATCCACTGAAGCAGGCCTTTGGAGCTGCGATGGGCACCCTCGCTGCAGCTTTATTCTGCATACTGGGCCTTTATACCTTCCGCGCTTTTGGACTTCCCCTGTGTGCAGCGATTGTGATCGTCCTTGCCGCCGCACAATCGGCAAAGCTTGAGCACAACAACATCTCGCATGCAGTCATTTGGAACCTAGCCATTGCGGGGTTAACCGGGGGAAGCGTATACTTCCTGGTAAAGTTTCTGCCTTAAGGGGATATGACTACACCTTCACCCTACATATTTGATGAGTTTTTCGCTTCTGGCAGAGAAGAGAGCATCAGCCCATTTCTCACGCCAGATTCCAAACGCTGGGGGAAGAATCTTTCGCTTAAGGTGGCAGTTGCCGCCCTCGTCTTGCTGCTCAGCTCATTCGCGGCAGCGCTTTTCCATCCCAATCTCTCCCATTTACTACTGCTCTTTGTCTACTTCCTCGCCGGCACCCCTGCCTTCATTGGCTCTATCGAAGACATCCGAGACTTAGAAATCAACATTGACGTCCTGATGACGCTGGCAGCCATCCTCTCTGTTTTCATTGGCAGCGGCTACGAGGGGGCGCTTCTTCTCGTCCTTTTTGAGCTGTCTGGGGCCATGGAGAACATGGTTTCCGATAAAACCAAGGGAACTCTCAGCCAGCTCAATCAGATCTCTCCTCGCTTTGCCTGTGTCATCGGAAAAGACGGAGCCTTGTACGAAAAATCGGTGAAGGAGATCTCCGTGGGCACCACCCTGCTCATCAAAGCTGGCGAAATCGTTCCACTCGACGGGATCGTGCGCAAAGGCAGCTCCTTTGTCAACCTCTTCCACCTGACCGGAGAGAGCCATCCCGTTCCCAAAACGGTAGGTGATGAAGCCCAAGCAGGGGCGCTCAACCTAGATGGGGCTCTCACAATCGAAGTCACGCGCACCACCCGAGATTCCACCCTGACGCGCATCGTGCAATTGATCACCCAGGCCCAAGAGGCCAAACCGCAGCTTCAACGCTTTTTGGACCGATTTGGAAAATGGTATGCGCTCACCATCATGTCCCTCTCGTTCCTCTTCGCTATGATCCTCCCCTGGATCCTGGACATCCCCTATCTTGGCACTGAAGGCGGTGTTTACCGGGCTCTAGCCTTTCTCATTGCAGCATCTCCGTGTGCCCTCATCATCGCCACTCCCACAGCCTATCTCAGCGCCATCAGCTCCTGCGCACGCAGAGGTATCCTGCTTAAAGGTGGAGTCATCCTCGACGCCCTGGCCAGCTGCAAGCGCATCGCCTTCGATAAAACGGGAACCTTAACAACGGGAAAGCTCTCCTGCATAGGGATCGAAAGGCTCGGCTCCCCTGACCCCTCCTGCGATGCCGATACCGCGCTCTCCATCGCCTCCGCCCTAGAGCGCAACAGCGTCCATCCCATCGCCCATGCCATCGTCTCATTTGCCAGTGAAAAAAAGATCGCCCCCATCGAGCTGCTCTCTTTTCAATCGGTCAGCGGTTATGGACTGGAAGGCATTGCCCTACTTGGTGGAAAAGAAACAACAGTCTGGATCGGCCATGCCGAATTCATCCGCGCCAAAATCCCTCCCGCAATGCAAGCAGAGTGGGAAAAGCTGGAAGCAAGCATGCGCAAAGAGGGCCACCTCAGCACATTGCTGCTGATTGACAAAAGCCTCTTCATTTTCCACTTTATCGATACGGTGCGCCCTGAGTCGATCGCCGTGATCGAGCGTTTGCGACGCAATGAAAACCTCATCCCCACCATGCTTACCGGAGATCACAAGGACATTGCTGAAGCCGTGGCCAAAAAAGTGGGAATCGAGGAAGTCTTTGCCAACTTGCGCCCAGAGGATAAACTGGCCAAGGTCTCCCAATTCTCTGAAAAAGAGGGACTGATCATGGTAGGTGACGGGATCAATGACGCCCCTGCACTCGCTCGCTCTACCGTTGGAATTTCCATGGGAAAAATTGGAAGTGCAACTGCAATCGATGCCTCCGACGTTGTCTTCCTCAACGACGATCTTTCCCTTCTCGACTGGCTGATGGGTAAGTCCCGTCAAACAATGCGCATCGTCAGACAGAACCTGGCTCTCGCCCTTTCCGTCATCTTCTTAGCGACAACGCCTGCGCTTCTCGGGATTGTCCCCCTCTGGGTAGCCGTCATCCTCCACGAAGGAGGCACAGTCCTCGTCGGCCTCAACAGCCTCCGCCTTCTCCGTCGCTAAATCTTGTTTGAATAGTTGGAGTAGGGCTTCAGAGATTCAAAGATTCATTTTATGTAGAGTTAGAGTAGTGCTTCAAGAGACATGTCGGATGGGGCGTCCGAAGGCGCCCCTCCCGCGACCTCTTTGAGACTCATCTGACTGTGCCAAATCACGTGCTCGGAAGGGGGCCGTGCAAAGCACTGATCGCCCCCCGCCCTTCGGGCTTT
>JAZJZV010000106.1:0-1464 GCA_040389485.1 Chlamydiota bacterium
TAACCGTTCAGCTTGCTTGCTGAACCCTGAACCGCTCTCGGCGACTCTTTCCTTTTTGACATTCGCTTCCGCTTTTTTCAAAAGGAAGCAATAACATACAAAATTTGCCGAATTAATCGCAAATCTTTTTCTGAAAAAGAGTCGATTTTCATAGGAGAAAATTTTAAAAAATGATCCGTTGTGACATCCCATAAGTCTGTCCAACTTCCCCTTTCCGCCACGCAAGTGCGATGACGAGAATCCCCGTCGCGAAGTTATTGGCGAGAGCCCCCACTCCGGCGAGTGAAACAAAGAGCGCCGCTGCGATGAGTCCTGCGCCAAATAAAATATTGAAATAGCGCGCTGCCCGAAAAACTTCCGCTAGCGCGATCACTGAAAATGCTGCAATGAGTGGACCCAAGATATAGTTGCTCGTCGCTACTGGACCGCTGATTCCCAAAATCGATGGACTTGCCATCAGCCATATGCCAATGGCGATGCTCGCCACCAGATTCCACGGACGACCAATTCCCAGCCCTCCTTTTGCTTTGGATGGCTGCGCTTTTGCCCCGGCCAATTTTTCTGGCTGCAATCCTTTCCAAAGGACTTGCCAAACCCCATAGCCGCTTTTCTTGGCCTCGCACAAAAACTGTAGCGTTGCGACGAGCTCTCCCGCCGTCAATAAGATCATGACGAGCATGCTGGCGGCTGTCGCTAGACACCAGGAGCACCATGCGCCGACCACGACTGGCTGTAAAATAATGAGTGTAATGCTCACGATGCCTACGGGAACGACCATAAATCCAAATGCAAGAACAAGCCAGGGCATCGTCGCCCATCTGCGGCTATCCCCTTGCCAGCCAAAAATGGCCTCCATCGTGTAGCAAAATGCTCCAAGGCCTGCATCGGAGACAGGGAAATCTTTCGATATTTTCGATGTGATGACGTGAAGTGTGCCGTCCTTAAAAAGAGGATCCCAAATGTGATCAATGTATCCCAGCTGGAACGCAGCCATGTAGCGCGCAAAAAACCAGCAAAGCATCGCAAGAAACACAGTAGGAACTCGGTGGGTCCAGGCCGAAGGATTATAAGACCAGCCAATCGGGCGCTGGATGCCTCCTACTGCTTCTTCTTTTCTGCTCATCGCAAAGCAAATGATGATCGCAAGCACTCCTGTCATCGTGTCATTTAGGTAGGTCATGGACTCTGGTGCAAAAAAGGCAAGAGGAGAAAATTGCAGCCATGCTCCGACAATTCCGACTGCCCATCTGGCCCATGCCCGCTTTTCCGATAGGGAAAGAAGTCCAAAGAGGATCAGGAGCACTCCCGCTCCGACATCGCTCAGGAACATCGGATGCGACTTGGCACCAAAGGTCAATGTTACAGCAATTAGCCAGAGTCCGAGGGCTGCCGTGAGTAGTGATAGACGCATCTGAACCTACTTGGGGAGGTTATTGATGTATTGAACTAGGCCATGAGGAGCCT
>JAZJZV010000106.1:1474-1978 GCA_040389485.1 Chlamydiota bacterium
GAATTTCTTGATCGACGTGGTGCTTGGGCGTCCATCCGAGTAACTGTTTAGCTTTGCTAATATCGAGCTCAAAATGGTCATCGGCGATATCCACCATCCAGGGTTGAATGAAGGAAGGCTTCATAAAGGGAAGATGCTGCTGGCACCAGGCTCCGACTTTCGCTATCGGTTTGGGCACAGAAAACGTTTTCCACTCTTTTTTGTGAACCAAACGCCCTATGAGTTTTTGGATGGCGTCGTAGCTCATCGTCATATCTTCTCCGATGAGGAAAGTCGTGAGAGGAGGAAGCTGCTTGCGCTTTTCAAAACACAAGAAGATCGCATCGATCAAATCATCCATGTGGACAAAAGAGGCGCCATGCGAGGGATCGCCTGCGAAAAGATGGGACTCCAACTGGTTTTCTATGATGCGCTGCATTTGATTCGAAAGAGGAATCGAGTGACATTCATCATCGTAAACGCCAGCAATGCGCAGGTTGACAGCCGGGATTTGACCCCGCTCTT
>JAZJZV010000106.1:1988-2301 GCA_040389485.1 Chlamydiota bacterium
AAATGTAGGGAGCACAGCTACTTTTGGAGCTGATGTATATGTGGGAAATGATGTATTTTCAAGAGATGTTAATGCAACTCGTTATATAACATCGGGTGGAGGTATTGGTCTAAATGGGATAGCCCCAAGTTCCTTGCAGAGGACTCTCTTCAGTGACTTTGATTCCAGGGGAGGTGGGCTTTTGCACGAGCATAGTGGAAGAGAAGATGAACTGCTCGCAATCAAATGACTGTAACTGTCTGAGTAACTTTTGAGTACCCTGGACGGTGATTTTGTCATAGCTTGAGCTGAAGCGATGGGCAAAACTGTAATA
>JAZJZV010000107.1:0-2575 GCA_040389485.1 Chlamydiota bacterium
AGCAGTGCTAAGGATTATGACGGCAACTATCTTGTGATAGATAGGGACATCCTCACACAAGACGCAAAGGAACGCATTTATTCGGTTTTACAAACCTTTAAACCTTAAATTAATGTTTTGCCTGCTTATCTGTGGATTTTAGAGTGTGTCGACAGTACCTTAGTTTGTAGACGCACTCTTAGACTTAAGATCCACAAGAGGCTTTAATCAACAAGTATCCTCCGTCTCCTTGAACCCGATTGGCAGTTTGAGCTCGATTGTGGTATAAATGGCAATCGGCTATATACCAGACTCAACCCAGGATACGATGAAAAAAGCTCTCTCTCTTTCCCTTGCCTTTTCCCTTCTTGCTTTCGGATGCTCGCAGCGGGAAAATGGATACCTACCTACCTCCCAGGAGCTAAGGCTCAACTTGCATTCTGAGCCTCCAACGCTCGATCCCCGGAAAGCAACCGACCTCACGTCAGTCTCGGTAATCAAGATGTGCTTTGAGGGGTTGATGCGCAATGGACAGGGAGGAGAGCCTGAGCTTGCTGCAGCCGAGGCAATGGAAGTTTCAGAAGATGGGAAGCTCTATGTGTTCACTATCAGAGACGCCAAGTGGTCGGATGGAACAAAAGTGACGGCATATGATTTCGAAAAGACGTGGAAGACGATCCTCGATCCCAAGTTTGCCTGCGAGTTTGCGATTGAATTCTATCTGATCAAAAATGCCAAAGACGCCAAGGCGGGGCTCTGCCCTGTAGAAGAAGTGGGAGTGAAAGCGCCAGATGATAAGACGCTGGTCATTCAACTCGATCATCCCTCTCCCTGTTTTCTTTCGATGCTGACAACCCATGTCTTCTTCCCCTCCCCTCTTCACGTAATCGAAAAGTATGAAAACTGGACGCACCAAAACTACGTGGGAAACGGCCCTTTTAAGATCTCTGAGTGGCGCCACAATGACAGGATCGTCCTAACGAAAAATCTGCAATACTGGGACAAGGCAGAGGTGAAGCTGGAGAAAATCTCGCTCGCTATGATTGAAGATGGTTCGACAGCGCTTTCGATGTATGAAAACTACGAGCTCGATTGGGCCGGCCACCCTCTGGGCAGCTTGCCAGAAGATGCGATCCCCGCTCTGGTCAAAGAGGGAGACCTGGAGAAATTCGATATTGCGGGAACCTACTACTACGTCTTCAACACGCAGCAATTTCCCTTCAATAACACCAACATCCGCAGGGCCTTCACTCTGGCTTTGAACAGAGAAGCGATCATCCAGAACATCACCCAGTCCTGGCAAACGCCTGCGACGGGAATGGTGCCCCCCATCATGTGGAAAGAAACGATTGAGTACTTCCACGACCACGACGTAGCCGAAGCTAGACGTCTATTCCAAATGGGATTAAAGGAGCTCGGGATCCGGGCGGATGAGCTTGGCACCATTACGCTGAGCTACAACACGCTGAGCGCCCACCATAAGATCGCCCAAGCGATCCAGCAGCAGTGGGCCGATGCCTTAGGCGTCAAAGTCAAGCTCGAGAACAAAGAATGGAAAGTGTTTTTGGATGAGCTCAGGCAGCACAAATTCCAGGTGGCGCGAATGGGGGGTGTTGCGAGCATCAACGACCCCCTCACTTTCCTCGATTATTTTAGGTACCTCTCGAGCAGCGGCAATTATTCGCGGTGGACAAATCAGGAGTTTTCTGAGATCCTAGGTGAGGTTGACCAAACGGCCGACCCTGAAAAGAGAACTGCCCTTCTCAAAGCAGCAGAGAACCTATTGATCCAGGAGATGCCCATCGCTCCCATCTATTACTACACCGGGGTGTATCTCAAACGCCCCTATGTGAAGGGAATTTACCCCTCCCTTCTCAATGATATCGACTTCAAGTGGGCCTACGTGGAGACAGAAAATTGATTGCCTATCTTGGAAAAAAAGCGGCGATCCTCTTCTGTTCTTTGTTCATCGTCGCCACGTTCACTTTTTTCTTGATGCATGCCATTCCGGGAGACCCTTTCATTCAGGATAAGGCGATCCCCGAAGAGATTCTCAAGTCGCTCCACAAGCACTACGGCTTAGACCAGCCCCTCTACGTCCAATACGCCAAATACCTCAAGGGGCTGTTGCACTTCGAGCTCGGCCCCTCGTTCAAATACGAAGGGCGCACCGTCAACCAGATCATCTCCGACGGGTTTCCCGTGTCGATGTACCTGGGACTCGAGGCGCTCGTCATCGCCCTGTTTGGCGGGATTGCTTTGGGATCGATCGCCGCTCTCAACCACTTGAAATGGCAAGACCATCTGACCATGGTCGTGGCCGTGATTGGCATCTCCGTCCCCAGCTTCATCCTGGCGACATTTTTACAATACATCCTGGCGATGAAGCTCAGCTTGCTCCCCGTTGCTAGATGGGGAACGTTTGCCCAGACCATTATGCCCGCCCTTTCGCTAGCCGCCCTGCCGATGGCCTTTATCGCCAGGCTTACGCGCGCCAACATGGCAGAGGTGATGCAGCAAGACTACATCCTCACCGCCAAGTCCAAGGGACTGAACTCCTTTCAAATCATTCTCCGCCATGCAATCCGCAATGCGC
>JAZJZV010000107.1:2585-5273 GCA_040389485.1 Chlamydiota bacterium
TAGCCATCCCCTTCACTTTTTCAATGAAAGAATACTTGGCTTTTAAAGACTCGAGCCGCCGGCCAAAGTACTCGCCCATGACCTGCGCCTGGTGCAAAAGCTTTTCTTTTCGGATGGTTTTAAAGACCGCGAGTGCGGCCGCGCACACCAGGAACACCAGCAGCACGGTCCTGGGATGCGAGACCACCGCGTCGACGCAGGCGCGCGCCAGTCGCTCAGTGCGCGGCATCGCGCTGCACACCCCGGTGGTGGACGTGCTGCGCAATGCGCTCCTGCCCGTTGTGACTTATTTAGGACCGCTCACAGCTGCTGTGCTCACCGGCAGTTTTGCCGTGGAGAAGATTTTTGGCATTCCGGGTCTTGGCCAGTGGTTTGTGACGAGCATCACCAACCGCGACTACACTGTCATCATGGGAACAACTGTCTTTTACAGCGCGATCTTGCTGCTATGCGTCTTTGTCGTCGATCTGGTCTACTGCTTGATCGATCCGAGGATTAAATTGAAGAAGGAGCCCGATGGAAGATAATGCGACTCTTTTTAGTCCGCTCAGTGGAGAAGAGCAGCTGCAGATCCGAGAGGAGACAGCCTACGCACCCTCTCTTTCCTACTGGCAGGACTCTTGGCGCAGGCTCAAGCAAAACCCTTGGGCAATGTTTGGAATGATTACCCTCTGCATCCTTCTGCTCATGGCGATCTTCGGTCCCATGCTCACTCCCTACACCTACTACGAAACACAGCTCCACCTCAAAAATCAGGCTCCAAGTGCCCAGTTTTGGTTTGGCACTGACGAGCTCGGGCGGGACCTCTTCACCAGATGCTGGTGGGGCGCGCGCATTTCCCTCTTTGTGGGAATCTCAGCCTCCTTCATCGATCTCATCATCGGCGTGCTTTTTGGGGCATCCGCTGCGATGCTAGGCGGTAAAAAAGAGGAATGGATGATGCGCTTTGCCGACATCCTCTACGCTATCCCCTACTTACTCGTCGTCATTTTGCTCATGGTCATCATCGGCTCCGGTGTGGGCACGATCATCCTCGCACTGACGCTCACGGGATGGATCAACATGGCGCGGATCGTGCGCAGCCAGATCCTTCAGATCAAACAGCAAGACTATGTCAAAGCGGCTTTTGCCATTGGAGCTACTCGCCGGCGCATCCTCTTCTGCCACCTCATCCCCAATGCCATGGGTCCCATCATCGTGACCCTCACCCTCACCATCCCATCGGCCATTTTTGCAGAGGCATTCTTGAGCTTTTTAGGACTGGGAGTGCAGGCCCCCGTTGCCAGCTGGGGAACGATGGCCAACGACGGTTTATCTGCGCTGCGCTATTATCCCTGGCGCCTCTTCTTCCCCGCTGCGTTCATCAGTTTGACAATGCTCAGTTTCAATTTGCTCGGCGATGGACTCCGCGATGCCTTCGACCCGAGGCTGCGCCAATGAAAAACCTCCTCACGGTCCGCAATCTCCACGTCAAGTTCCGCACGCAGGGGTTATTTCTCCACGCCGTGCGCGGGATTGATTTCACTCTCAACGCGGGAGAAACCCTCGGCATCGTCGGCGAATCGGGCTGCGGCAAAAGCGCCACCGCAAAAGGGCTTATCCGCCTCAATCCCGCGCACACCTCTGAGCTCTCAGGAGAAATCCTCTATGAGGGAGAAAACCTGATCCACTACTCAGAAGCAAAAATGCAGGCTATCCGAGGCAAAGAGATCAGCATGATCTTCCAAGATCCGATGACCTCTCTCAACCCGACCCAAAAGATCGGCCGCCAGATCGTCGAGGGGTATTTGCGCCACTTTCCGCGCACGCCTTACTCCGAGGCAAAAAAAGTAGCCATTGAGCTCTTGCACCAGGTAGGTATCGCCAATCCCGAAGAACGCTTTGAATGCTACCCACACACGCTCAGCGGCGGCATGCGCCAACGCGCCATGATCGCCATTGCCCTCGCCTGCCAGCCCAAAATCCTGCTCGCTGATGAACCTACAACCGCGCTCGATGTCACCATCCAGGCGCAAATCCTCGATTTGCTGAAAAGCATCCAAAAAAAGACGCAGACGAGCATCCTTCTCATCACCCACGACATGAGCGTTGTGGCGCGCATGTGCGACCGCGTGCTCGTCATGTACGCAGGCCAGATCGTCGAGTCAGCAACCGTCGATCAACTCTTCCGCGCGCCGCAGCACCCCTACACGCGCCGCCTCCTGCAAGCAATTCCCCGCTTGCACTGTCCCAAGAACGAACCTCTGCTTCCGATCGAAGGCTCCCCTCCTAATCTGTGCTACCCCCTTAAAGGATGCCCTTTTGCCGCTAGATGCCATGAGGCAATGCGCATTTGCGCTCATAATTCCCCGCCACTACTCACCGTCGGCGATGCTCACCATAGCGCCTGCTTTCTTCACGATGAGAGGAAACGATGATCACTGTTAAAAACCTGCGCAAAGAGTTTAGCATTCAGAAAAAGAGGATCACCGTCCTAAACGACCTCTCCTTCACTATCCACAAAGGAGAAACGCTTGGGCTCGTCGGAGAATCGGGCTGCGGGAAATCGACGACAGGAAGATGTCTTCTGCGTCTCGAAGAGCCCACCTCTGGTGAGATCTGCTACAACGACAAGAACATCGTCTCGATGAACAAGAAAGAGCTTTTTGAATTCCGCAAGAATGCGCAGATCATCTTTCAGGACCCTTA
>JAZJZV010000107.1:5283-5969 GCA_040389485.1 Chlamydiota bacterium
GTGTCTCGAAGCCGCACTCTCCTTCTATCGCGCGCAGCTGACATCATCGCCGAACCCCTGCGCATCCATCGCCTCATGCCCGAAAGGGAAATCCCCGCTTACTTAAAGCAGCTTCTCGACCTCACGGGACTCAGCCACTCGGCATTGGGACGCTTTCCCCATGAATTTTCGGGTGGACAAAGACAGCGCATTGGAATTGCACGCGCGCTTGCACTCAAACCTGAGTTCATCGTTTGCGACGAGCCGATCTCTGCTCTCGACGTCTCCGTCCAAGCCCAGATCATCAACCTGCTCAAAAATCTTCAGAATGAATTGGGACTGACGTATCTCTTCATCGCCCACGACCTCTCGATTGTCAAATACATCTCCGATCGCGTTGCCGTCATGTACATGGGTCAGATCGTCGAAACAGCTCCTGCAGAAGAACTCTACAAGAACCCCCAGCACCCCTACACCCAGGCGCTCCTCTCTTCCATTCCGGTTCCCGATCCCGAAATCGAAAGAACCCGCGAGAGGTTCGTTTTGCACGGAGAAGTTCCGAGTCTACTTGCCCCACCAAAAGGGTGCCCGTTTGCCTCGCGCTGCCCCAAAGCCCAAGCGAAATGCCGCGAAGTGCTTCCCGAGTTCAAGCAGGTGCGCGAAGAGCACTTCGCCGCCTGCCATCTATTGTAGATAGAGTTCACCCA
>JAZJZV010000107.1:5979-7248 GCA_040389485.1 Chlamydiota bacterium
CTTGCGTGATATGCAACACTTCCAGACGAATCAGCTTGTGCAGCGACTCTTCAAACTTCCCTATCCAGACAGAATCTGGCTCTTTGCTGATGGAAATGATTCCCCCTGACCTAGGTTTCAATCCAAGATGGATATTGGATAATTGATTGCTCAAGCAATCAAGGGAAAGATAACAGTCTTGTGTACGTGTACCTGGTGGAGATGAAACTACGGTGGGGGCTGAGCCGCAAATCCTGTGCTCGCTTGCGTTGAGATTCATAATGACCTGCATCTCCTGTCGAACTTTATCTTGCAATTGCGTTTCTCTATGATTAATCCACATCCGATCTGTAATCCATTGCATGGAAATCCAACTGCCTCTTGGCTCCAGTTTCAAGCGAAGGTGTTTGAGGTTTTCCTCCAGTTGATATGAGTTAAGATAGATGTGTTGCGTGGGAGGTTGCATTGATGCCTGTACTGGAACTGCTTTTTCCATTTTTGGTGCGCCAAGTTGACTAATCACCCAAACGGTGTCAAATAGTCCAACGACAAGGTTGCCAAAGCCAGGAATGAGCAACATCATATAGCGAAGTTCGCTGTCAGGACTTAGGATGTGACAAGGAGGAAAAGACTTGGCTGGAGGGCGTATATTCGAAGTGAAGCGCTCAAATAAAATGTTTAAGCTTCTGACAGTACTCACAAATGGAATGTAATCTTGATAACTAATTCGATTAACTCCAGCAGTAGAAATTGCTGACATAAACGCACCTCTTCAATCTTTTTTAGAGGCGATTTTACTTCTCCAGTTTATTACGCGCAATTACTGAATTTTTTGTTATATCGGCTTGCCAAGGCAAACCCAGACGCGGCAGGGGGCCTTGCGCAGAATGCTATCTACCACAGATCCCACCTTTCTCTCCTTGCTTCCGCTTTTGGGATCCCATGCTCCCATGACCAAGAGGTCGAACTTCCCCTTCTTCACTTCAGAAATGATGGTATCGACAATCGAACGCGAGCGGACAATCTTCATGCTAATTTCAACATTGAATTCCCGCGCGATGGCATCCGCCCTCTTCAAAACCGCTTCTGCCATCGCCATGCGATGGGAAATCGCGGTATCAAGCGGAATCGTCAAGGGAATTTCAAGGACATGCAGCGCCGTCACTTTGGCTTTGTGGATCCTGGCGATCTCGCAGGCGGTCTGGACCGACTCCGTACAGCTCCCGCCACGCGTGGGCACGAGAATGTGTTTAACCTCCATTGGCTCATAACCCGGGACGGCCACCTGCT
>JAZJZV010000108.1:0-5990 GCA_040389485.1 Chlamydiota bacterium
CCCTGGAGAGTGATTCAGATTCCGCAATGGATTAGTTTTGCCACAGTGCGCAACGTGGGATTTTTGCTTTTCATACTATAGTAGACAGTGGAACGCGGAATGTCCGATTCTTTGGCAAACTGCGCTTTATTGAGAGCTGTCAGATGAGCGCTAATGACTTCCATAGCGCCTTCTGGGTCATTATCCTTTAAACACTCCCAAAAAGCTTGGGCAACGAGCTGCTCATCCAAAAGAGTTTTAAAAGGATCGTGTTTAGCAAGCCTCACTCCCTTTTTAAGACGTAGCTTCGGTGTATTTCCTGAGGATTTTTTTCGCCTGAGTAATGTCTTTGCTTTGACCATTTTTGTTTCCTCCCAAAAGAAGTAAAATATTCAGTTCGGCGATATAAGCATAATAAATACGCCTACCATTTGCCCACTTCAGTTCCCAAACACTGTTTCCTAAATGTTTGCATACACCAAAATGCCCTTCGCAAACAATATGCAAGAGACGCTCGTCGACTTGCAACCGAGCTTTAAGCGGCTGTTCGTCCAGCCACTCTTCAAATTCGGAAGTCTTGTGGAGCTTGTACATCACGGTTCACTTCTCGTTAACATTAATGTACAATTTATTGGACATTTATTAAAGATGAATTTTAACGAAGATTTTCAAGCTGATGCGTCCGGCGGGTAACTACGCAGACTAGCGCTCGTTGAGAAGATCGCGCACGAGGCGCAAGCCGTGATCTGTGAGGCGGACGGAATCGCCTTCTGCTTTTTTGACGAAATTGGCCTGTGCTAAATCGCGGGCGATCACGTTGCCGCCACGGTCGTTTTGACCGATGGCACGCGCCACTACAAAGCGATCGAAGGGAGTGTATTCATCTCCCTGTGCAGACGCCATTTCATAGAGTTTGACGAGAAAGAGTTCGTCTTTTGTCGTTGCTTTCTGATTCATCGTTCAACCACCACTTGTTTTTTTAAGACGTGCACCTTGCGGTGTATCTTCAATTACATAACCTTTTGATTGGATGAATGCACGGCACTCATCGGCAATCTGCCAGTTCTTCTCTGTGCGTGCCGCTTCCCGTTTTGCAAGCGCTTGCACGAGTTCCTCGGGAATCTGCTCTTCCTCTTTCTCTAAAGGAAGCACTCCCAGCATCTCGTCGATCTGTTTGAGGAAATCCAAAATGTCTTCCGCCTCAGAAATGCCAATCTTTGCCTGGTCGCATAGTCCATTGACCTCGCGCACCATCTCAAAGAGAGCTGCCAGCGCGGAGGAGATATTGAGATCCTCTGCCAAGCTTCCCAAGAAAGCATCCATCGTCTTGTGAAGAATAGGCAGGACAAAGCCGTGGTTTTTCTTGATCTTGAGATCGCGCAGGATCGACTCCATTGCATGGGTCTGCGCAGGCACATTGCTCAACACTTTCTGTAATACAGGTCTCATGAACGCAGGATCGAGGATATCGCTCCCTTTTTCATCACGCACTTCATGGATCAAATTGGCTAAGATTTGCTTGGTGTCTGCCGTTCCCTGTAAGGACCTCTCTAATACGGGCTTGAGGAGCAGGCTCTCCTTCTTTTCCTTCACATCGGTGAGAATCTTATTTAAAATGCGCCCTTTATCGGGAGCAAGAGCCAGTGAGCGAGAGAGAATCGGCGCCAAGAGATCGGGATCCAAAATGTCGCGCACTTTTTGCGCCTGGACGTCAAAGAGGATGCGTTCGCAGATCTGCTTTTTCTGTGGCATGTCAGGCAGTGCTTTGTCCAAAATGAGATCGAGGGCGCGGTGCATTTTTGCGTGACGGATCGACCTTAGACGCGCAATGAAATCGGAGAGGCGCTCCAAACTTGAGACGGCAGCGTCGAGCCCTGTGAATGTGAAATTGAGCTGCGTGCGGTAGTGCGTTTGCAAGAGCATGTAGCGCACCTGCCTGCCGGTGTATCCCTTTTCCAGAAGATCGCGCAACGTGTAAAAATTGCCTAAGCTCTTCGACATCTTTTTGTGATCGACGAGCAAATGCTCCGAGTGCAGCCAATGCTTGACAAAACGGCAGCAGGAGTATGCTTCTGACTGCGCTATTTCATTTTCGTGATGGGGAAACATATTGTCGACGGCACCGACATGGATATCGAGAGACTCTCCGAGCAGCTTCATCGCCATCGCTGAACACTCGATGTGCCATCCCGGACGACCAGGCCCAAAGGGGCTTTCCCAAAAAATCCCTCCATCTCTGTCGGGATCATACGCCTTCCACAGGACAAAATCGCTGGCGTTTTCCTTGTCGTACTCATCTGTCGCCACCCGGTTCGAAGCACCTGTTTGCAATTCGCCGAGATGCAGGTGGGAAAGGCGTCCATACGAGGGAAACTGCCTGATCGCAAAATAGACGCTCTTATCCGCTCCGACATAGGCAATCCCTTTCACAAGGAGCTTTTGGATGATGGCAATCATCTCGGGGATGTAATCGGTGGCTTTCGGGTAGTGTTCGACGGGCTGGATATTCAGCGTCTTCAAATCTTCAAAAAATGCTTGGGTATAGGGCTCTGTAAACGCCTGCAATGAAATCTTTTTTTCAATCGCCCCGCGGATCGTCTTGTCATCCACATCGGTGATGTTCATCGCCTGCTCGACTTTGAAGCCAAAGTACAGCAGCGTCCGCCGCAATAGATCCTCAAAGACATAGGTGCGGAAGTTGCCGATGTGAGCAAAATTGTACACGGTCGGACCACAGGTGTACATCTTTAAGGTTCCGCCACTTAAAGCAGTAACCTCTTCCATCTGCCGCGACTCGGTATTGAATAATTTCAAATGTTTCTTTTGCATAAACGGATTCCATCCCCCCAAAAAGGTCGTTTGCAATTATACACCGGCTAACGTTTGGTTCCTAGGAGATAAATCAGCTAGTAAAAGGGGGTTTTTGACAGCAGTTGGATGCTTGCCATCACATCTCATCGAGAAGGCGATAGTGTGTTTTGCCGGTTCCAGTGAGTGGGATCTGGTCTAGCTTCTTGACCTCATTGATTTTGACAATTCTTCCATAGCCGCACTCTTTGAGGGCGGTGTTGACATCATCATTAGAGATATCAAACGTGGTGAAAAGAACGATCGACGGTTTGCCACTCTCCTCTTCCCGAGCGCTGATAGCAAGAGGTGGTCCCTCATCACTGCCGTGAATCCAGTTTTTCTCCTTCGCCAGACGCAGGAGCTCCTCTTCAAGACCACCTAGGCTGACCATTTCGCCTCCGATCTTGACAAAGCGCTTCAATCTGCCTGTTAGGATGAGGTGCCCTTCTGCATCGATTGAACCGCGGTCTCCCGATAGATACCACTGCTTTCCTGAGATCTCGACAAAGGGGTTGCGGGGATTTTTCAGATAGCCGCCAAAGACATTCGGTCCCCTGATGCATATTTCCCCTTCTTTGCCAGCGGGCAAAATCTCCTGTGTGGCGGAGTCGATCACGATGAGCTCCACGCCGGGCAAGGGCTTTCCCACTCCGCAATGAGGCTCGCCGGGACGATCGAGAGTGACAATCGGGCTACATTCGGTGATCCCATACCCTTCGATGAGCTGAGAGTGAGGGAGATGTTCTTGGGCGTAGTCAAACAGGTCCTGAGTGGCCTTTTCCGCTCCCGCAACGACAAGGCGCAGGGACTGGAGATCTTTTGGCTTTGCGACGCGAAAGAGCGCCCGGATGAAGCTCGGAGCGCAGCAGAAGAGGGTCGGTTTCCACTCCGCGATGTCCCTTGCAAGCCCATGGCTGTCGTTGGGATCTGGTGCGTAGCACACTTTTAGTCCCGCCAGCAGCGGGAGGACCCCTGTCACTGAGAACCCAAAAGAGTGAAATGGAGGCAATATTCCGAAGAGGACATCAGTGCATTTTAGCCCTGCAACACTCATGGCCGAGCGCTGGTTGCTGAGCAAATTGCAATGGGAAAGAGGAACCCCTTTGGGCAGCGTTTCTGTTCCGCTGGTAAAGAGGATCACAGCGGGAGATGCCGGATCAATCATCTCGAGGGATAACCGCTTCAGAACGCCCTCTGCACTGCAGAAAGTTAAGAGCAGTGCACGCAATTTGTCCTTGAGCCCAATGCTCTCTTTAACATCTTCCATGAAAACAAGTCTTTCCTCGATTTTGCCCAAATCGCCATTTTCAAGGCGGTCGAGGAATTTAGAGGAGGTGATGACCTTCTGCAATCCAGTGAGATCGGCGGCGTGGTCGAGAGCACGCACGCCTGTTGTCCAATTGAGCATCACTGGAGTCTTCTTCGCGAGCAAAACGGCGAAAATGATGAGATAAGCTCCCACTGTCGAGGGGAGCATCACGCCAATGTTTTCTCCAGGAAGCTCTGCGAACTTTTTAGCAAGGACATGGGCGGCAAGCTCTGCCTTGCGATAACTCAGAGACTGGGAAAGAGCATCCGCGCATGCCGTGCGCGAGCCATGGCGCCGCGTACTTCTCAAAAAAACCTCGTGAAGCGTTTGCCCGGGTGCAATTTCAGGCTGCAGCCGTTTCTTCTCGTGAGGCCAGCTACGCAGCGCTCTTTTTTCAGTGACCTGACCACTTCTTTCGCGATGGTAACCCGCAGCAAATTGCAAAACATCCTCGACAAGGGTCAAATCCCCTGGGACGAGAGTGGCAACGTGATACTTCTCATCTAAAAAGACGTAGATCTGGGCGATGTCGAGCGAGTCGAGTCCCAAATCCTGAGAAAGGTTCATTTTTCTTTCGACCTGTTCCGCCCCACGGCTAGATAGCTGCGCCAAATAGGCAAAGACCTCTTGGATGATCTTGTTGGATACCGGCCTCTCCTCTTGGGCCGCCTGTGCAGTAGAGACTTTGACCTTGGGAAGCTTCTTTTTCCAAAAGAGATAGGAAACTAAGGTGAGCGCTTCAGCTCCTTTCTCGGGATAGCGGTTGTACCACTCTTCCAGATACTTGTTAAACTCAAGACGGGAAGCACTCACAGGAAGGTCTTGAGCGGCCTCCACCTCAATAACCACCCTACGGCGAGGAACAAAAAAGAGGGCATTCTTCAGCAAAATTTTCGTGCAATTCCAGAGCACCTTCCCGAAGTCGGGAGAATCGCCCGTTAATGCGCGGGAAAACTGGCTCCCCCACAGCCCCGTCGTCCGCACGAGCACGACATTCGCCTCGGGACACTGCTGGAGCAAGCGATGAACGAGGGATGCACCGCCGATGAGCTCAGTGCCCGATACTTTAAGCCGGCCGGAGGGGTAAATCAGAAAGTTCTCCCCTGCTTTAAGCGCCTCGGCAATCGTGTTGAACTGTTTCTCGACCTTCTTGGCCCTCCACTTATTGGCCATGATGTCCATCGTCGGTAACGGAAGCGCCTTGACGAGCTCCATGAACCAGTGGAAACCCTTCAGCGTATAGAAGTGCTCGACGACAAGAGGACGGGGGCGGAACCGTTTAAAAAACACCGACTCCAGAATGACCGGGTCGATTTCCGCCGGGTGGTTAGGCAGGAGGAGGACCCCTCCCGGCTTGGACAGTCGGTCTTGCGTAAGGGAATCGAGTCCCTTCACTTCCAACTTATAGCGCAATCCCACTAGCCTTCTCACAAACCACGTGAGAATACAGAGAGCCCACTCCGATGCTTTTTCCTTCCACATAGACATCCCTTCCTTCGAAACTCTAAGACCGCATAGTAAAAAAAACGTGCAATCTTTACCAGCGCCAAAATACGATCAAAAATAACTAAGAATTAACAATAAACGAACAAGAAACTTAATTAGCAAAATAATGAAACAATGAGTTAAGAGCGCGGAAAAACGAATAATGAATAAAGACCGAGAAAAATCAGATCAGCCCCCCGGAGAAAAGTCTTTAGCCATTGCCATCGAGCAATTGGCAAAGATGCTGCGCGGCCAAACCAAGACCTTCGCTCAAAAAACCATGACCGAGGAGCGGCAGGTTTCACAACTTCCCTCTCACCCCGGATCATTGGCCTTTTTCAATGAAGTGTCCCAAGTCGCACGGCTT
>JAZJZV010000108.1:6000-22120 GCA_040389485.1 Chlamydiota bacterium
AATGGAGAAAAAGAAAATGGAAAAAGCAGTAATACTGTCCATTTTTTTGTTTAACTATAATTCTCGGGTTATATATACCGAACGTAACTCAAGCTTAAGAAAACCGCGGAGGAAAAAATGAGAATCACTGGACAATCCTGGCAACCGGCAATCCCTGCTCCCAGCGAAGGCGATCCGAAGACAGCAGCGCTACGCGCCCAATCCACCAAAGTCGAGCTGGCCGCACACCGAGTGATCACTCAGCCGCTCGCAGAAAAGCAAAACCGAGCTCTTCCTGTCGCCCCACTGCAATCAGATGAAACGGACAAGGTCTTTAAAGCTGCAGACCGCGTGATTTAAAAATGAGGGAACACGACAGGTGTCCCCTCTTGAGAACTAAACGTTGAAAAAGCGCAGAGACTTCAAGCTGCGTGTCGCGATCAGCAATTTGAGGAGATCTCCCGGTAAGAATGGGAGTACTCCGCCGATCAATGCGCTCTTCATGCCGATGAAGCAAGAGAGCCACGCCCAGCCAAATCCAAAAATCGCTGCATTGCCGACTGCCATCGCCATCAGGCTTGTGGAAGCAGAACGCACGGAAGATCTTTCCATGAGATAACCGGTGATGTAGGCACCTACCACATAGCCCAGCAAATAGCCGCCGCATGGCCCGGCCAACGCCATAACCCCTGCAGAACCACCAGCGAAAACGGGAAGACCGATCGCGCCTTGAAACAAAAATGCCAATACAGCCAGCGCGCCGCGTTTGCTACCGAGCAGGGCAGCGAGCAATAGCACCACAGTCCCCTGCGTCGCAATCGGCACGAGCGTGAATGGAAGACGGATGATAAAAGGAGAAAACAGCGAGATGATCACGCTTGCTCCCAAAACTAAGGCAACATTATCCAGCAGGGAACGCTCCTGCGGAGCTGCTAATGATAGATATGAATGATTCAGTGTCATGAGAGACCTCCCTCTTTGAAGAGCGATTATCGTTTTCTCCAAAGAGTGTAGCAATTCCTCGAATATCCCACAATCGAACTCGAGCGAGAACAGCCTACAAAAAAGATTATATAGAAAAAGAAAGCCGCCAATCGCACCCCTTTACAGGAGACAATCAGCGGCTAAAGTGAGGTTACGGACGATCCAGAGCTAAAGCCATCAAAGCCACGTTCTGCTTTGTTCCTTGTGCTCCAAAATTGCGGATCAGATTGAAAATTTCCACTGCAACAGGCTCAGTGCTGTCAGCCGGAACCACGGTAGTAAACGCAGTCTGGAAGCCAGCGAGGCTATCCAGAACGTGGTTTCTGCCATAGTGAGGTTCGCCCATGGGAGATCCAGCATTCTGCCAAATCTGACCATACAGCTGGTTCACTTGAGCCGTAGGCAGACGGGTGAGCGCTTCAGAGAGTATTTTCTTGAGCGCGCTGTTCCCAAATTCCGCTGTCTGCTGGGGAACCAATCGCGTATCTGCCAATGAGAGAATCGCATTGTGCAGAGCTCCGAGGAAAAGCTGACCGTTGTCAAAGACGTGACTTTGCCCAAACAGCGGGTCACCCATAGGACCTCCGGAAAGTGTCCAGATCTGACCGTAAACCTGTCCTTTCACTGCATCTGGCAGCGCATTGAACAAAGCCTGAGTTTCTGCAGGCACCGGAAGCGCAAGGGCTTCTATACCACTTTCCACAACCATCGAATAGAGATGCGCCAGTGGCGATGCCGCTGTCACCTCACCAACGAGATCATTCTGATCCTGGAAGTAGCTCACCGTCAAAGGCAGGGCAACTAGATTGGCCTGAGAGAAAACCGGAGCATCATTTTCAGGACGGCAGAGGATCGGGTTGTCTGCAAGAGTGACATTTGCCAAAGTAGCTCTGTCCTCGTAGGGCTGAGCAACGACAATGAGGTTGCGATCCAAGTGCAGGTTGACCAAGTGCTCTGGAAGCAAGCCCTCCATTGGCAGTTTAGTCAGATGGTTGTCCGTGAGAGAAAGAGTCGTGAGCTGTTCCAAATCACCCAAATAAGGAACCCATGTCAGACCATTGCCATTCAAAGAGAGCGTTTCCAAGTTGGAAAACTGTCTAATGAATCGTGGCACGACTCCCATATTTACGTTATTCAGATCCACAGTGGTCACCATGCCGGGTGTGGCAACGGGTTGACCTTGCACTGCGCTATGAAGAGCAGTCTGACTAACAGACAGCGCACCAGCAGCAGTATCGCGAGCAATAACACCCTGAGATCTTGTCAAAGCGGTTTGCTGGAGCACGTTCTGCTCATCTCCAAAAGCTTGTAACTCAGTAATTTCTTCTTGGCGGGTAAGGCAGAAATCAGGAAATCGTTCATAGGGCAACATTTGTCGATCCCATAAGGTCTCGAGTCTATCGTAGAAATCTATAGGCTGGAAATCTCTCTCAGGAAGAAGTGCATCCAGCTGACGCTGAACAAAAGCAATGGCGCGCCAATCTGAATATTGAGGTGCAGGGATCTCTCCTTCAACAGGGGTACCATCTAGCAGACTTGCCAGCGGCAATGGGGCATTAGTGAGTGTTAATGACTGGAGTACGCGCGCTGCGATCTGTGACTCAGCATATCCTAAATCGAGTGGATTTTGCTGCCCAACGAAAGCTTTCTGTGTAGAAAGAATAGCATTCCCGTGCTGAGCTCCCAACTCCTCTAAACGTTCTCTATGAGCTGTCTTAGCAGCATCCACTCCGTTTTCATAAGTATCGTCCAATTGTTGGATGCGCTCATAAAACCCGTTTACATCTCTTGGTATTCCCGAAGCCATAAGTTCCTCATTTTATTTATTTATAATCTCAAACGCAAAAAAACAAATACGTCTAATGAAGATTATAACATGTTACGCGGAAAACTGAAAAGTAAAATATGAATTTGACGATAGCGGTTCGCATTTGAATTCAACGCGACAGAATACATTCTAAACATTTTTTTTATTTAAGCCGTAAGATCGGTAATTATGCATTTTAGAAGTGCATTAAAATATTTACTTGTCAGAGCTTGAAACTATCCACTAGATCTCTAGAATTGCAACTACGGTTTTTTAATGAGAGTCTGGGACTCCAAGACTGATTCCCAGTCGAGACAGGGAGAGGCGTAATCGGGCTCTGCGTGGGTAGAAAACCCGGGGATGGAGGAAATGAGGACTGCCCCTTCTTCGGCTAGTTTGACAAACTTGTCGTGGTCGGCGGTGATCGTTCTACCGAGAGAAAACATGCGGTGGATGTGGATGTGCTTCTTGAGGGTCTTCAGCTGCATCGCATAGGTGTTGGTCGTAGAGGGAGTCGTGCGCCAATGGCAGGTGTGAGTGTGGAAAATGCGGGAGTGCAGGGTGTCGTACTGGGGTAAAAAGTACTTGTCTTTGTGGTCGTAGAGGGTCGCATAATCGACGCCGGGCAAAGTGAATGCCTCGCGGAGGGCGTCTACCCAGCCGAGGCGATGAATGTAATCGTCTTCGAGAAAGTAGATGATGGCATTGGAAGGAAGCTTCAAACGGTTCACATGTTCAAGCATATAGAGAAAGGAAGCAGCTTCTGATCCCGCTTTGAATTCGAGGAGGGGAAAACCCGCTTCTTTGCGCAAAAAATGCTCCTCTTCCATCGGATGGAAGGTGTCGAGCAAAAAAGTGAGATGGACGTTCTCATCGCCGCCGATGGTATCCAGCAGATTGCGCAGATAGAGTTGCTTGTCGAATGTGGAAAAGCGCGCTTTGTGAGCGCTAGCTGCAGAGTAATGGCAATGGCGACAAAAGATGTGGATAGGGAGAGGGGCATCGCTGCGAAAATAGTTGCGTATCGCATCGACGAGTCTGCCCATCAGGTGGCCTCTGGTTGAATCATGCGGATGCATTGGCGCAGAATATGGCGCGCTTCTTTAAAACTGAGCTGTTTGAGAGCCTCATCAAATGTAAGCCATTTTGCATCGCGGATCTCTTCCGCCTGGAGCTGCAATGCGCCCTCGACTCGGGCAGCAAAATACCGGACTGTCTTTTGAACGACGTCCCGTTTCCTGCGAAAGGTGTATTGCTCCATAAGAGGCTCTTGATTGAAGATTTCCAGGATATCGAGTCCTGTCTCTTCTTTCAATTCGCGTTTGGCTGCTTCGAGAGGTGTTTCGGAAGGGTTGGCCTTTCCTTTGGGAAATCCCCAATGGTTGCCTTCGAGGTGAAGGATGAGCAAAACCTTATATTCCCCATTTTCTTTGAAAAAGGGAACAATTCCGAACGATTCCAGTGTGATCATTTAGTTGTGCTCGTTAAGCAGTATAGGGGGCAAAAATCAGTGTGGAATTATGTCCACCGAATCCAAAAGAGTTACTCATGGCAGCAGTGATTTTGTGTGGCACGGCCTCCCCTCTGACGACATCAAATTCCCCGATTTCATCTACGGGATCTTCGAGGTTGATCGTGGGGTGCAACATACCTGTGCGCATCGCTTCGATGACTGCAATCGCCTCAATGCTTCCCGCTGCACCGAGGCAGTGGCCCGTCATCGATTTAGTCGCATTCATCTTCATATTCTTCGAGTGGGATCCAAACACCCTGCTAAGAGCACGCAGCTCGCATAGATCGCCTACCTGAGTGGAGGTGGCATGAGCATTGATGTAGTTGATTTGCTCTTTGGCAATTCCCGCTTCTTTCAAGGCTGAGTCGATACAAAGAGCTACACCTAAACCGTCTTCTCTAGGATCTGTCATGTGGTGCGCATCGCAGTTGATTCCACCGCCGAGATACTCCGCGTAAATAGTTGCTCCGCGCGCTAAAGCGTGATCTAAGCTTTCGAGAAGAAGCACGCCGGCGCCCTCTCCCATGACAAAACCGTCGCGATTTTTATCCCAAGGGCGGGAAGCGCGCTGAGGCTCGTCATTGCGCTCAGAAAGCGCTCTACAAGCGACAAATCCCGCTACCCCGATCGGGTTAATGGGAGATTCTGCTCCACCGCACAGCATCAGATCGGCATCGCCGCGCATGATGTGCTGCGCCGCGGAATAAATACAGAAGTTTGATGTGGCGCAAGCAGTTGATATTGAGTAATTTGGACCCATAAAGCCCAGATCGATTGCAAGTAGCGCTCCACCCATGTTGGTGATGATGAAGGGTACGAAGAAGGGGGTAATGCGCTTAAAGCCTTTAGTCAGAAGTGTTTCCGTTCCCTCATAGAAGACATTCATGCCTCCCATTCCAGAACCGATGAGAACGCCTGAGCGGGTTTTGTCTAGGCGGTCAAAAGCCTCGCCTTTGAGACCAGCGTGCTCCAGGGCTTTTTTTCCTGCGACAGCTGTATAGCGGATGAAAGGATCGACGCGGCGCGCCTGCTTTTTATCGAGATATTCGCCAACCTCGAAGTTGCGGATGGCTCCTGCAAACCGGGTGGGGAACTCCTGACAAGGAAATTCTTCAATTGGCACAATGCCGCTTTTGCCCGCAAGCAGTTGACGATAAAACTCTTCCACGTCCGTTCCAAAACATGAAACGATACCCATTCCAGTGACGACGACGCGCTTCTTCTGCATACAACCTCTTGCTGTCAAACGAGTCCCAAGGATACCTCAATTCTCATAATTTGGCAACCCTCCCCCAGCTAAATTTTTTGCTAACTGTAAGATCTGGATATGAAGTGAGAAGGTAAAAACAATTAATAAATTTAATTATCAAATGCAATTTACGAGAAGCGCAGCTCAGTGTGACGACGGACTTTAGTTAGTGTACATGCTCTCAGGCTGCAGAGAGATCTCGAGGTCTACGATCTTCCCCTCTTGCCATAGCTGCTCAAGACGGTACTTGTCGCGCAGTCCTGGCATGAAGAGATGGACCATGATATGAAGGAAATCGATGACGACCCAGTCCCCGGTTTTTGTCCCTTCGACAAAGCTGGGAGGGATTCCGAGCTTTTTCATTTTGTCGGTGACCGCCTGAGCGATGGCTGCGACGTGCTTGTCGACATTCCCTTCGGCAATGATGACAAAGTCGGTCAATGAAGAGATGCCGCGAACGTCAAGAGCGAGGATATTCATCCCCTTCTTGTCGTAAATCGCTTGGGCAATCGCATTCAAGTAGAAAGTAGGGTCCTGGTTTTTCATAGACTAAGAATATATCGCATGCCGTTCAATATAGTCCAGTACCAAAGCAGGAAGCAGATGTCCGCAATACTTTTTTTGGGAGAGACGCTCCCGGATTGTCGTGCTGCTGATGTCAAAAAGAGGAATAGGACAGCGCTTGAGATCTATAGAGGATTCAGATCGAGTCATTTGCGTCATTCTTGAGGCAACAAGAGGCGGCGCTAGGCGTAGAATCTCCTCATAATCTTTCCATTCAGTGAACGAAGAAGCGTGGTCCTCGCCGATGAGAAGGTGCACTTCTAAAGAAGAATTTTGAGTGAGCCGGCGGACGGTGTCAATGGTATAGGCAGGGCCCGTCACCTCTGACTCCCCGTCCAAAATCGAAAAATTCGGAATAGGGACAAGAGCAAGCTGGAGCATGGCTCTGCGGTGCTCGAGTGAGGCGAGCGGTGGGTTACTAGTTTTGAATGGAGACAAAGGCGTGAGCGAAAAGAGAACCTCGTCGAGACCGGCACTTTCCATCAATCCGATCGCCATATTGAGGTGGCCTAAGTGAATGGGATCAAACGTGCCCCCGATCAGCCCCACTTTTTTCTTCATAGGATCGTCCATTGGTGAATCTCGGAGAAGCGGCGCAGCTTGCGGTCAGGCTTGACAGCGATGGCCGTTCCTGCGGAAAGCAAGAGCGGCAAATCGAGAATGCTGTCTGAATAGGCGGTAATGTTGCTTTTATCGATCGACAATTTTCCAGCGATCTCCTTGAGACAAGAAGCTTTGTCTTGGCCTTGCATAACGGACGCAATGTGGCACAGGTTTTGATCCTTGTCAACGGCGTACTCGGTCGCACGCGCTTCATCTACGCCGAGGAACTGAGCGATTTTATTGACGAGAAAACTGGGAGAATTGGAAAGGATCAAAGTGTAATGGCCAAGGTGTTGCGCTCTGCGCAACTGCGCGAGGACGGGAGGGTAGATCTTTGAAAAAAATTGGCTTTTGAGAAAGAGTTCGACATTCTGTTCCAAAACGGGAAGGGACATCCCCTTGAGCAGCGAAGTGAAGACGCTGCGGTGCAAGCTGAGCAAATCCAGACCGAAAAACATGTGTCTGACGTAATAAATGAAGGAGCGAAAAAGCATGACTCCCGGCAAAACCTTCCGGGAAACGAGGTAACGGCAAAAATCGAAACTGCAGTTGCTCTCAACAATGGTTTTATCGAGGTCAAAGACTGCTAAATGGGACCATTTCACCTAGTTACCTTCAATTTCGGCGATTTTCTCCTCGATCTCATCGATTGACGTATTGATCTTGTCCAAAATCCCCTTCTCCTCTTCGATCATCTCGCGGTACATCATCGCCTTCTCAAAATCAAAACCTGAACCCCCGAGGTGTTTGCGGTAGGATTCCAATTGGTTCTTAATTTCCTGGCGGCGCTCTTTCCTCTCTTCCAGAGCGGCATTGAGCTTATCTAATGCAATCATGTCATCTTCAGAGAGATTGAGCAAGGCTTTTTCCTTTTTCTCGTTCAGCGCATCTTTAAGCTGGCGGAAGAGGCGGTCGTAGATCTGCTTTTCCGCTTTAGCGGGCGCCAACTCGGTAAATCGCGCAGTAAGAGCATCGCTTTTCTCTGTCAAAGCATCGAGATCCATTCCTTCGGCATTTTGCAGAATTTCTGTGAGCTCTTCTTTGAGAGCGGTCGCTGCGGTGCGGCGTGCGTTTTCTGCATCGCGCTCTTTTCTTTGACGCTCTTGCTCGATTTCGCGTGCGCGCTCCTGAGGACCTCTTTTTGCTTTAAACACTTCTTCTCTGAGCTCGCGCACCTCATCTCTACCCAGATCTATTGTCTTCATGAAGTCGAAGATTTCAGCAGACTGGCGGTTGCACTCCTCATTGGAAATCTCACCCATGCACGCTTCGGCAAATGGCTTGATTTTCTCTAAGACGAGATCGTAATTTTGCTGGTAAGCTTCTCTTTTCTGTTGAGTCTCTTTGCGGCGCTCTTTTTCCCAATTTTTGATCACATCCCAGCACTCGCTAAGCTTCAAACGGGTTTCTGTGAAGGCTTGCGTATTGAGCGTCAACACTTTTGCGATCGACTGGAGCACTTTGATCTCCTCGCGCAACGCATACATGGGCACATTGGAAGCTCCCGCTGCATGGAAATGGCCGTGAACGAACTGTTCGACGTCTTGGACAAACTCTTGGGAGATCGTTTTGATGAGCTCTTTGCGTTTGGGGAATATTTTATCTCCGCACAGAGAAAGGCGCTCGAGCAGCTTATTCTTGATGCGAATCCGCATTTCCGTTTTGACAACCTCTTTGCGCAGGGCATTCACTCGAGAGGCTAGTGTATTGAGTAAGTTGAGTTCACGCTGCAGGTCATTATAGGACGTCTTTTTCTCTTTAAGCGTAATGCAATCGGAAGGAACGACCACTTCATTCGATTGGTGGAGGACGGCCTGATAGTTTTCTAAATCTTGTTCCAAACCCAAAATTGCCAGTTCAATCTGCTCTACGGCAAAGGCCGACTGCTCATCGAGGATCTCTTTGAGCCTCTTGGCTTCTGTCGACAATTCAATGTATTCGCTCCACAGCTGCGAGCGCACTTTGGCAGAAATGTTCTCTTTAAATAAGGGAACGCAGAGCTTTCTTCCTTCCCAAAAATCTTTAAAACGGGGGGTGCCGCTATGAGCAAGCGATTCGCGCATGAATTCAATGCACGAGCGGATTTTTGCTTCGGGTCCCTCTTTGGAATCAAACACCTTGAGGAATTCTGCAAACAGAGAGGAAAAGGGCTTTTTCTCTACTTCTTGCTTGGGTTGTTCACTCGCGATTGCAGATTCTACGCTGCCCTCTTCTGTTGAGTGAGATTTGCTGGCATCGCCCACCGTAGAAAATTCTTCACCGATTGTCTCTTCTGATTCGCCGCTCATTGATTTTTCTGGGTTCAATTTTCAAACACAAGATGATTCGAACTGAATAGGATATTAACGTAAACGTGGCATCATAAGCGAGATCGGGATTTTAGTGAAGATATTTCTCTAGAAGCTGAGTTCATAATCTTGGATGATCAGCTCGGCGGCAGATTCCAGAGGGATTTTCTCAAGGTCGAGCCAGCGGAAGAGGGGCTCCTTGCGGAACCAGGTGAATTGCCTTTTGGCATAGCGCCTCGAGGCCTGTTTGAACTCGGCGATGAACTGGTCCCAATCCTCTTGGGTTTTAGCGGAACTGAGGTACTCAAGACTCTGCCGATAGCCAATCGCTTGAGTGGCAGAGGTGTTGTTCCGAAGCCCCTGAGCCTCTAGCTGCTCCACTTCTGCAAGAAGGCCATCACTGATCATTTTGTCGCAGCGCATCTCAATTCTTTGATAGAGGGTCTCTTTCGGCAGATAGAGAAACCAGCAGCGAAAATCATACTGTTCGTGGCTCTCTTGAGTGGTAGGGATGAACTCAGAGACCTTCTTATTTGTCAGGCTGATGATTTCCAGGGCGCGGATGATCTTATGCTTATCCCTTTGAGTGATATTGCTGGCATACTCGGGATCGAGTTTCTGCAAGTGGGCATACATCGCTTCGGGCCCGATCTGCTCCATCTGATCTTCGAGTTTTTTACGCAGCTGGGGCTCTGGAGGAGGGCCTCCAGGCGGGCCGTAAATCAGTGCGTGGAGGTAAAAGCCGGTTCCCCCAACGACGATGGGAACCCCGCCTTGATCAAAAATTTCTTTGATGGCTTGCCAAGCTTCTTCGTAGAACTGGACAACGCTGAAGGTCTCATCGAGGTCCCTGCTGTCGATGAGGTGATGGGGAACTTGGTGCCGTTCCTCGATCGAGGCTTTTGCCGTTCCAATATCCATGCCGCGGTACACCTGCATGGAATCTGCAGAAATGATCTGTCCTCCGATGGCCTTGGCAATGATCAGGGACAGATGGGTCTTTCCCACGCTAGTCGGCCCTGAAATGACGATGATTTTCTTTTTTTGGGGATGGGAAGGCGATTTGAGTTTTTCTGGCAGTGTGAAATGGGAGAGCAGAAACTTCAGATGGTGCTCTTCAAAGGTCAGTCCGGAATCTCCCACACGCTATCTCTCTGAAAACTGTTTACGAAATCAGCTTGAGGGCTTCTGCTTCATTCGGGTAAAACGCGAGTACCTTGTCGAAACCTGCCATTTTGAGGATCTCCATGACATCTTCGCCGATATCGCACATCGCAAAAACCCCTCCCTTGCCCTTCATCTTCTTAGTGTAGGAGAGGAGCAAACGCATTCCCGCGCTGCTGAGGTAATCGACTTTGGAAAAATCGAGGAGCAACTTTTCGTGATGGGTCTCTACAAGGGCTCCGAGCTCTCTTTCGAGCGAAGGGGTCGTGATTGCATCGACTCTTCCCTCTAATTTGAGTATCTGGACGCCGCCGCTTTGTTCGATCACGATATTCAGGCCAATGGTCATTCTTCCTCCTCAAAAAAAAGATGCTCTAAAATAAAAGTATCACACTTATTTTTTCAGAGCATCAAAATTGTAACGAGATTAATGGATGAGTTCGAGACGGACCCGACGGCCAAACCGCGCACCGACAGTCATCGCAATGGTGCGGAGGGACTTGATCGTCCTCCCCTGCTTACCAACGACTTTAGCAATGTCGTCAGTGGATACGCGCACTTCCACAATAGTTCCCTGTGTTCCGTCAATAATCTGGACATCGACGGCATCGGGCTGATCAACGAGATTCTTAATGAGATACGCAATAAAATCTTTCATAGTTCACAAAAATGGGGTGGAGTTAGATGGTGCCATCATAGCAGTGAGGCGAATTTGAGTCTATGGAGGTTTGCGCAGAGCCATTCTCGCTGTGACGGACTCAGCGGATGAAGGCCAGTTGATCGATTCGGAAGTCGATCACCTTTTCCTTCAGTTGGCAGGCCATTTGCCCTTTTGCAGGGGTGGGTAGTCGCTTGCGCTCTTCTTCGAGCATTTGGGGGCGCAGCTTGAGGTAGTTGCCGAGCTCTTGGGCGTAGTTCTTTGTGCTGAGGCGCAGGATGCGCGGGATTGCAAATTGCACCAGCCTTCCTTCGACGTTCTGGATGAGGGTGTCTTGCACCACTAGCACGATTTCACGGGTTCCATAGCTTTCTGAGTAGGCATTCGAGACATCGATCCGCTGAACATTGAAAAGGTCGGCGACATTGGACTCTTGGACAATGGAGAGGACATGCATCGCGAGCGCGCTATATTTGCCCATCAGCGGCTTGCCCCATTGGACAATCGGACGATCGGGGTCGAGAGAAGGTGTTCCAAAGGCGGACACGCCGAGATAAATCGCGGGGAGATTTTTGGGAGTAAAGAAGGGACTGAAGGGAAAGGGGTAGGCTTCTTTATCGAGGGCAACATTTTCAAAGTCCTCCAGAAAGGCTAGCGGCTGGCGCACGGTATAATCGACATAGAGAGTGTCTGGTTTGAGGATCTTGACCTCTGCCCGGGAAATGAGGGGGCTTTGCAAGAGGGCTTCTTTCGCTCTTTCTGGATTGTAAAGAAGGGCGCTGGGAGGAGCGTCGGAAGAGAGACCTAGCAACTCAGCGAGGTACTCGGTTTTGAGCGCCTCTTTTTGCGGACCCGTCTGGATCAAGGAGCGCAGCGCGTATCCAGGATCTCTAGAAAGGAGTACCCGTTGCTTCATCCAGTACTTGAGATAGGCATAGGAGGGTCCCGTGATCACAAAGACCGATCCGATGATCCAGGCAAGCGCATGGGTAAGCGGTAAGTGTTTCTTCATTTTTTCATCTGCTCGATGATCTCTGATCCCACTGCCGTGATGTCCCCTGCCCCCATGGTTACAAGGACGTCATCCGGCTTTAAGAAACTGCGCAGGTAAGAGGTGAGCTCGCTACGGGGAGCATAGTGCATCTCTGCTGCGGAATGTTCCTGAATTTTCTGCATGAGGGCTTCTGTCGTGATCCCTTCGATCGGAGTTTCTTGCGCTCCGTAGATATCGGTGAGAATCACTGCGTCTGCACGTACAAAGCTAGGACCAAATTCGTTTAAGCAATCGCGGGTGCGTGTGTACCGATGGGGCTGAAAGGCAACGACGAGGCGGCGTTGTCCAATGGCCTGTTTGATTGCGCGCAAGGTAGAAAAGATTTCGGTCGGGTGGTGGGCATAGTCATCAAATACGCTGATCTGATTGACCTCTCCCTTCAGTTCTGCCCGGCGGCTCACACCTTGAAAGCTTTGGAGTCCTTTGCGGATCTTTTTCTCAGCAACATTGAGTTTGAGACACATCCCAAAAACTGCAGCGGCATTGAGGACGTTATGCGCGCCGACGAGGGGGATTTCGATGTCGGTGAAGTGATTGCCTTCCAATGTCATGTCAAATGTGTTCTTCCATCCCGTTTGGGAAAAATTGTCGATACGCAGGGCGTTGTTGCTGCCAAAACCATAGCTATAGCCCGGAAGATGCAGAGAAAGGAGTGTCTGATCGTCTCCACACCAGAAGAGGTGCTCAGGTGAACTCACCTTTTTAGCAAATTCCATAAATCCCTGGACCAGGGAGTCGCTCCCTTTCCAATAGTCGAGATGGTCATTTTCAATGTTGGTGATGATGGCGCCAAAGGGATCGTATTTTAAAAAGGAGCCGTCGCTCTCATCGGCTTCTGCGACAAAGTAGGGTCCCGTGCCATGCCCTCCATTGGACTCCAAGCTTTTGACCATTCCGCCAATGGCGTAGGCAGGATTGAGTCCAGCTGAGACGAGCACGTGAGAAAGAAGTGAGGAAGTGGTCGTTTTACCGTGCGTGCCAGCAACGAGCAATGCTGCATAGCCGTGCATGAGATGCGCGAGGAGTTCTGAGCGATGCAAAAAGGGAAGCTCGAAAGTGCGCGCTTGTTTCACTTCGGGATTTGTTTCTTTGATCATCGTGCTGTAGACGACAGCGCACTCTTTTTCGACATTTTCAGGTGCATGGCCAAAATAAATGGTGGCGCCTTGTCCCTGCAAAAGATCGGTGGTATAAGAGGGCGTCAAATCGCTACCCGACACCTTGATGCCCTTTTGGAGGAGGATGCGCGCTAAGGCGCTCATGCCGATGCCGCCGATGCCGATGAAGTGGTAGTGTGGATGCATTATTCTGTCCTCAACATGTTTTCTATCAGGGGAACGAGGTCCATTTTTTTCTGCTCTTCTCTAAACTTGTGGATGTTCTGCTGTAGCTGCGTGCGCGCCTTCGGATTGAGAAGGGCCCACTCGACCAATGTATTTTTGATGGCTTCAGAAGAGAGAGACGATTCTTCCATCACGACGGCTCCTTGCACCCCTTTTTCGATGAACTGGGCATTTTTCAGCTGGTGCTGGTCGGCCGCATGGGGAAATGGAATGAGAATCGCGGGGACGGCGTAGTGGACGAGCTCTGAGAGGGTCGCTGCGCCTGAGCGGCAAATGGCGGCATCGGCAGCGCTCCACGCGATATCCATGTGCTCTTCAAACTCGCGGACGTATGCAGTGATCCCTTGCTCTGCACAAGAGCCCGCGATCTCTTTTACTGGGCCTCCCTTACCTGCGAGATGAATGATCTGCTAGGGAACCTGCGCGCTCTTTAGCAATGGCAGCAAATTGAGAATAAGAGCATTAAGCGCTTTTGCTCCTTGAGATCCCCCGAAAACAAGAAGAGTGAAGCAATCGGGATCTAAGCCCAATTGCCGTCTTGCTTCTTGAGCATTGAGAGAGGTGCGACTCTTTAGCGAAGGGATTTCCACGGCGTGCACCTTCCCTTTCAAATAGCGCTCACTCTCGGGAAAGTATACGGCGGTGTAGAGGGCAAAGCGCGAGAAGAGGCGAATCACCTTCCCCGGAACGGCATTTGATTCAAAAAGAACGAGCGGCACTCGCTTGAGAGCGGCCGCGCACAAAAGTGGAAAGGAGTGGAAACTCCCAAATCCCACGACGAGATCGGGACGCTCGTTGGATAGCAAGCGCAGACTCTGCCAAATCCCTCGGAGAAGAATCACAACCGATTGGATCTTCTGCATGAAGTTGCCACGGAAAGGAGTCGTGCTGTCGATGTCGCGGTACGTGAATTTATTGCGGTCGAAATAAGAATTGGTGCTGAGTTTTGCTCCAGAGAAAAGAACGTCCACCCCTGTCAATTTCTCTGCGAGCGCCTGAGCAGGGAAAAGATGACCGCCAGTGCCTCCGGCTGCAAAGAGCACTTTAGGATTATTTGCAGGATCATGGGGCATATTCTTTCTCCGAAGATTTGCTGGCGATGCTGAGAATGACACAGAGCGCGAAGATGTTGGCGAGTAGAGAAGAGCCTCCCTGGCTAAAGAAAGGGAGATTCGTGCCCTTGCTAGGCAAAAGTCCGGAGACGACGCCCAAATTTAAAAAGGCCTGAAAACAAATCAGGAACGTAAAGATGGCGGCAATGTAAAACCCTTCGGCATCCCTTGCCCTTTGCGCAACCGCAAATCCACAATAGGAAATCCCCATATAGAGCAAAATGAGTCCCGTCATCCCCAAAAACCCACACTCTTCTGCAAAAATAGCGGCGATGTAGTCGCTGCGCGCCTCGGGCAAATACTCGAGTTTTTGCAGACTCTCGCCAAATCCCTTACCAAGTAGCTGCCCTGATCCCGCTGCGATTTTAGCCTGGTAGGGCTGATGCCCTTTTCCCCTTAAATCGTACTCGGGATGCAAGTAGACTTGAATCCGGTCAGAGACGTGCTGCATCTGCGAAGCGACGATCCCGCCACAGACACACAGAACAAGCAGCGGCAAGGCCCAATAGACCCACTTGAGGCGTGTGAGGATGAACGTAATGACGAGAGTGGCCATGATGATCGCCACCGTTCCGTTATCCGGTTCGATTAAAATGAGGGACATCGGGATCGCCAACTGCGCCAAAATCTTGAGAAAGCCTCTCAAATCGAGAGCCTCTTGCCGCGTGGTGATGGCGCGAATGTAATAGAGAGGAATGAAGAACTTGACAAACTCAGAGGGCTGGAAAGAGTTGCCAAAGAAGTTAATCCAGCGGCGCGCTCCGTTGATCTGTTGTCCGATCCCGGGCACAAAGACGAGGACGAGTAAGACAGTGCTCGCAATGAGCAAAGGGCGACTGAGCTTGATGAGGTTCTGATGACCCAACACCCACACTCCCCACGCCCCGACAAGCCCCACCACCGCGTAGAGCAGTTGCTTAATCATCGCGTGGTGCGTGCTGCGATCCAGGAAGCGGTCGAGCACTTCTGCAGAGGTTGTGTTGAAAATCATGACGAGTCCAAGCGCAAACAGAAGGACAACAGATAAAAGCAGCGTGAGTGCATAGCGATTCATTCAAACCACTCTTAGCGGATGCGGAGCTGATCACCGGGCTTCAACCTACGCGCCTGGTCTTCAGACATCGCATTGAGCCGGAGAAGCTCTTCCACTTTCATGTGATTTTTCACCGCGATCGTCCAAGGATTGTCCCCTTTCTTCACGATGTAGTACACAGGACCATTTTCAGCAGATGACTGCGTAGCTTGAGCAGCGGGACGCGCTGCAGCAGCAGCGATAGGACCCTTGCTCGAAATTTTCAATAGCTGACCAATGCGCAAATTGGTCGTCGTGAGATGATTGAGCTTCATGATATCGGCAACTGTCGTGTGGTGATGGCGTGCAATCTTCTCAAGAACATCCCCTTTTTTGACCCTGATCTCGATAATTTCAGGTGTTTTTTGCTCTGCTACAGGCGCAGGAAGTGCCGCAGGAGCTTGAGCGCTGGCAAATGCATTGAGATCATCGGCAAAGTTCACTTCGCTCTTTACCTCTGGAACCACGGGAAGGACGGGAGTCTCTGCGCGCTGCGCATACTGGTGGAGCGCTTGGTCGACTTCATCCCCTGCAACAAAAGGAGCCTCTTTTTTCATCGGAGCTGGAGGCACAAAAGCCTCTTGAACCGGACTCGTCGGCACCATGGCGACATCATGCCCTGGTGGATTAGACTTGAGCGCACTGGCAAAGAGCACAATGAGCAATCCGGCATTGACTAGTACTGCGATGATGATGGTGTCTCTACGGCTCATGGTACTCCTTTTAATTC
>JAZJZV010000109.1:0-5537 GCA_040389485.1 Chlamydiota bacterium
CGTCATCTAGGACTGCTTCTTGGCCTACTTAATGAAGTATGTCCTGCGAAGCAGTCCTAGATGACGCGAAAAAAACCTTCAAAAATCGGAGTTTTCAAATAGTAAGATGGTCTCATATCTTCAATATCCAAATAATTCTATTTTATGCATATAAGAAATTATGATGGAACATTCTCATAACAGTAAAAAAGTGCTCTACAAAGTGGACAGGCTCCACTGCGCCTCATGCGTGCAAAAGATTGAAGAGCATTTGGCTCAGATCGACGGCATCCTCAACTCCTCCGTCAATTTCGCAAGCGCCCATGCTGCGATCGATTACGACCCTGAAAAAATCGACGCTTCTTCCATTGCCCAAGCGATTGAGAAAATCGGGTATCCCGTCAGCCCCCTCGGCGCCGCAAAGCAGACTAAAGACTATACTATCCAGTTGACAATCGCTGCACTTGTCATGAGCGGCATTCTTTCACTGGAGATGATGGGTGTGAAAATTCCGCTTTGGCTGCAAATTGCTTTGGCAAGTGCAGTTCAATTTGGGCCGGGTTTTCCTTTTTACGTCGGCACTTGGAATGGATTGAAACAATTGTCTGCTAATATGGACACTCTGGTCTGTCTGGGAACGAGCGCTGCCTATGGGTATAGCCTCTATTTTGCGCTGATGGGGAACAAGGGGCATCTCTACTTTGAGACGAGTGCGCTGCTGATCTCTTTTATTCTATTGGGAAGGCTTTTGGAGGCCAGGGCAAAGAGGCGCGCGAATGCGGGAATGACCGCGCTTTTCAAACTCCAGCCTAAAACGGCACGGGTTTACCAAGAGAGAGGCGATTACGCCGATGTTCCCATTGCACAGATGCTGAGAGGAGCACTTTTTTTGGTGAGGCCGGGAGAGCGGGTTCCTGTCGATGCCACTGTGACAGAAGGGAGTTCGCACGTCGATGAGGGCATGTTGACCGGAGAGAGCCTCCCTGTCAAAAAAGAGAAGGGATCGTCGATTTACGCAGGGACTCTCAATCAAGAGGGCGCTCTTTACGCCAGAGCAGAAAAATTGGGAGAAGAAACGGCACTGGGACAAATCATCCGCATGGTCGAAGAAGCTCAATCCTCGAAGGCGCCGATCGAGAGGGTTGCAGACCGCGTCACGGCCGTCTTCGTGCCTCTTGTTCTCGGAATCGCCCTCCTCACCTTTTTCATTTGGTGGCTCATTGCGGGAAATCCTGGAGAGGGGTTGAAGAATGCAGTAGCCGTTCTAGTCATCGCGTGCCCATGCGCACTCGGTCTTGCCACTCCGACGGTGATCATGGTGGCAACGGGAAAAGCGGCTCTCGGCAACATTCTAATTAAAAACGCCGAAGTGCTCGAAACGGCACAGAATATCGATGTGATCCTTCTCGATAAAACGGGCACGGTCACAGAAGGAAAGTTAAGCGTACAGGAAATGGAAAGTGTCGATAGTGCCTCGCTTGCCATCGCCTATCAACTGGCTTCCCACTCAGAGCACCCTATTTCCAAGGCCATTGCGGCGCATCTCCAAGTTCAATCCTCTTCTCCCATTGATATGGAACATTTCACTGCACTCGCTGGAAAGGGGATGAGGGCAAGCCGAGGCAACACCAGTTATTACCTGGGCTCGCTTGCCTTTATTAAGTCGATGCAGATTGACACATCCGCTTTTGAAATAAAAATTTCTCAGTCCTCTGGCACCTTGGCTCTTTTAACGGATGAAAATCGCTGTCTCGCCTATTTTGTTCTGGCTGATTCCCTGAAAAAAGATGCGAAAGCAGCCGTCGCAGATTTCCACCGACTCGGGATGAAGGTCTACCTGCTCAGCGGAGATCGCTCCTCGACGGCAAAAAGCATTGCCGAGGAGCTTGGTGTGGATGGTTTCAGAGCGGAGCTTCTGCCGGAAGAAAAGGTCGCTTTCATCCGGGAAATGAAGGGGTCCGTGATCGCAATGGTAGGGGATGGAATCAATGACGCGCCAGCGCTGGCGCTGGCCGATGTGAGTTTTGCCATTGGCGCGGGCACCGATGTGGCAATGGAAAGTGCGTCGGTCATCCTCATGGGAAGTGAACTCTCTGGGGTGGGAGACACGGTAAGGCTTGCGCGCAACACTTTTCAAAAGATTCGTCAGAATCTCTTTTTTGCTTGTGCCTATAACTGCCTGGGCATCCCCATTGCCGCCATCGGGCTTTTAAACCCCATCATCGCGGGAGTGGCGATGGCGCTGAGCTCCATCTCTGTTGTCACCAACGCACTGCTGCTAAAGGGGATTCAGAAAAACCGATGAAAAATTTTACTGAGATAGGTTCTTAGGTCGAGATTTGGCGCAGCCGAAATCCAATCCTTGAGTTACGTTCGGTATAACTCGAGTATAGTAAGGATAATTTCTTATCATGTTTTCGATTCTTCAAGTGGCTTGTGTATAGGTCATTTGCATATAACTAATATTTTTAAGATGAAACTCTTCCAACAAGGTAGCAAACTTTTTTACTTTCTTTTGCCAAAATTGATTGAAATGCTTAGAATCGCCTAAGACGCATGTCTGACAACTCGTTAAACGAAATGGAGTTACCCTATGAAGAAGAATCTCTTGTTGCTCTCCGCAGCAGCGCTCGCAATGAATGTCGCGGTTTTCGCCAATGATGATACTCAAGAGAAAAAAATCACTACTGAAGACTCTCTGATCGCAGGCTGCAAAGGCTGCAAGAAGAAAAATTCCGCTGATGAAGAAGAAGTGATTAAAGGCTCTCTCGTCGCTGCCGACGAAGAAGAAGTCATCACTGACGCTCTCATCGCGGCTGACGAGGAAGAAGTCATTACAGATGCTCTCATCGCTGCAGACGAAGAAGAAGTCATCACTGACTCCCTCTTTGCTGCAGACGAAGAAGAAGTCATCACTGATTCCCTCTTTGCTGCTGACGAAGAAGAAGTCATCACTGATTCCCTCTTTGCCGCTGACGAAGAAGAAGTCATCACTGACTCCCTCTTTGCTGCTGACGAAGAAGAAGTCATCACTGATTCCCTCTTTGCTGCTGATGACGAAGAAGATGAAAACCTCTCTTCTCTCGTATAAGCTTTAGTCTTTAGCCCGTCTCAATCTGAGGCGGGTTTATGCATTATCATTTTCTTAAATCGCATCAATGCACCTCCGCTCAGATCGATATCGATCTGCGTAGCGACTTGGCTGGAGGAAAAAGAAAGAATTCCTTTCGGTTCGATTGTGCCATCCGAATAGATCTCGAAAGTGCAGCCGGGACTTTTTTTCTTATTAAAAGCCAGCGTTGTACCGGGAGAAAACGTCACACTCTCCTGGTTAAATAGGGGCTTTGCGAAGGGCTCATCAGAAGAGAGGCGGTACTGGAAATGCCCGCCCTGTTTCTTAAAATTCAGATTGATGTCGGTTTGATAGGTAACGGCGAGCACTTGCGCTTCTTGCATCGCGATGAAAAGGTCGGCGATCTCCTTTTCAAAGCGGTGCATGCGAATGAGCTTTGCCGTTTGAACGGCCACAAGCGAGCCGATAAGGCTCATGATCACTAGAACCACCATCATTTCGAGCATGGTGAAAGAGCGCTTCGATTTACTCATCCGCATCATAGTCATCTTCATCGACTTGCGGAGCGGCTTTGCCGAGCTTCGCTCTTTTCTTCTGCTCATAGGCTTTGAGCTTGGCTGACTCAACGACGATGCTGTCATGACCGCGTCCACCGACTTTGACAACGAAGGGTTCTCCCCAGCCATCTTTGAGGTAAGATTTGGGATTTTTGACTAGGCCTGAGTTCTCCAGATAGCTTTCCTTGGAATTCACGACATCATCAATATTGGCGCCTTGAGCCACTTCGAGCATGAGAATATCGCGGATCTGCTCTTTTGCCTGCCGGGATTTAAACGCTTTTCCCTCGTCTAAACTGCCCTTCATGTTGAACCCGATCACGCTTCCAATGAGGCCAATGAGAACGATCACGATCATGATCTCGAGCAGAGTCAAACTGTGTTTTCTTTTCTTGTTTTTCATCTTGTTACCTCACGGGTTAGGATGCAAAGGAGCTGACGTCGGTCAAAGGTAGTAGGATCGATAAAACCACGAGACCAACGATCGCTCCGAGTGTAATGAGTAATACGGGTTGTAAAAACGTATTGATTTGAGCGAGATGTTTCTCCATCTCTTCTTCATAAATTTCAGTCAGGCTGTAAAATGCTTCTCCCATCTTTCCCGTTTCCTCCGCAAGGGAGAGCATTCTCAGGACAAGAGAGGGGATCACTGCTTCTTGTTTGAGGGCGCTACTAAGCCGCTCGCCCTGAATCACTTTTTTTTCCGCTTCAAGGATGGCGCTCTCAAAGAGGGGGCTCTTGACGACGTTGCGGGCGAGCGCGAGCGATTCGAGCAGAGGAACTCCCCCCTCTAACAGCATCGCGAGGGCCCTGCAAAAGCGCACAAGAGAGGAGTGCAGGAGGAGTGTTTTCAAAAAGGGGATCTGCAAAGTGAATCGGTAAAGCTCTCTCTTTCCAGTGGCTGTTTGTGTAAATGTCACAGCTCCCACGATGAGCGTCACAAAGGAGACTGCCAAGGCAATGAAGTGGCTATTGGCAAAGTTGCTGATCGCAAGAATCAAAGAGGTCACCGGGTGCAGGGTGCGCCCTTCAAAGAGCTCTTTCATCGAGGGAACGACGAAAAAGAGAAGTCCGCATACGATAAAGAAGCAAAACAGCGCCAAAAATGCAGGATAACTCAAGGCGGAGACGAGCTGCTTTTTCAACTTTTGCTGGCGGGTGATGAGCTGTGCGAGTTGATTAAAGACGTGCGCCAGGTTGCCGCTTTGTTCAGCGACTTGGACCATTGAAAGGTAGATCCGGTCGAATGTCTCTGGATAGCGCCTAAGGGCAGTGGAAAGACTTGAACCTTCTTTCAGGTGGTCGCAAAGATCGAGAAACAGCGAGTGGTGCTGATGGCGGCGGTACTTCTCTTCGATGGTCAGCAGGCTTTCGTAGAGAGGAAGCCCTGCCTTGAGAAGCTGAGCTAGTTCGCGCGTGAAGGCAAGGAGCAGCGGTTTGGGAAGGACCAGTCTCTTTTCACTGCTGGAAATGGGCTCGACATGGGTGACGAGGATCTGCTGCTTGCGGAGGCGCTCTTTAGCAACGAGGAGTGAATCGGCGTCGATGACCCCTTTGAGCCCCTTCCCTTCGACGCTCATGGCTCGGTAGCGAAATAGCGGCATGTCTATACCTCTTCACAACCGCGCGTCACGCGGAGCACTTCACTCGATGATGTCAATTTCTGAGCAGCGAGAATCGCCCCTTCTTTTCTCAAATTGGACATCCCCTCGGCAAGCGCTGTGCGCTGCAATTCGACGGCGTCGGCGCTGCGCAGCAGCTGTCTCTTAATCGCAGTCGTCACCGGCATGAGTTCGTAGATGGCATGCCGCCCTTTGAACCCAGATCCAAAGCAATGGATGCACCCCTGCCCCTTATAGAGCTTGCCATCAGCTAAATTCTCCATGCGCAGGTTGAGTTCTTTGAGCTCTTGCTCCAGGGGCGTATAG
>JAZJZV010000110.1:0-675 GCA_040389485.1 Chlamydiota bacterium
GACGCGAAAAAAGACACAAAAAGCACGTTTTATAAATAGTAGGATGGTCTCATGGAAGCGCATACATTTTTAATTCAATTGGTGCTGATTTTATTCTCTGCAAGGCTTGTAGGAGAGGTGGCCGCTTATTTCAAGGTGCCATCGGTCATTGGAGAGCTTCTCGCAGGGATTCTCATTGGACCTAGTGTTTTCGGACTCATCGATATTAGCGCATCCATCCAACTGCTGGCACAAATCGGGATCATCCTTCTGCTTTTTGAGGTGGGTGTTGAAACTGACATTGGTCGACTTGCTGCATCGGGAGTCAAAGCTCTTGCCGTCGCCATTGCCGGTGTGGTCTTGCCCTTTGCAGGCGGCTTTTACATCAGCTATTACTTTTTTAGTTTAAGCCTGCTCGCTAGTTTGTTTGTCGGCAGCACACTCACTGCAACGAGCATAGGCATCACACTGCGCGTACTACGCGATTTAAAAAAACAGAGTAGTGCGCAAGCCCAGATCATCATTGGTGCAGCTGTTGTCGACGATATCATCGGTATTGTCCTGCTTTCGATGCTCTACGAATTTTCCGTCAGTGGTGTCGTCAATTTATGGAATGTCGGCAAGGTGCTGGTGCTCATCGTCCTGTTTTTTCTCATCTCGCCGTTTGCTGCCAAAGGGGTTTCCAAGATCATCCAA
>JAZJZV010000110.1:685-8251 GCA_040389485.1 Chlamydiota bacterium
TTCGAAATCAACGGAAAGAATCCACAGACGGGTAAAACCGCTCCGATCGTCGCCGACTGGGTGGTCATCGCCAGTGGATCGACGATCGATCAAGAGATCGGCACGAAGAGCGATATTCCCGGGCTGCTGCCGGCAACGATCGTTTCGCTCATTCTGTTATTTGCCTGGATTGCCTACCAGCTTGGCGCACCAGAGCTCTTGGGCGGTTTTGCCGCAGGGCTTGCCCTGTCACGCCGGTTTTGTTTCCCTTTCTCCAAGTTCTTGCATGCAGGTCCCGAATTCAGCCACCGCGTGGAAAAGCAGATGAAACCGATCATCCACTTGTTCACCCCCATCTTTTTTGTCTCTATCGGTCTGTCGCTGAACCTCAAATCGATTGAATGGAGCTCCACCCTCATTTGGATGCTGACGGGCTCGCTTTTTGTCGTCGCAGTCCTCGGGAAGCTGCTCTCCGGATTTTTCCTTAGCAAGGAGAAGCTCGCCACCAAACTCATCGTGGGAACAGCGATGACACCGCGCGGCGAGGTGGGTCTGATTTTTGCCAACGTCGGTCTCACTGCAGGGGTGTTGAGCAACGACATTTACACGTCTGTGATTCTCGTGATCGCTCTGACCACGCTTCTAGCTCCCTTTTTCCTCAGGCAGATGTATACTAAACGTTCGGTTGCACGATAAATTTCACAACGCAAAGACGCAAAGCATGAAAGATAAAAACCTATTCTTTGCGTCTGCCGCGTCTTTGTGCCTTTGCGTTTTTCTCAACTTCTTGCACTAGAATGAAAAGGCGAAATTGAGTTCTGCGCCCCAGAAGTTGTAGAGATTGCCAGGCAACCCCAGCTTGCTCCCGTTAGAGGTTTTGGCTGTTGACTTGCCGTCTGACCAGTGCTCATAAAATGGTTTGAGAATCAGGGAATAGCGTTTGTTTTGCGCGAAGTAGTAAGTCACGGGAAGTTCCACTAGCACGTTGCCCAAGGTGTTTTTCAGTATCCAGCGCGCGCCCTTCAATGGTGTAATCTTGACCGTTGGGTATACCTGGGGCATCCAAATGGCATTCAAGGCCAGAGTGCACCAGGAGTTGAAAGAATAGTCCGTGAGTAATCCTAAGGGAATATAAAGCTCGTTATAATCAAATGTGACTGCAGATTGACCACTCTGTTTCAGCCGCTCTCCCATATGGCGATAGCCAACCCCTGAAAAAAAAGAGAGCAGCCATTTTTTGCTGTCTGAGGCGTAGGAGTAGCCTAATCTCTCTTGAACGTCGACGTAGACGAGGGAGCGCTTCGCCCCTGAGCTCTCCATGTTCCCCTCTTTCCACCCAACGCTCACGCCTCCGTAAAAATTGTTCCACGGCCTATAGGCATAGCTTCCCTGCACGCCTCCCAGATTGCCATGAAAGGATTGCTGCCCTTTCACCTTCATGTGGACATAGGTGTAATTCCCTCCTACTTGCACACAAGAGACATTGGGTTGCGGCAGTGGCGTGGGCGGCTTATTTCCGCAATGGACCGCACAAGTCCCCGCTAACACGAGGCCTATTGCACATGGAATTTTCATCTTGATGCTCTCAAAAAATGGATGTATTCATAAATATTTTTTGGTTATAACGCTTCTATGCAAATCAGTCTAGGTTCTATGTTTCGCTTAAGAAATCTTCTCTACTCTTATTGCATCGCCATTCCCTGTGCTCACACGCCCTCATTGGTGGATCAACTGGATTTTTTTTACCAAGAATTTGTATGCGATGAGAAAGCGGTTCTTGCAACCGTAGGGCTGAGTTCTCCCTGTCTATGCGGGACTGTTCCTTTTCCTTCTAATACCGGCCACGTCACACCCGCTCCCATTCTCTATTCACCGCAAGTGTGGAGCTTTGTGAGCGAGCCCCATTTGCATCCCATGAAGATTACCGTCAATGTATCCAATTCTGGGATATCATCGGGTCTCATCTTTCTTGCCCCTTATGCCTTTTCCTCAGATGCGATCTATGGGCAGCCAGGATCATTGATTCTGGATAATGTGGGAAATCCGTTTTGGTTTCGCCCTCTAAGCACTCCTAATTTGATGAATACCGATTTTCGGGTGCAGCAATTGAATGGACAATCCGTATTGACTTTCTGGCAGGGAACTCTTGCCACTCCACCTGCCTATACCAATGCACCTGGGGGATCCTCTGAACCGGGATCCTGTTATTACATTCTCGACAACACCTATGCAGTCATTGCCACAGTCTCCGCGCAAAAAGGTTTTACCTCGGACATCCATGAATTCCTTCTCACGCCAAGTAATACGGCATTATTTCTCTCTACCAAGTCTGTGCCCATGGATTTGAGACCTTATGGCGGGCCTAAAAAGGGGTACGTCCAGGATTTTGCGATCCAGGAAGTGGATCTGCGCACAAACGAATTGCTCTTTTTTTGGAACGCTTTGGATCATATCCCTCTGACTGACTCGTTTGAACCGGCCTCCTCTGCCACCTCGAGTGGAAATATTTGGGACGCGTATCATCTCAACGCGGTGGGACTCACCGATAACGCCAGCGATATTATCTTTTCAGCGCGCAATACTTGGACGATTTATCGCATTAACAAACCCACCGGGAACATCGTGTGGCGTCTCGGAGGTAAACAAAGTAGTTTCACCATCGAGAGCGGTGCTGAATTCTCCTGGCAGCACGATGCACGCTTTCTCTCCAGTACCGGAACGACCAACACCATCAGTATGTTTGACGATAACTGCTGCGAGGGGGACACCATTCCCCCGGGCACGCCTCCTGCACATGGATTGGTATTGCAACTCGATTTGAATGCGATGACAGCAAGTCCGGTCACGACCTATTATCACGACCCCCTCATTCAGGTGTCCTCGCAGGGAAATGTGCAAATGCTACCCAATGGCAATCGGTTTGTTGGGTGGGGACAGTCACAGTACTATTCCGAATTTGCCCCTGCGGGTAATACGGAAGCCAATCCCTCTCTCAACTTGCTGTATGATGCTCAAATGCCGGGTAGCAATTACACGTATCGCGCCTACCGAAATACCTGGGTGGCGACTCCCTACTATCCGCCGAGCGTTGCGGCAGTAGCCAATAGTGGTCAAGTGACGGTGTATGCGTCGTGGAATGGATCTACAGAAACTGCGACTTGGCAAGTCTTTGGGGGAAACAACCCCGATGCGTTGCCCCTAGTGGCAAGTGAAGCGAGAGCGGGTTTTGAAACCGCCATCCCAGTAGGAAATATTGGACCCTATTTCCAAGTAAAAGCGCTCAATAGCAGCAACGCAGTTATTGGCGTGTCAGCGATCGTCCAGGCAGTCAACTAAGAGTGGCGTAGACTTGCTGCATTTGATCGAGAGTGTGCTCGATCATGAATTTTTCTGTGACGAGCTGGTGGGCCTCATCTCCCATTTTGCGGCGGAGCGCGGCGTCTTGGGAGAGTTTGAGGACAGCGTCGGCGATGGCTTGCGGTGAGAAAGGGGGTACGACCCAACCGGTGATCCCATCGAGGCATACTTCGGGGAGGCCGCCTATTGTTGTGGTGATGAGCGGACGTCTCAAATAGGCAGCTTGCAGGCTAGCCTGGGAGATCCCCTCGTGTGCAGTGCTGAGAAGCGTGAAGATGTCCATGGCCTGGATGGCGGCGAAGGGGGGCTCGAGGTGACCGGTGAAAACGACGGTTCCCTCCAGGTTCATTTGCGCGATTTTGGGGCGGTAGTCATCGACGTGGCCGCCTCCAACGATGACCCATTTGATCTGCTTGTGCTCTTTCAGGAGCACCGCTGCTTTGAGAAGATCGTCAATGCCTTTCCAGGAGCGCACGAAGCAGGCTGTGCCGACAAGAATGTCGGAGGGAGCTGCACCGACAATTTTGCGGAAAAGTTGCGATTCTTCCAGATCCGCTTGTACCTGCGAGGGTTCGATCCCCGTAGGAATGCAGCAGAGGCGCGAGTGGGCAAGCCCCGCTTGTTCTTCGATCACGGAAAGGATGGATGAGGAAGTGGTCACAACGTGATCGGCGAGGGTTTTATAAAGGAGCCTGCTGTTGAGCCCTTTGCGAATGGGCGTTGAGAGGTGGCGTGTGCGAATCACTTTTTTCTTACAGAGGCGCGCAACAATGCCGCCCACCCATGCATCAAGCGAAGAGTGGGTGTTGATGAGATCGATTTTGTGACGACTCACAATGTGCATGAGACGATAAATGGATTTGGGCCAGGAGGGCTTGGCAAAGGGGATTTCGTAGGCGATGAATCCGGCAGCTCGTGCTTTAGGGATGAGTTTTGCCCCCACATTGGCGGCGAAGAAGATCTCGTGGCCGCGCGCGCGCATCCCTTCAGCTTCTCGCAAGATGCGGATCTCCTGTCCTCCCCATCCCCTAGAACTTTCGGTATGCAGTACTCTTTTCATGAGGCCTCGCTCAGCAGGTGTTGCAAAATGCGCCGATGTCCGCTGGAAAAGGGCAGGTGGCGCACTCTTTCCCAGGAAATCCAATCATATTCAGGAACAGAAATTTGCTCCACAGCATTCCATACGGTGGGAAGAAGTGTTGCTTTGTAGCGAGTAAAAGTATGGGTGACGGTAGGTAGCGATCCGAGTTTTACAGCTGCGAAGGGAAAGGGAAACTCTGCGCAGGGAGACTCGCAGTAGGGAAACTCATAGAGGTCTGCCATGATTTTTCCCTTCGACCCCTTTTTTAGTAAGAGGTGCTGGTTCTGCCAGATGATGAATACTTCCCGTTTCAACTGCGTCACTGCAGTTTTCGCGCTTTTGATCGGCAGATCGAGCTGGATGTTTTTTTTCAGAGCCAAGCACCCTTTTTGGAGAGGGCAGAGAAAGCACTGGGGATCCCGTTTGCAGACGATCGCTCCCAATTCGATGAGCGCTTCTGAGACGATCCAGGGGGCCTCGTCGGGAAGAATATCTTCGGCAAGCCGCCAGATTTCTTTGACTGTGTCCAGCTGTTTTACATCCCTTTCCACAGCAAAGTAACGGGAGAGAACTCGAATGACGTTGCCATCGACGGCAGCGGCCTTTTGTTTAAATGCAAAACTCAAAATGGCCCCGATAGTGTAGGGACCGAGCCCTTTGACTTTGGCGAGTTCTTCTTTAGAGGAAGGGAGTTTGCCGCCATGGTGCTGCATGAGATATTGAGCGGCGGCGTGCAGATTGCGCGCCCTACTATAATAGCCTAGCCCCTCCCACATCTTGATCACGTCTTCGAGAGATGCCTCGGCGAGGGCTTGGATCGTCGGAAAGCGCTGCATCCAGCGAAGGAAATAATCCTTCACAACAGCGACCTGTGTTTGCTGAAGCATGATCTCAGAAATCCAAACGGCATAGGGATCGTTTCCCCCTCGCCAGGGGAGATCCCGACTGGTTTCTGCAAACCAGGCCTTGAGTGCGGAAGTGTCAAATGAAGGCTTTTCCATATTGAGAGAGAAACGTTATCATAATTTAAGAGATCCTGCCAAGAACCTATCCCAATAAAATTTTTCGTTGATTCTCGAGATTCCTCCTCCCATCGAAGAGATGAGTATCGAAATTTTATAAATAGAAATTATTTTGTTGTTGCAAATGAATGATAAATATGAAATGATTATAGTCGTCGATGAATTACAATTAAAAACTAAGGATATTTATGACTGTTACATCTAGCACATCAAGTTCATACGCCTCGATAAGCGAATTAGCGTCAGTTGATTTCTACAACAATGCTCCCGACTTCAAACCGATCAAAGCTGAAGGCGCGCAAGCGATTGCTCCAGCGCTTATGGCTAATAGTAATCTCACATCGCTCAACCTGCAATCCAATGGGATCGGAGATCTAGGAGTGGAAGCTATTGCTCCAGTGCTTAGAGATAATAGCACCCTCACATCGCTCGATCTGGGATCCAATGGAATCGAAGATCCGGGCGCGGAAGCACTTGCTCGAGTGCTCCCAACTATGAGCACGCTCAAAACGCTTAAACTGTCGTACAATCGTTTCGGAGATGAAGGCGCGCAAGCGCTTGCTACGGTACTTGCAACTAATAGCACCCTCACATTTCTCCAAATGGGATGCAATTATCGCATCCACGATATGGGCGAGAGAGCAATTTCTCAAGCGCTTGAGACAAATGGGACCCTGACTTACTTTCAAGCAAGTCCTCTTTCCTTCGGGGCTTGGAGTGGCGCTAATCGCTTCATTCAAAGGAACCTCCACAATCGTGGGTTAAAAGAAGACTCCTTAATGAGGACAATGGCAAAACAATACGTTCGAAATACCTTCACTACGATGGACAAGAATCTTAGAGGTAAAGTTTATGGCAAGATTTGTGAAGTTTTTGGCCATAGGGGGTACGTCCCTCATTTTGGAGAAGAAAATGTGTTCAAGATTTGGCCCTATTTTGCTGGAGCTGTCAGCGCTGCTGGTGTGGACCTGAGCACGAAAACGATAGAGCAATATCAATTCCCTGCAGGGACTGATATGGCCTCTCACATCCAAGCTGTACTTGAGGTGGACTCGCCCATCCAAGCTCTACTTTGGCACGGGCAGTGATTTTGCCTTTTGGGGGGAGTCGTCGATCGAAATGGTGGCCAGATTCTCCCCCTTTGTTAAGCTGTACTAGTAGATCGTTTCATAAGTTGGCACGGTTTTTGCATTCTACTATCTGTCACCTCAACAAAGAAGGTGATTATGGAACCAGATCAATCCAGTGAAACGCCCTCGTGGCAGAGTCTCCATTGCCATTTGCGCGACGATCTCCAGAAGGAAGTGCACCTGACGCGGGAGCTATTATCTAACATGCACCAAGAAGAGGTTTCCCTCATGCTGAATGACGGAGGCAGTTTGTGCCAGCTGCAGGAGCAGCAGCACTACCTTTTTGAGCGGCTCAGCCATGTGCGGCAGCACCGTCAAGAAGTGACGACAGAGATCGAGAAGATGGTTCCAGGCGGTCCAAAGACTCCCTCAATTGACCAGGTTCTTCCTCCCACTGAAGTGATCAGCACAGAAATTTTATCGCTCAGCGACCAGCTCATGGCTTTAACGGAGCGCATGAATCGCCAACACACTCAAAATCAGCGGTTAACAACCTCTGGTGGACGTCATGCCAGAGCCCATTTTTTCATGCACAGCGAGCCGAGAGCTAAAAGAAAGGTTTCTGTTGCGACATACCATCTAAAAAAGTAACAATTAGGGGACCATGACCTCCTACCGTTGCGCCGCATTGCTCTATGGAGCCCAACTCCAGTACTTGGACCATCTCGCACCCCTATGCGCGCTGATGGACATGCCTCTGATTGTGACAGAGGAAAAATTTGCCGAGTTGACGCGCAATTATTACCCATCCGTGCAAGTGATCCTCTACGACTACCACAGTGTTGCGCATGAGGTGGCTTCGGAATATGATATCATCTTTCATTCCTTGCCTCGGGATCTTTTCGACGAGGTGTTCTTTTTTGCTCAGAAGCTATTGCAAAAAAAGGTGCATACGATCTGGTGCCCACATGGCAACTCCGACAAGGGCAATGCCTCTTTCTTCATGGAAGCGCTGCGAAAAGAAGAGATCGTTCTCGTCTATGGCAAGCAGATGATC
>JAZJZV010000111.1:0-256 GCA_040389485.1 Chlamydiota bacterium
GGATGCGTCACGCGCATCGTGAGTGAGATCGAAGGCATCAAGGTCGTGGTGCGCTTGAGCGAGCTGCTCGCGGAGGATGGTCATTTCTGTCGTGAGAGTGGCGTCGCGGGTAGCTAGTAGAGCCTGGTCTGTGGCAAGCTGGGCTTCGCGGCGCGCTAGGTCCATGCGCTCGAGGTTGAAGGCATTGATGCGCGTCTGGAGGTGGACTATATGGTTTTCTGCATGCGCGCGCTGTGCGTGAGCGGCTGCCAGCGCA
>JAZJZV010000111.1:266-5500 GCA_040389485.1 Chlamydiota bacterium
TCCGGTGGTGGCGGCTGCGGCGAGTTGGGCTGCTAAATGGGCGTTGTGGGCTCTTTCTGTATCGAGGGCTGTGTGTGCCTGGGCGAGTTGGTATTGCAGATTCCCCAATTGTCCGGTGATATCGGCATTGATTTGCTGCTGTGCAATGATCTGTTGCTGGAGTTCGGTGATCTGGGCAGTGAGCTGCGCAATTTGTGCGTGGGCAGCGTCTCTTTCGTTTAGGATTTGTGCCTGGGCGGCTTTGCGATTGAGTCCATTTCGGCAGCGTTCGTAGATGCCGTTGGCTTTCTGGATGATGGCGCGATGGAGCTCGAGGAATTTGGGGTCTGGAACGCGGATGTTGATGTCGATCGTGAGGTTGGGGGCTCCAGGTCGATTCACGGAAATGGTGTTGTCTGTCAAATAGATGTGGACGTTGGCATGATCGCTGGGATTAGGAGGGAGTATGGAAGCAAACTCTCTTTGAAAGTAAGGGGATTCGAGAAGTTGTTTTAAATCGGGCGCAAGGGCGTTTGCTAACTCCGCCTGGTGCTTCGGGCAGGCAAAGTTTTGAGGGGTGTGATTTTGAAATAGATTAACATTGTCTATACTGGTAATAGGCATATTATTATCATTGTTTATGTTATTATTAAATTTCTCACTCTTATTTTATCGTTTATTTGGTTTATTGTCAATGATTTATGTAAATTTTTAATTTGATCATCTGAATCTATATTAGTAAAAAGTTTCAGTGTTACTCCCCGATTTTGAATTGAAAATCCTCCAAAGATCAGTGGAAATTTTTTACTAGAGGTCGTTCAAGGGATGCTGAAAACACTAACGGTTTGCAATCGAATATGCTATACATACGCAAATCACATCAAAATTTGGTTTTTAACGGCGTTGCCAGCCACCGAATTTGAGACGGTCTACTCGCTCAAATTCAGGGAGTCTCTTTTTCGAACTCCCAAATGTTGAAGTGATTTGTGTGCATATATGCGAGTGGCTGCGTTTTTTTAGATAGGACTGAGATGACTAGACAGATTTTTAAACTGCTGATTTTATTTTTTGTATTCTGGGGAGAGCAGGGGATCGCAAAGGAATCTCCTTCTGTATTGTATTTGACGTGGCTGCACGATCCTTCGACGACGATGACCGTTCAATGGCACACGATGGATGTCGATCCGGTGTCGCAAGTGGCCTATCGGAAGGTGGGAGAGGAGGAGTGGAAGTCCTATGATGGCATCCACGGAAAGATCTCCAAAAGCAAGTATTGGGTGCATACGGTTGAATTGTCTGAGTTGGATCCAGATACCGATTATGAGTTCACGTTGGCGGGTAAGGAGGGAGCCTATCGTTTTCGCACGCTGCCGCAGACGCTATCGCGCCCGCTTAAGTTTGTGGTCGGTGGAGATGCGTATTATTACTTCGATCGGTTTTGCCGGATGAATACACAAATTGCTGCTGTGGATCCTGACTTTGTCGTGGTCGGGGGAGATATTGCCTACACGAATGGGGTACGTGCCTATTTTAAGACGAGAAGCTGGGAGATCCGCAGGTGGAGGACTTTTTTAAAGCAGTGCAAATCACAGCTCGTGGATAAATTGGGGCGCCTGATCCCGATCATTCCCGTCTTGGGAAATCACGATATCCGTGGGTCGTCGCTGAGCAGGAGCCAACAGGCTCTTTTTTATGATCTATTTGCTCTTCCAGAAAGAAACGTTCCTTTCCGCACTCTAGATTGCGGCGATTACATGAGTTTATTCCTTTTGGATTCGGGGCATGGCTACAACATCGGGGGAGCTCAGACCGAGTGGCTGCGCAAGCAAATGGCAGAGAGGTCACATGTGTCATATCAGTTTGCCGCTTATCACGTGGGGGCATACCCTTCCGTTTACCCTTATGATGGAAAAACGCCGATCGAAATCCGGAACAATTGGACGCCTCTTTTTGAAAAGAACCATCTGAACGTGGCATTTGAGCATCACAACCATGCGTATAAGCGCACGCATCCGATTAAAGAGGGAAGGGTTGATCCAGAAGGGGTGGTTTATATGGGCGATGGCTCCTGGGGAGTTTCTCCGCGTAAGACGAAAAAGATGTGGTACCTTGTGAAAAGCACAAAAGAGAACGTCGTCAATCTCGTGACATTGACAGAAAAAATCGGCACCGTCGAGGCTCTGAATATTCAAGGGAAGGTGGTGGACGTCCTTTCCACCTTCCCCATATCCAAAGGTTAAGTTGTTTCGGTGTAGAGCTTTTCCATCACCTGAGTCGATCTTGCGATGAACTCAGAGAGAGCCGAAGCGTTGAACTCTCTTTGCGACAGCAGAGAGAGGTCGTAAAGGTGACGCACGATCTCTTTGGAAAGCTCGGGATTCTTATCTTTATTTGCATAAAGAGTCTGGACGAGCTTGTTATTCGTGTTGACCACGAAGGTGCGTTTCGAGAGAAAATCAAACGGCATTGATTGCTGGGAGAGAGACATCGTCTCTTTCATGCGGCGCATCTCTTCATCGATTACGATAAATCCATGCAGAGAATCGGTGTGCAGGCTTTTCGCTTCGACCTCGAGGTTGTCGGATGCGAGCGCTGTGCGGATGAAGCTGGCGATGTTTGACGCTTGCGTTTTCCCTTCTGCGTCGAGCAGAGTTTTTTCGCGCGAGGTGTCGACGATGGCCTCATCGATGGCGCCGTCGATCCTTTGGAATTTGACGTTGTCATTCTTATCTTCCAAAAAGCTGATCAGCGGGGAGTCGACGAGTGAAGAGGCTATGAGCACTTCGATCCCTTTTTGCTTGTACATGTCGAGCAGCTGAGCATTGGGGTGGTCTTCGGCTGTATAGAACACTTTCCCTTTGTAGTCTTCCTGGTGTCTTTCCAGGTACTGAGGAAGCGTTGTCCACTCACCATCCAGGTTTTTCCAGAGGAGGAACTCTTTGGAACGGTCATAGAACTTTTCATCTTGGAGGATGCCGAGCTTGAGGATCATCTCGATGTCGGGCCATGCTATTTGGAACTTTTCAGGATCGCTGCTATAGAGAGAAGAGAGCCTGTCGGTGATCTTTTTGGCGATGTGCGAGGAGAGCTGGCGCACCGTTTTATCCATTTGGAGCGTGCTGCGCGAGACATTGAGCGGGATGTCAGGGCTGTCGATAGCTCCGCGCAAGACCATCAGGTAATCGGGGATGAGGTCTTTGCAGTTGTCGGAGACGAAGACGCGGTTGCAAAAGAGCTTGATCGTGTTCTTGCTCCAGTCGAAGCGACGGGAGATTTTGGGGAAGTAGAGGATCCCTTTCAGGTGGAATGGGTAATCGACATTGAGATGGATCCAGAAAATGGGATCGGGTTCCATCGGATAGAGGGCCCTGTAGAAATCGAGGTATTCTTCGTCAGTGCAATCGGCAGCGCTTTTGAGCCATAGCGGAGGTTTGGCATTGATTTGCGTACCATTTAAGAAGATCGGGAAAGGCAAGAAGGCGCAGTATTGCTGCAGAATAGAGCGCACTCGGGCTTCCTGCAGGAATTCTTCATTCTCCTTATCGACAAAGAGGGTGATCTTTGTGCCGCGCGTCTCTCGGGTGCCTGCATCCAGTGAGTAGTTGGTAGAACCATCGCAGGACCAAAGGACGCTCTTTGCTTCAGCTTGGTAGGAGAGGGTGTCGATTTCGACCTTCGATGAGACCATGTAGGAGGAATAGAATCCCAGTCCAAAGTGGCCGATGATCTGGTCTTTTTCGTTTTGCGAGGTGTACTTGCCGATGAACTCTTCCGCTCCGGAAAAAGCGACTTGCGCAATGTATTTGACGACTTCGTCTTCAGTCATCCCGATGCCGTTGTCGGTGAAAGAGAGCGTGCGCGCCTCTGCATCGATTGTGAGGTCGATGCGGAACTCCTCATCGGAGCTCGCGAGTTCTCCATGATCGCGCAGGATCCGGCATTTTTGGATCGCATCGCAGGCGTTGGAGACGAGTTCGCGAACGAAAATATCCTTATCGGAATAGAGCCATTGTTTGATGATGGGAAGGATGTTTTCTGTGTGGATTTGGAGCGTGCCTTCTTTCATTTATAACCTCATTTTTTACAGCCATATTTACAGTAGTCGACAATGGTATTGATATCAATGATTCCACTTTCTTGGAGCACGATTAGGATCATGGCGATGGGAGCGATCCAGCGCATAATAAAGAACCAGGGGCGCATCCATTTGCCGAGCGTGCTACCTTGAGCAAATTCTTCCTGGGCTATTTGGCGGGGCATCACCCAGCCGATGAAGATGGTCGTGAAAAGCGCTGCCATCGGAAGCATCCAGCTGCCAGTGACGTAATCGAGCGTGTCGAAGAAGTCCTTGCCGTACATCGCTTTCCAATTGGCAAACATCCCTTGCGATCCTGAGAAGGCAGAGGGTAGACCAAAGATAAAGACGGCGGAGCAAGAAATCAGGATTGCTTTAGAGCGCGACCAGTTCAGGATTTCAATCAGATTGGCAACGAGCACTTCAAATAACGAGATCGCTGAGGTGAGCGCCGTGAAGACGAGTAGTGTGAAGAAGACCGTCGAGATCACGAGTGTTCCGGGCAGTTTAGCAAAGAGGACAGGGAGCGTTTTAAAGACGAGGCCTGCCCCTGCTTGCGGTTCCATACCAAAAGTGAAAATGATGGGAAAAATCATCATGGCCGACATCAGAGAAACCAGTACCGTCATGCAGCCAACGATCATTCCCGTCTTGGGGATATCTTCGGTGTGCTTCATGTAGCTGCCGTAAGTGATGATGATCCCCAGTCCCACGCTCAATGTGAAAAAAGACATGCCGAGGGCATTGAGGAAACTCGACGCCGTTAGCTTCGAGAAGTCGGGGTAGAAAATGAATTTGAACGATTCCTTAAAACCATCGAGCGTCATGCTAAAGAGAAACAGGCCGATGAGGATGAAAAGAAGCGCTGGGGTGAGGATGCGCGCCCAGTGTTCAATCCCCTTGCGGACGCCACCGTAAAGCACTCCAACGTTAAACAGGATGAAGATGAAGGCCCAAAATAGATTGATGTCGCTGGAGGCATAGAGCGTATTAAACACCTGGGAGATTTCTTCGGGAGTTCTTCCTGCAGTGAAATGGGTGAGCGACATGAAGATGTAGTTGACGCACCAGCCAGAGACGATGCAGTAGTAGGAGAGGATGAGGAACGTCGTCAGGACATTGAGCCATCCCACGAGCTTCCAGTTTTCCGACTGCGGCTTGAGGTCTGCAAAAGCAATGA
>JAZJZV010000111.1:5510-5835 GCA_040389485.1 Chlamydiota bacterium
GCCCAATGACGAGTTCTCCAATGAAGACGGGAAGGGCGATGAGGAAGGTGAAGATCAGATAGAGGAGGACGAAGACGCCGCCGCCGTTTTGTCCTGTGATGTAGGGGAATCTCCAGAGACTACCTAGGCCGATCGCCGATCCGGCGGCTGCCATGATAAATCCCAATCTTGAGCCCCAATGCTCGCGTGCTGTTTTCATAATTGACCTGCTAGATGATTTGAAGAATTCTCCTGCAATCAAAGAAAAATGTCAAGGATATGAAGTCTTGATTTACCAGTTGTTTATTGGGGGTTGAATTGCATTTAAAAAAAGAAGAGAAATGGT
>JAZJZV010000112.1:0-4238 GCA_040389485.1 Chlamydiota bacterium
CTCACTGCAGCGCTTTAATGTGGATGATGTTGTGCATTATACACTGGCCTACTTGCATGATAATCCATCCCATGAGCGCTACGTTGTGCGCGAGTTCGCTGAGTGTTTTCGCAACACTTATGTCACACATCTAAGCATTTGGAATGACCTCATTTCCTCTATGGCATTTCAAAAAAAACACATCGACTTTTTTAGTGCATTCTTTAAAGTATGCTCTGAAACAATTATCTTGAAAGATCTCGCGACACCTATACGCCAGCTTCTCGCTCAGACTGAGCCAATCGAGACAATGTTTCTCGTTCGCGCCCATCTCTCTAAATACATGGCAACTCAGAGTTTAAAAACCTTTTGCAGAGAAAGTTCTTTTGCGATGCTTTTCCTCAGTGAATATGGCCAGCATTTGGCCCAACCTCAGTTTGTTCAGTTCTCTCAGCATTTAGATGCTGCAATCCTGGGACCTCTCAGAGAATCCATGGCCATTTCCAGCAGCTCGGGAGCCTCATTAGATCCTCCATTGCTGTTTGCCTCTGCGGAAGCTGTGCTACTTGAAATCCTTCGCTTGCCATTTACTAATGATTTTAAGGCCTTTATGCAGATGTATCGCTCCGAGTTAAGAAGTTTTTTACAGAGACAGTCTGAGCCTAATCTCCACTTGGTAGAAGACCCGGGTGATATACTTTTACATTTAGAAGAGGTCCGAAAATTAGAAGAGAAGTACTTTCGCTCACTTATTTTCCTCTATATCGTCAATCCCTTCCTAACGACTCATTATGTTAAAACGGATAACAGGTCTGCGGCGATTGCTTTATCGAGAGTGCTGCAGTCTTTGGCAAATGCAGAGGAAGGGGAGCTGCTTTCCTCCCATGATCCCCATTCAGTCGCCCTTCATCTTTTTTGCCAGAAGAATTTACCAGTTATAACTGGTTTTCTTTATAATCTTTCTGCTGACAGCACTTCATCCTCTTCCGGTTTGAGTGCGAGATAACGAATCTATCTGAAACCCTTTACTAGTATAGGTATATTGAATAAGGCCTTCATCAATCCTCACATCAAAAATGGGCGCCGAGGACTTAAAGAGTACCTTCTTTGGAAAGTCGGCTATTACGATGATGATGAGAGTCTAGCTCGAGGACCAACCTCCTTTTCTTATCCGAAACACCAGCGGACTCTTTCTCCAGGGGAGCCTTCTGTGCGATGGGTGAACCACAGCACATTTTTGATTAGCATTGCGGGAGTGCACATTCTGACTGATCCGATCTGGAGCGAAAGGTGTTCCCCCTTCAGGTTTATGGGACCCAAACGCACTCATCCCCCAGGCATCTCTCTCTCAGGACTGCCCAAAATTGATATCGTTCTCATCAGCCACAACCACTACGATCACTTAGACAAGAGAACCGTCTTAGCCCTGTCCCGCCTCTTTCCGCATATTGCCTGGTTCGTTCCTAAAGGAGTGAAGCAATGGTTTGACCGTTTGGGAATATCTCCCGTATACGAGTTGAGCTGGTGGGAAGAAAGGGAGTTGTCCATTCCCATCAAACTCACCGCTGTGCCCGCCCAGCACTTTTCGGGAAGGAGTAGTTTTGGTCACAACAGTTCCCTGTGGATGGGGTGGGTTCTCGAGTCTGAACATGCAGGCACGCAAAAGAAGTGCTATTTCGTGGGAGACACAGGATACAACCCCTTTGATTTTGCCAGCATCGGAGAGCGCTTTGGTCCTATTGATCTCGCGCTCGTTCCCATCGGGACATATCGACCAAGAGCGTTTATGCGTGACGTGCATGTCGATCCCACAGAAAGTGTCCGGATTCATATGGATGTGGGCTCATTGCTGAGCATTGGCATGCATTGGAAAACCTTTTGTCTTTCCGATGAACCGATGGACCGCCCTCCTTATGATCTTTTTCACGCATTGCAGCAAGCCGGCGTCGATCCCTCTCAATTCCTCGTGCTCGATCCCGGCGAAGAGGTCAACTGGTGATTGGACTGTTTTTCAAAGTCAAATGGTTTTTATTCCGCGAAGCCAGAGAAGTGAAGAAGCACTACCCTTTTTTTGCTCCATGGAACAAGGCATTTAATAGAGCCTACCGCTTCGCTAATCCCTACCGCATTTGCCGCAATTATCTCAAGAAGAAGGGAGCCAGCGACATTCATCAGTACGGAGAAACCCCATTGCCCGTCTACGCTAGAATTGCGGAAGAATGTGCCCTCGCGCCGGAGGACTATTGGATTGAGCTCGGTTGTGGAAGGGGAAAGGGGAGTTGTTTCATTCGCGCTTTGACGGGATGCCGCGTTAAGGCAGTCGATTGGATCCCCCAATTTATCTGCATTGCTCAAGGGATTGCAGAAAAGGATGCACATTCTAAGATGACCTTTTCCTGCGAAGACATGCTGCAGACAGACCTTTCCGGCGCCACAGCGATTTACCTTTTTGGCACCTGCCTGGAAGAAAGCGTCATCCAGCACTTATGCGAGCGACTCAGACGGTTACCTCCTTCAACTGAGATCATCACCGTGAGCTACCCTTTAAACGACTACGATCCCACATTTGTTGTTCGCAAGCAATTCTTAGTCCAATTTCCCTGGGGGACTACAGAAATTTACATCCAGAGGCAATTGCCTCATCAGAGTATCCCTTTCACTTCAGCTTGAAGAATCGCATAGGCTAAGTAGGGGTCGCGGCATTGCGCTTTCACAATTTGTCCATTGATCGGCACTTCGATATAACCTCTACCAAAACCCTGCTTGATTTCTTCTTTTGTAAAGGAAGGGTTGGTGGCGATCGCTTCTGAATATTTTTTGTAGGAATCACCGCTGTAGCTTACTTCGCCGCAATAGACGGGGATGATGCTCGTGAGAACGCCGGAATCGGGAGCGAGATTCCCCAGCAGTGTGCATTTGGAGAGATGGTACCCCGTCTCTTCGACGAGCTCTCTCGTTGCAGCCTGTTCCAAGGTTTCTCCATTTTTTTTCAGTCCTCGGGGAAGTTCCACTTCCCAGCTGCGCGTGGCATGCCGGTAGTTGATGTTGACGATGATCTTTTTATTGGGAAGCAAGGGGAAAATTGCAGCACCAGGAGGCCCTTCCAATCCCGCTCTCCAAATCAGCCGATCGTAGGTTCCATAAACGCCAGAGGGGAATGTCACGGCATCGCGGACCCAAATCCAATAGTAGTCTTCTGCGACGATTCCGACAGAGCTCCACTGTTCAGCGTCCTTATCCTTGACCCCATTGGAGATCATGCGTAGGCGCGTTTGATTTTCAATTCGCTTAATTTGAACCGGATCGATAATGACCTCAATCTCGCCTTCTTTCCATTTGCCAAGCGGCCCAAATGCATAACGAGGGTTATTGATCAGTTGGAGGTATTGTGTCAAAAAAACCGACGGCTCAGCTGTTTTTACAGGGGGTGGCGGCGTTTCTCTCACCTCGATAGCATGCAAAAGAAAGGGGAGCAGGCCTAAGGAGAATAGAAGGGGAACAAACAGTCGTTTCTGAGGCATACTCAACCTTGAAGTTAAAACAAGTGATCAAGAGCGAAGAGGATGCCCATTTAGCAAATTTTTAACAAGCGCTGGGATTGTGATGGTTACAAACCAGCCGTAGAGGCCTTAATCCGACGTCAGCGTTGTTTATATGTTTAAACTACTGAAAATCAGTGTGATTGGTCATGGTTTTTGATTGAAAATTTAAAATTGAAATTACTATTGCATTTTTTGTTGATGTTATTGTATAATTTAGTCATAATTATCAGTTTTAATAAAAACAAAGGAGATATTATGTCATCATTGTCAGGACCAGATGCAGAGCTGTTTAAAACATACGCGCAGCAAATCCAAGAAATGTCTACTTTTATTTGGGCTCTTACGAAAGTTCCTCAAAGTGAGAAACCCCTACACCAACAACAGCTTGAGCAGCACAAGCAGACATTGGAAAAGATCAAAATCTTTGCAGCAAAACATCGTACCAATCAGGAAGTGAAAACTGCTATCGCATCAAAAATAAACGTAACTGATACGCAATTGGGTATTGCTGAAATCTCTCTTCGAGCCGCCATCAAAGCACTCAACACACCAGAGCCGGCTTATCATGGAGGCGGGTACCAGGCATATGGAGCATTCCCGCCTATTCACCAACCTGTTCACCAACCTGTTCACCAACCTGTTCACCAACCTGTTCACCAACATGTCCCAGCTCAACCGGATCCGCATGCCAACTTATCGATGACCGATGAGCAGTTT
>JAZJZV010000113.1:0-998 GCA_040389485.1 Chlamydiota bacterium
ATAGGATCGTCGGCTATAAAATCTCCCCCATTCTGACACGCAGAGTTCAAGGCGCAAGAGATGGCGGCCTTTCTGCAGGTCGCGTACAGTCTGTTGCATTAAAGCTAGTTGTTGACCGCGAGAAAGAAATCGAAATTTTTGTTCCGGTCGAGTACTGGAACATCCATTCGATGCTCGAGTCGAAGAAAAATGAGACGCCCATTCAAGCTGTGCTCTATTCTGTGAACGGCAAAAGGGTAGAAAAAGAAGCCGCAGAAGGAAAAGATTTCTATCTGATTCCCGACGAAACAACAGCAAAAGACGTCGTCGGCAAGCTCCAGAATGCCACCTACACCGTCCAGTCCGTCGAGAAAAAAGAGAAAAGGCGCAATCCCGTCGCTCCCTTCATCACTTCGACACTCCAACAGGAAGCTAGCCGCCACTATGGATTCTCTGCATCCCGCACGATGAATATCGCTCAAGGCCTTTACGAAGGTATGGATTTGGGCAACCAGGGAGCAGAAGGTCTTATCACCTACATGAGAACCGACTCCGTCCGCCTCGAGCCCGAAGCAGTTGATGGTGCACGCAAATACATTGAGAAGACCTACGGCAAGCAGTATCTCCCTCCAGAGGGCAAACAGTACTCCACAAAAAAAAGCGCCCAGGATGCCCACGAAGCGATCCGCCCCACCAATCTCATGAACGATCCAGAGTCGATCCGCGCGCACCTCTCGATCGACCAATACAAGCTCTACGTCCTCATCTGGCGCCGCTTCCTCGCTTCCCAGATGAATCCCGCCGTCTACGACACCGTCTCTTGCGACATTGCGACCAATAAAGACATATTGCTCCGCGCAACGGGCTCAGTCGTCAAATTCCCTGGATTCCTGGCCGTCTACGAAGAAATTGTCATAGACAATATCGTCCTTGAGATCGGCGAGGGTTGATGCGCTGATCTGGTCAAAACTCGGATCTGCCATGATTGCTCTCCTTGTCGCCGGGAACCGTACTGCCTA
>JAZJZV010000113.1:1008-1325 GCA_040389485.1 Chlamydiota bacterium
AGGAAAAAACCCTCCCTCCGCTGGTAGAAGGTCAGCCTCTCATGCTTCTCGAGGTAGCATCGCAACAAGCATTTACCCGCCCACCTCCGCGCTTTACAGAAGCATCGCTCGTTAAAGAACTGGAAAAATCGGGCATCGGCCGCCCTTCTACTTACGCGGCGATCATGAATAAAATCCAGAGCCGCGACTACACGGTCAAAGAGAAAGGCTCACTTAAACCCACAGAGCTGGGCAAAGTGATCGCCAAAATGCTCGAAGACAACTTCGCGATGATCATGGATGTCGGCTTCACAGCTGCCATGGAAGATGAGCTCGAA
>JAZJZV010000113.1:1335-2612 GCA_040389485.1 Chlamydiota bacterium
CCAACTCGAGCAAGTGGCCGAACACAAAAAAAACTGGAAAGAGCTGATCCGCGACTTCTGGGCAAAATTCATTCCCTTTGTCGAAGTGGCAGAAAAAGAGGCGTTTGTTCCCCGAGTCGAAACGGATGTCATCTGCCCCGATTGCGGCCACAAACTGCAAAAAATCTGGGCCCGCAAAAAGTACTTCTACGGCTGCTCCAACTATCCCGAGTGCAAATTCACCGCTCCTCTTGAGGCTCTCAGCTTCAACAAAGAGGACTACGATCCGAATTTTGATTGGGATCAGCATTGCCCCAAGTGCAACAATGCGATGAAAATGCGTTGGGGGAAATTCGGAGCCTTCCTCGGCTGCACTAACTACCCCGAGTGCCGCGGCATCGTGAATATCCCCAAAAAAGGGGATACCCCTGCAGGCGACATGCCCACATGTCCCGCTCTAGGCTGCGATGGCAAAATGGCCCAGCGCCGTTCCCGCTTTGGAAAGGTGTTCTATTCTTGCTCCAACTACCCCGACTGCGATGTGATCGTCAATGACCTCGACGATCTCGAAACAAAATACCCCGATCATCCCAAAACCGCCTACGTCCCTAAAGCGAAGAAATGGCAAAAGGGAAAGGGAAAAGGAAAGGGCTCCAAAGAGAAAGACGAGGCCGCGCCAGCAAAGAAAGGTGCAAAAAAGGGAAAAGCTACAAAGGGAAAAACCACTAAGAAGGCACCCGCTCGCAAGCAGGCATCCCATGAGCTGTCCTCCGATCTGCAAGCCGTCGTTGGAGAAAAAGAGCTCTCTCGCCCCGAAGTGATCAAAAAAGTCTGGGATTACATCAAAGAGCACAAGCTCCAGGACCCCAAAAACAAACGGCTCATCCGTCCCGATGCCAAGCTCGCCAAGGTCTTCGGCGGGAAGGAGCCTCTAGACATGATGAAGCTGGCCGGCGTCCTCGGCAAACACATCGGCTAGTTGACGGCATTCAATGCGACGTTGCGACTCTGCGCCCTATTTAGTGGTCTTAGAAGCTGAATTTAAAGACAGCCTCTGAGCAAATAGGGTCGTCTTTCGGTAGAGAGCGAGTAGGGAGTGGGCCAGCACAAAGATGTAGAGAGCCCAAAGCCCTGATGAAATGTTCATCTGCAAAATGGCAGTAAAGGCGAAGGTCCCTGCATACCCCTTAATCAAGTCGCGATCGCATTCGACGGCGTGCTTCAACTTGACATCGGCAAGGCGCAGCGCATAGCCAAATACAAATCCATAGACCATCACGCCCATCATGCCGAAATTG
>JAZJZV010000114.1:0-2565 GCA_040389485.1 Chlamydiota bacterium
CAGTTTTTTTTATTTTTTCACTTAAATCTCGAGTAGGGAGAACTTTATGTTTCGCAAAATGCCTTTGATTCTTTTGGGGGTGGTCGTACTCATTGTTTGTGCCGCCCATGTGTTGCCTTTGGCATGGAAATCTTGGGCCTATGGTCTGAGTCTGTCCATCAAGTCGTTGATTTTATTTTTGCTTCCGGTCGTCATTTTTGGTCTTTTGTTCAAGACGGCAGCTTCTTTGGCGAAGAGCGCGACCCAGGTCATTTTTTTGCTTTTAGCAGCAGTATGCTGTTCGAATCTGCTCTCAACAATGCTGAGCTATAGTGTCGGACATGTTCTTTACCTGTCGCCTATTTCGATTGCGTTTCCAGAGGGCGGGGACCAGCTCGTTGCTTCGTGGGCATTTTCATTGCCCCAGTGGGTGGGCAATTCCCATGCGATGCTGGCCGGTTTGATTTTGGGCGTTGTTTTCGCTTTGCTCCTGCCCAAGCAGACTCCACGGATCGCTGAGGCGATAGGGAAAATCGTCAATGCGATTCTGAAAGGGTTCATGTGCGTCATGCCCTTGTTTGTCGGTGGTTTTGTTTTGAAGCTGGTTTCCGATGGGCATTTGGGAAAGATTGTACAGGACTATGCATGGATCTTTGGAGTGATTGCCTGCGCGCAGTTTGCCTACATCGCTCTGCTCTATCTAGGGGCTAGCCGTTTTTCATGGAGGAGTGCGTTGCAAAGCATCAGGAATATGTTGCCTGCGGCAATGGCAGGGTTTGGAGCAATGTCGAGCGCTGCAGCAATGCCTCTCACTTTGGCTGCTGCAGAAAAAAATTCCAGCAACCCCAAGCTAGCGCAAGCGATTATCCCTGCGACGGTGAACATTCATCTCATTGGAGATTGTTTTGCCATTCCCATCTTTGCTTTCGCGGTCCTGAAGAACTTTGGAGTAGCAGAGCCCACTTTTGCCGCGTATTTCATGTTTGCGCTGTACTTTGTGATTGCCAAGTTTTCCGTAGCAGCGATTCCTGGGGGAGGCATTTTAGTGATGCTGCCCATTTTAGAGATGTACCTGGGATTTGATGCACAGATGATGTCGCTGATCACAGCGCTCTACATTCTGTTTGATCCGGTGATCACGAGCGCCAATGTGCTAGGCAATGGAGCATTTTCTATGTTGATGAGTCGCCGCCTTTCAGTGGCTACCCGTTCTTAGAAGCTGTCTGGAAATTCAGCTTCTAAGAATGTCTAGTAAGATGGGTTTCAAATAGGACGCCGCCTCTTTGTCCGGATGCTGCCTTGCAATTGCGCGGGCATCTGCGTCGGAGAGGATGCGTTCTTTTCCAAACATCCAGTAGTAAAAGAGTTGGATGTTGGCGATGAGGGGATCGTAGCCAGCCTCTTTTGCGTCAATGGCGGTGTAGTGGTAGGAGTGGTGCTTGATGCCGTTGCGGCTGAGAGCTTTTGCCATGGACTCGACATGGGAGAGTTTGTCGTCGATGAAGATGATTGTATCCGGCATTCCCTGCGATTGCAGCGCAGGAAGGAGGAGTTTTTCAAAGTAATCCCCTTTGTCATCTTGTGGAGAGAAGTGGATGCCGAAGGCGTAGGGCTCGATTGCAGCAGAAATCTGTTCTGTGGTTTGGAAATCGATGCCAATAGAGCTCAATTGGTCTCGTGTGAGGATGTCGACACCCTCTTGCGCGGTATAAAACCAGACGTTTCTTTCACGCACGGTTAAACCTTGAACCTGATGCCCTTTTTGTTGTAGTGACTCAATCCATTGCTGTGTGAGCGGCTCTACGCTGACGACGGGTGCATGGAGGGCCAGGGAGTATGAAATCTGATCGTGGAGACTTTGGATGATCTGCTTTGTCTCTAGGTTGATGGGAAGATGTTCTTGGATTTCGGGATCCTCAGTGAGCAACTGGAGCATTTGCTCTTTAATGTTTGCTCGCCACTTTCTAGAACCCAGGGCGAAGGGATGCGCATAGATGGTATCGTCTAGATCTAGAAGGTATAGAGTTTTTTGGTCTGTGGGAACCTCTACTTCGTCAAGAGATTGGATGACTGTCACTCGATCTGGAATGTAAGAAAAAGATTGAATTTCACAGGTCTGCGGCAAAGTGCTTGTGCAGAAAACCATTGCAGTAGGGGGAAAATCTCCATCCATCATGTCTACGCCATTATTAAAGTCTGTTTCCAGAAATTGTATTGATTTTTCCACTTTATGTAAAGGATGTCTAGTTGGTTTGTTTTTGTTTGCTATTTTTGCGAATATTAAATTATATAATAGTTTTTGAGCAAGTGGGCTGGTTCAAGAAAGTTGTGTTGATCTGGAAGCGGGCTTGATGTAAAATCGAATTCTTGAGACACGTTCGATAATCCTCTTAAGCGGAAGTGAGCCATGCATTGTCCATTTTGCAGCCATGAAGAGCTGAAGGTCACCGACTCGCGCAACGTCACAGAAAGCAATGCGGTGAGACGGCGCAGGGAATGTCTGAAATGCATGAGGCGGTTTACGACATTTGAAACGGTGGATTTGACCATTCAGGTGCAGAAAAGAGACGGCCGCTACGAGGAGTT
>JAZJZV010000115.1:0-3765 GCA_040389485.1 Chlamydiota bacterium
CTAAGTAAGGTCGCCCAAGCGATGGGAGAGATCGACCCAATGGCGGTATTCCTGATTGAGAGTCCGATTGAGAGTCTTGATCTGAGAATTGAGAGTCTTGAGGATCTCTTTCTTTCCAGTCCTAGCCTTTTTGAGGGTGTAGTACTGATCCTTCAAATCGCGGATTTCCCTTAAGCGGTTGAGGATAGTGTCAATCGCAGAGGTGATCTTTTGTTCCCATTCCTCTTTCTGCTCAGAGAGTGAGGACTGGATTTTTTCCATGAGCTGCTGTTTATGCTCAGCAAAGATCTTTTCCTGGACGCGGTGGCGAGGAACCCTTTTCAAGTGGGTAGCAAGTCCACACTTGTGCAGTGTCCAGATGATCCACTTGGTGGGGTCGAAATGGAACCAGCGAATGCCATTGCGATAATCGTAGGCAAAGGTGTGGTGATAGTTATGGTACCCTTCCCCGAAGGTCAGCAAGGCGATGATATAGTTATCGACTGCAGAAAGTTCTTTGCAGAACGTTCTAGCTCCCCAAGTGTGAGCGAGAGAGTTGATGAACCATGTGAAGTGGTGGAGGAAGAACAGGCGGGTCACCCAAGCAAAGAGGAAGGCGCCTAAGTAGTCATTTAGCCAATAGCCCACTGCTAAGGTAGATAGGGCATTTGTCAAAAACATGAGTACGGCATAGTGCTTGTGTTGAAAGCGCAGCAGAGGATTGCGCATGAGGTCTGCAACGACCTTGGGGTCAATCTCTTTGGGTTTTTGGAATAGCCAGAAGAAGTGCGCATACCAAAACCCTTTTTTGATGGAATAGGGGTCGCGGTCAGTGTCGACAAAAGCGTGGTGATGGCGGTGCTCAAAGGACCAGCGTAGGGCGCTTCCTTGAGTTGCCATTGTAGCAAAGAAAAGGATGACGGCCTCTACCACAGGTCTTGTGCGGTAGGTCTGGTGGGAATAGAGCCTATGGTAGCCAACTGTTACAGCCAGGCCTGATACATAGAGCAATACCGCGGAAATAGTGAGCATCTGCCACGAGACGGTATGGTGAAGGAAAAAAATGGGCAAGCCTACCACAAGCAAAAGGTGGTAGATGATGATGAAAAGCCCGGTTGGCCAGTTAAATTCTGATGATCTCAAAATACCCTCTCTTTAGAGACGTCCTTGATTTCGGTCTCATGGTGGTTTCTATTTTGTTACTACATACGCCGTTCAAATTTTTTTTCCCATCCAATTATTCGCAAGGAGGGGTAACAGCGCAGAGCTTCTCTTCGAGCTGCTGGAGGCGATCCTCTAGAAGCTCAATTTTTTTCACGTACTCGCTAATTTTTCGCAAGTGGACCTGCTGGCGATTATATTCGCCGAGCCCCATCACAGGACCTCCCGCATATTTTCCCGATTCGGTGATTGACTTGCTAACGCCTCCTCGGGTGGCGACCATGACGAAATCGGCAATTTCGAGATGACCAACGACACCTGCCTGTCCGCCAAATACGACATTTCTGCCCGTTTTGACAGAGCCTGCAATCCCGGTTTGAGAAACAACAATGTTGTGTTGTCCAAGAGATACGTTATGGCCGATCTGGACGAGGTTATCGATCTTTGTGCCTTTGGCGATCGTTGTCGTTTTGAACCGCGCTCTGTCGATCGTTGTGTTGGCGCCAATCTCGACATCGTCTTCAATGATGACAGATCCCAACTGATCGAGTTTAATGTGCTGTCCACTCGCATCGGTTGTATAGCCGAAACCACACGAACCAATGACGGCACCCGGTTGAAAAATGACCCGGTTTCCGATCGAGCACTTTTCTCGAACAGTGACATGGGGATAAAATTGGCAGTCTGTTCCTACCTTGACTCCAGCCCCGATATACACGTGAGCTGCGATGACAGTGCCACTACCCACTTCTGCGCCGTGTTCGATCACAGAATAGGGGCCAACTGTTACTTGATCGCCCAGTTTTGCGGAGGGATGGATGACTGCTGTCGGGTGAATCCCGGGGAACCCAGTCTGATTAAATTCGAAAGAGAGGATTTCTTTGATAATCTGTTGGAAGGTGAGCGAGGGGTCATCGGAGATCAGAAAATTTTGCCCTTCAACAGGCTGAGTCTCTCTATTGATGCAAATAAGTCCGGCCTTGCTCTTGTGCAACAAAGGCCGGTATTTTTGATTGGCTAAAAAAGAAGCATCTTCACTGCCGGCAGAGTCGAGCGCGTCCACTCCAGTGATGCAGTGACTGGGATCGCCTACGAGTGTGGAACTTGTGAGCTCAGCAAGCTGAGCAAGTGTAAATTTCTTCATTTTTCTAGCGGTTGTTTATGCAGCGGGTTTTGCTTCTACTTCAGCGGGAGCAGCTGCTGTTTTTTTTGAATCCTTTTCAAAATTTTTGTCCATTTCAGCGATCACGAGGGGCGTGATGTCCAAACCTGGAGCGTAGAAAAAGCAGGCATCTTTATTGACAACGGCAGCCAGTTTTTTCTCTTTAGCGACTTTTTCTGAGGCGCTATTGATGCTTGTAGAAAGCGACTGGATGATTCTCATGTTGGCTTGGTTGAGGACTTGGTAGTACTGGTTCTGGTAGCGGCCAAGTTCTTCATTGAGAACGCGGAACTTGTTCTTCATTTCCTCTTCTGCCTCAGGAGAGAGTCCGTCGAGGTATTCGGGGTCGTTAAATTTCGCGCTGAGTTCGTTGATCTGTTTTTCTGTCTCTTCAACCATCGAGGTCATCTGATTTTTCATATTGTCAAATGCGGACTGCTCTTGTTTGCCCAGTTTGGAGTCGGTGATGCACGTTCCAAAGTTGACAATGCCAAAAGAGCCAGATGTTTCTGCTGCAAAACCGGATGAGGCGAAGCTCATTGCGATGAGGAAGAGGGAAACCATACCTTTTTTCATAGAGAGACTCCATGTTGTTTGTTGATAGAATTAAAACTGTCCACCCATTGAGAAGAAGAACCTACGCTCTTCACTATGTTCATCCCGGTTGATGGGGAATCCCATTCCCACAATCACGGGAACGCGGTTGATGAGTTCAATACGCGCACCGAATCCTGTACTTAGTCTGAAATTGGAGACGTAGAAGCGTTTTAGAGCAATGCTTCCCGCATCGACGAAGAGGAAGCCGTCGAGGAAGGGGAAGATCTCTTGGAGATATTCGATTGAGAGTACTGTCGCAGAAATACCTCCCTTAGGATCGCCGTTGGAAAAGTGAGGGCCAAGGTCGAAGTCGCGATATCCACGGACGGAGTTCAAGCCGCCGATGAAGTATCTTTCGCTTAAGGGGATATCGTTGGGATTGCTCGTGCTAAACAAAGGCTCGATGAAGCGGAAGTCCCAGCGGTATTTCATGATTCCGCGGCGCCAGAGTTGGCTGTAGTAGGAGTTGACATAGGCAAGTCTACCAAAGTAGAAGTCGCCCCAGATTCCAGCAAATTCTGCCTCGAGGCTCGAGCGGAACCCATTATGGGGCTTGATCGCGCTATCTGTCGAGTCAAAGGAAAGAGATGAGCCAATAGCAGAGATGATCCCGCTATTGTGAGCCTGTTCGCGTTCTTGACGGGGAGTGTGCTTGGAAACGTGGATTTGTGCATTGCGGAAGCGGTATTTCGTTCCAAATGTCCAGTAGTAATTCAACGGATACGAAGCATAGAGAGAGAACCCAAACGTATTGATGTCGTAGTCTTTCGTAATCAACATGCTATTGGTCTGGGAGACGTCGAATCCAACTCTCCAGAGAGAATCTCTAAAGTAGGGAGTCAGCCAGGAGAGGGTGTAGGAGCGTT
>JAZJZV010000115.1:3775-4961 GCA_040389485.1 Chlamydiota bacterium
CGTGCGCATACTCTCCGCCTACTCTTAGGGAAGAAAGACCGTCTTTAAAGACTCTGGGGATGCCCTTGTAGTTGAAATTGCTCTCAGAAAGGTCCAAGCCACCAAATAAGTCATCGGCACTGCTGAATCCGAAGAATAGGCTGATGTTGCCCGTCGTTGTCTCTTCTACCTCGATATAGACGTCCCGGAAATTTTCCCCGAGTGCCTGGTCGTCTTGGGTGCGGACGGCATAGACGTTGACGCTTTTAAAATAGCCAATGTTCTCCAGACGCATCTGGGTGGCTTTGAGCTTAGCGCTGTCAAAAGTCTCTCCAGGAACAAGTAGGGATTCTCTCAGGATGACGTTGGCTTCCGTCTGGGAATTTCCAAAAACGCGGACCATTCCAATTTTATACTGGTCACCCTCGTTGATCTGGAAGTTGACGTTGTAAATGGGCTCGTGGGAAACGAGGACTGTCTCGTACTGGACGTTGGCATCGATATACCCTTTGCGCCCATAGAGATCCTTAATGGATTGGGCCGTTTGGCGCAGCTTTTCAGGGGAGTAGATCTGACCTGTTCGGATGAGGAAGGAAGAGTCGATTTCTTTATCGGAAAAGAGGGTGTTGCCTTTGAAGTGCATCGTGCCGAAATGGAATAGCGGTCCTTTATCGGCGGTGACCTCTAAAAGGATCTTTCCGTCCGACTTGGCTTCTTTGACGCGGACATCGATTTTGGCATCTGCATAGCCCTTATTCTGCAACAGGTTGACAATGGTCAGCTTGTCCTGTTCAAGAGCTTCTTCGCTATAGGTTCCTGCCCCAGTGAGCCAGCTTGTGAAGAGGTTATATTTCTTCGTATAGATCATCGCCAGGATTTCACTGCGTTCATTGCTGGTAAACCCTTTGAGCACGATGTCGTCGATCTTACCCGACCTGCCTTCTCTTACTTCAATGGAGATATCGACTTCATTGGTCTTGGAATCGGGGAAGATCACGTACTGTAGCTGCGACTCGAAGTATCCTTTCTTGACGTAGTATTCCTTCACTTTGTTGAAGGACTTATTGAACGCCTGGCGATTGAATACAGACTTCGGCTTGACTCCTAGCTCTTTTCTCAGGGTACTGGTACTGACGTGCTTGTTGCCCTGCCACTTGATCGAACGGATAACCGGACGCGGCCATACCTTGATTTTAAGGAACACTTC
>JAZJZV010000116.1:0-3878 GCA_040389485.1 Chlamydiota bacterium
CAAATCGGGAGACGAGCCTGGGCTCGATTTCTTGGAGTTGGCTGGGGGCGCAATTCGCTGTTAAGATGAGTTGGCGCCCTGTCGTGTGCAGGGCGTTGAATGTGTGGAAGAACTCTTCTTGTGTGGCGGTTTTGCGCGCAAGCAGGTGGACGTCATCGATGAGCAGAATATCGTTATGGCGGTAGGCTTTGCGGAAGGACTGCATATCAGAGCCGCGAATGGCTGAGACGACGTGCTCAGTGAATGTCTCCGCACGTGCATAGAGGGCATTTAGGCCTCGCTTTTGGAAGGCTCTGGCAAGTGCCATGAGCAGATGCGTCTTTCCCATCCCCGGAGCTCCCCACAGGTAGATGGGATTAAATGTCCCGAGAGCAAGGAGGGGTTCTTTAAATTGGTTTGAGTTGGGATCGTAACCTGTCAATTCGCACAGCAGGCGCAAGAGAACCTCGTTGCTCTCTCCTATGATGAATTGATCAAGTGTTGCCGCAGGATCCAATGGATCGGGAGGGAATTCCAACTGGGGTGGGGGCGGTGGCTTTTCGTTTGTCTTCTGTTTTTTTTGCGGGACTGTTCCATTTTCCTGGGCAACGGCAAGGTGGACTTTGATCGGGCGAAAGTTGTTGTTGAGAAGTCCCCGCTTGAGCATGGGACGGATGTGTTCCTCGAACCAAATGCACTGAAAAGAATCTTTCGCTTCCAAGTAGAGGTTGCCTGAATCGAAATGAAGCACCTTCAAAGCGCGCAGCCATTTGTCGATGATGGGCTTTCCCAGGAGCTCTTCCTGCTTCTTTAAAAAATCTTCCCAGGCTTTCATCGAGAGTCTCGCAGCTTATTTCTAACAGAGGAGGAAATCGCAAAACACTCATTTCGGCTCAAATTTGAGCGCGCAAGCGCGTTTTGCAATCCCCTCAGAGAATTGCAATTCGCACTTATTTTTTCAAGCCTTTGCGCACCATGAACCACTGTTGCAAGATTCCGAGTGACATCGAAGAGAGCCAGTAGATGTTCAGTCCGGAGGGGAAGTGGTAGAACATAACGGTAAATACCAGCGTCATGATGTTACCCATTGTGCGCTGCTGCTTTTGCTGGTCGGTCATTAGCTTGGGGTCCTTAGGAGCAGAAGCGCTAAAGCGCTGCTGCGCCCACATGACAAGACCGAGCAAGACGGGCAGGAAGTGGAAGCTATCGCCAAAGAAAATAACGGGATAGTTCCAAGAGAAGAGAACATCGGGTGCGGTGAGGTTGTCGATCCATCCAGGGATGAAGGGAACGCCTCTTAGCTCAAATGTTGACTTTAACAGGTCAAACATCCCAATCAAGAAAGGCAACTGGATCAAAAGGGGAAAGCATCCTGAAAGAGGGTTGACCCCTTTTTCTCGGTACAGTCCCATAATTTCTATCTGGCCGCGCTTAGGATCTTTCTTGTATTTCTCCTGGATCGCTGCCACCTTCGGCGCAATCTGTTGCATTTTCACTGTCGATTTGATCGACCAGGAATTGAGGGGGAAGAGCATGATGCGGAGGGCTACTGTCAGCAAAATGATCGAGATTCCCCAAGATGTCGAGATCTTGTAGAAAAACTTCATCAGGATAAAGAGAAATTTAGCAAAGGGCTCGGAGATGAAAGTGAACCAGCCATGGAAGCTCATTGCCCCGATATATCCTGGATTGTAACCGACGGCAGGATCAGAGTAAGTGGCATCGATCAGTTTGAGTAAATCATCCTCAAATGGCCCAGCATAAAGGCGGAACTCCATCGGCTTCGCTCTCAAAGGAAGAAGCATTTCATATCCTGGATACTTATCTGCCGGAAAGGGCTGGTACTGTGGGTCGATCAGGGTGAGCCTTGTGGGATCGACTTGACCTGGGATGAGCCTTGCCTTAAGACCAGGTGCGATTTCGCTTAAAGGGTCGAGGATCAGACCGAAGAATCCGTTCGAGTTGCAAATCCAATCGGGATAAATGCCAGAAATGCTTGTCGTATCTTTAGGTAAGGAGAGCTGCTCAATCGTTTTTTTCCCATTGCTCTTCTGCATGCGGTATTTAAGAGAGGGAGCGGGATTGTCGGAGATGATCTCTACCTCAGGAACGCCTGTTGTCAGCCATAAATCTTTTGCATCTCCGTCAATGCGGATGCTCACATCCATGCAATAGGGAGCTTCTTTGGGATCATTGGCAAAACGAAAAATTTTATTGATCCGTCTTTGATTGTCTACGCGCTCGAATTCGATGAGGTTCTTTTCCAGTCTCTTGACAGTGAATTCAGCGGGCTTGCCAGCAGAGGAATCGACGACGTTTAAAGCGTAGAGGCTAGAAGGAGCTGCGTTTACCACTGCTCCTTTAGGAGTAAATAGGGTGCGTCTGAGCAGTGGGTAGTAGTTGCCTACTGTTTCGCTCGTAACGGATTTAATCCCGGTTCCATCGTTGACGAAGTAGGGGAGCCCAGGGAAGGTCGCATTCGCAGGAGATTTCTCCATGAGGGTGCGGTCGAAACCAATGGGGAGGACGGGGCTGTTGGGGTGGTCATTGTCCTGAAAAGCGAGGTTGATCTGTGCGATCGCGCCGCCCATGTTTGAAAAAACGATTTGCTGGTAGTCGTTCTCAATAATGTAAAACTGCTCGCCCTGAGTCCCTTGAACCACAGGAGAGTGAAAAGAGGAGAAGTCGGTAGAGGTGGACTCGAGAACTTCCTGTTTCTTGACGATCGGCGTCTGGGACGTACTCGCTTTCTTAGGAGGAAAAATCCATTGGTTGACAAAGAAGAGCGATACGGTGAGCAGGATGACAAAAAGTAGAGAGCGTCTGTCCATGGGGAAAAGCCTTTTCTGTAGGTAAAAAGACCGATTCTAACAGAGAAAGGCAATTCTTGCTATACCGAACGTGCTTCCACGTCAGCACTCCTGCTGGTAGTCCCGACGGTGCTCGATTGCCATGATAAACTCTTGAAAACTGGAGGTCTCGCGGAGGTCTTCTAGCCAGTCGTCCTGTAGGAGATCGTCGACTGCAGGAAGGGTCCCACTTTTCCAGGCTTTATGCAAAAAGCGCATCCCTTTTTCATAAAGGCCAGTCATTGAGTGTAGGCAAGCCAGATGGTAGTAGGTGTGCACGTTCCCTAGGCGCATGGCGAGGAGCAGCTTGTGCTCAGCCTCGCGGAAGAGCTGGTCTCTTTCAGAGGAGTCGTGGACGAGTTGAGCTGTGTTAATGAGCGCTGTCGCCCAGTCGATGATAATCAGGTCGTTTTCTTCATCATTTTTTGCCGCCAGGCGGAAATGGTGGATCGTCCGGTAGAAATACTCGCTTTCATCTGTGAGCTCCCCTAGGTGGTTGAGCGCGATGGCAATCCGATGGTGGATATGCGGGAAGTCGGGATCGATCATGAGCACGTGGGAGAAGATCTCCACAGAGCGCAGGTAATAGGATTCCTCTTCATAGAAATCGCCGAGTGCATCCAGCGTACAGGCGTAGTGGAATAGCCAATCGGGATGCAAGTAGGCCGCATTCTTTTGCAAGTGAAGCAGGCGCTCAAATTGCATTACCGCTTCTTCGAGCCACGATTGCTCGTGCATGACCTCTCCGAGCTTGGCAAGTGCCACGCTATAATCGTAGAGGTAATAGGTGGAGGGATTCAGGTCGATCGCCTTCCGGAAAAAGCGCAGCGAGAGTTCGAGATCTTCCGCATCGGATTCGAGATCGCCGAGCAGCGAATATGTCCAAGCGATGGCGTGCCAATGCTTATGACACGTGCGATCGATCGAAAGGCCCATCTGGAATTTCTCAATCGCCTGATAGTAGTAGTCAAAGTCGTTAAAGTACTGGCCAAGTGCCTGTAGGCAGATTCCATAGCTGTACCAGATCTCAGGAGAGTCGCTTTCAGCTTC
>JAZJZV010000117.1:0-4782 GCA_040389485.1 Chlamydiota bacterium
TCCAAGTGATTTGGGGCCCCTGACCTCGTATCTCTTTCAGGATGGTTTGTTGATCTCTCCTGAGGAGGAACGATTCTCGGAGGATGGAGAGGATGGGTTGGTAGAGTTTCCTATGAAAGTTTGCCGTTGTCGCCGTAGTCACCTGGCCGAGGTAGCGAGCCCAGTCTGCGGTGTCGGTGAAGAGGTCGAGATAGGCTTCTGTAAGGTCGGAGCGCAGCGAGGGATTGCGAAATAGCATCATTGAGGAGAATATTTTTGAAATTTGATCGTGATGAAGAATCGAAGAGGCATGGTTGCTGTCATCATAGGACTCCTCCATGATCGCCCCGAGCCAACGCAAAGCTCTTATTCTGTCCCTGGGCGCTTGGATTTTAGCAAGGGGTTTTAGACATCTTGTCTCGATCGCCGCCGCATCAAAACCAAACCCTCGTGCAATGGCGTGGATGCAAGCTTCGATAAGAGGCAGGTGATCTGTGAAGGCCAATACCTTGCAAGCGACGAAGGGACTTTCCTGGGCTTCTCGTCGTAGAATTTCCCATTCATTTTCTTTTGAGGAAAACTGGAGCAGCTCAACCTCCTCGAGCAAAAGGGAGTGGTGGGAGCGCAACAGGTTCTTCAGAATGATGGCCCGGTGATGATCCTGATGAATCTCAAGTGAAGAGTAATGAGAGAAGAGCACGGTGGGGAACTTGATCGCCAGGAATGCCGCAAAGCACACGCGCTGCGCTTCTTCATTCACATCGAAAGTGCGAAATAAATCCATACATACATCTGCAAAATCGCGGAAGCGTTCATATGAACCGAGGAAGATGAGGCTATCCACCTGTTTTTCAGGGGAGTGGATCTTGTCAAACAAAGGGCGCATGTCTGCAAGTGCAATTTCAGCTTGAGTGTTGGCATTCAGCATGATGTACTGGATGAACGCAATGACCTTGTTTTCCTCCCAATCGAATTGGGTAAACAGAGCAACCGCGATAGAGGGGCTCAGCTTCGCAAGGGCCGGATTCAGCAGGGTAAACTGAAGACTTGCAAATTGATCTCTTCCCAAAATGACTGTTAACTCTTCCATCCCGTAGCGAAGGATGTTGTGGTGGCTTCTCATCGTATTGATGAATTCGACCCGCTCAGTAAAGCTCCATTCAAACTGTTGCACTAACTTGATGGCTATGGCGGGATCGAGACGTGAAAAGAAGAGGCACATGAGTCCAGTCCGCAGGCCTGCGCTAGGAGAGCGGTGCAGGATTGCGGCGAGCTCTTCCAAACTGGCTGTAGACAGGTCGCCTACAAAGAGCCGCCGCATTTCTGAAAATGTCAAATGGGAAAGAACAAGAGATGTCAAATGAGGGAGGGATGGCAATAATGCAAAGGTTTCGATGCTAAAGGGGTGATCAGCAGTCAGCTGCTCTGTTTGGAGGCACCTCAGAAGTGTCCGCTGCAATGAGGAGCAGCTCTCAGTCTCTTGACTTGGCGGCATCAACGGAGGGTGAGCGGATTCTATTCTAAGTGACATGAAGTTCTCTTTTTAAACAATATAGATAACATCTTTTGCGTTATTTTGCAATGAACTATTCAATTGAAATGCAAATAACAAGATATTAGTGTTATTATGGTGAAAATAAATTGAATTCTGCCTTAGAGTATGTCCACGAACTAAGGGTTCCCACAATGGGAATGGCTCGGCTCTGGTTTTTATTTATTCGATTGCATAGACTACAACATTCAACAAATCCTTAAGCAAAGTGAAGTCGAAAAACCGTGCTTATTCTTCCTCGTACAAAAATCAGCGTGGATGATTTTCTCGGATCGGCCGTCCGTCTCGGCGGCTATGCTCTGGCGGCTTTATTTTGTGCCTGTGCGCTCTTCTTTTTTTTCTACCCCTGGGGGACAGATAGCGTCCAGGAAACGGTCTTCTCCAGGTCTCAACGCAGTGGCGCTCTTAGCTACCCCTATGAGGCGATCGGCTCGGGTGGGCTGACTCTCAATCGCCGTCACGCTTTGGGGTGGGTATCCCGCATCGCAGACGATCTTTCTCTTATCGCCTACAATGGCCGTCCGAATGTTCCCGCGACCGAGGCACAGTTGCTGCTCAATTTCAAAGCGAGCAGAGACCAAACGCTCGTGCTAAATGGGAAACCTCTTTTCCTTCAGGAAATGGACCAGGGCAAAGGTCTTTCTATTTCTTCGGAAGAATCGGGGCTGTGGATCAAGCCGATTTTGCTCGAAAATGGCACCGTCCTCGTCGAAGCTTGCCGGAATCTGTTAACCGAAGAGGGCAGCAAAATAGAGGAAAAAGGGCAGTTTTTCATGACGGCGCAAGGGGGAGTTCCTGCCCGGCTCAACCCTTCCCAGGAAATGTTCATGTTGGAGTTAAAGGCCTCGCAATTTCACTCGAGCGACTTCCTGATTCAAAAATACGGAGGAACCGAGTATGCTGGTTGGCGCAGCCGCGCGGTCCTCGAATTGGCGAGCGGATCCAGGACATATGCTTGTTTTGTAGCGGAGGGAGACTACCTCTGCTACCGCGACGGAGAATGGCAGGTGGTTGCCAAGGAAGACTTGCCCGAGGGGCGGCCAGTGGCCTGTGTCCATTCGATTACAGGGAGAGTGGTGCAACTGGAAGCGTGGGACGCGGCCGGTTTTCACCCCCTCCAGTTGAAGATTGCTGAGTCGGATAGAGACTCTTATTTTCAGATAAAGCCTGAAAATCTTCCCGCCAAAGTGCGGTTGAGGAGTTCTACCCAGGTGAGTTGCGCGCTTGGCAAAAGAAGAGTGATTCTCAGGCAAGGCGACTGGTTACTGAAGACGGCGACGGGATGGAGAAATGTGCGCAAGGTCGATGAATTGCAGCAGCTTCTGTATTTCAGAATGAAGGGAGAGCTGCTCATTTTTGATGGAATTGAAAGGCAACAGGGACGGCTGGTGATGAAAGGACATTGTTTTAATGGATCGCGGACGCAAATGCAGCCTTTCTCAATCCCCATTGAGTCGGACAAGGCTCCCAGCAAATCCAAGAGAAAGAAAGCTTCACCAGATCAAACGAAGAGGGTCGCATGAAGTCGCGTTTTGCAATTCCCTCCAAATTCCTGACATCGACACTCTGCTTTTCTCTGATGACAGTGGCCGCTTTTGCGCATCAAACGATTGCGGAAAAAATGGCTCAAGGGTTGCCCCGCCTTTCTGAGGGAAGTCAAGATGCAGAAGGGGGATACTACGACGTCAACCAGCAGATTGTCTCCCTGCGCTCCGATTTGGCCTATTGTTATGAAGAAGCGAAGAGACTGCATGCTGACGGAGCCTCTGAGCCCGAGTTCCAGCCCTTGCTTCAAAAGGTCAACACTCTCCGCGACTCCCTCTATGCAGTGGAAAAGCGGTGGCATGCGGCTGCAGTCGGAGAATCCAAGAAGGAAGAAGAGGGATATGCCCTCTGGGATCAGGAAGAAACCACCCTATCCCAGCTCATCATGGAGTATGGCGCTCTTGATTATCTCTTTATCGTGCCGCCCGATATGGCCGGACTCAAGATCAACATGCACTCCAATATTCCGATCCCGCGCGAGTCTTGGGGCGAAATGCTCGAGATCATCCTTGCCCATAATGGCGTGGGCGTCAAGCGGATCAATACCTATGTAAGGCAGCTTTACATCATGAAGCAGGATCCTTCTGCGATCCAGGCAATTGCCTCTTCTCTGGAAGAGCTCAGGTGGATCCCCGACCACACGCGCATGTTCTACGTCTTTTCTCCCCCTATTGAGCAAGTCAAGAGCTCCATGCAGTTTTTCGAGCGCTTTGCAGATGTCAAGCAGACCTTCGTCTATCAGGTAGGGCCCAAAATCGCGATTGTCGCGATGAAAGAAGAAGTGCAGAAATTGATCGACCTCTATCAGACTGTTTGGGAGAATGCGACGGGAAAAGTCGCTAGAGTTGTGCCCGTTTCCAAGATGGCCGTGCGCGAAATGGAAAAGATTTTGCATTCCTTCTTCAACGAAGCCATTGAGAGAGGACGCCCTCCTTTCGGCAAGGTCGAACAGGAAGGGCTCAATATTTTTTCTTTGACTCAGGGAAATACTCTGGTTCTCATCGGTCAACAAGATGTGGTCGATCGCGCCGAAAATGTGATCAAGGAAACAGAAGAGCAGCTACAAGATCCCGCTGAGATGACGATCTACATCTACCAGTGCCGGCATACCAATCCCGAAGATCTGGCTAAGGTGTTTGAAAAAGTGTACAACTCGCTCCTCTTTGCCTCGACTGAAGCGAGCAAGGAATTCGACGTCAACTACTCCTCTCAAGGGCCCCAGTTTAAAACGCCGCCCGATGGCTACCCTCCCGCATCTCCTCTTGTCGTCTCTCCTCCTCCTCTTAAGCAGGGAAGCAGTTCTTCTCTCGAAATTGAGCAGGGCGTCGACCATTTTATCCCCGATCCCAAGACTGGAAATCTGCTCATGGTCGTTCGCCGGGATGCGCTTGTGAAGATCAAGGATTTGCTGCGCAAGCTCGACGTGCCGAAGAAGATGGTGCAAATCGAAGTCATGCTGTTTGAAAAGCGGATGACCAACCAAAACAGCTATGGCATGAACATGCTGAAACTGGGATCGAAAAAGAACGGAATCAAGTACACCTCTAGCATCGCCCCTAACGGCCTCGGCGTTCTGCACTATCTTTTACATGGAAAATCTTCCAAGCATTTCCCCGCCTACGACTTGGCGATGAACTTCCTAATGACGCAAGAAGATGTCCAGCTGAATGCGGCCCCTTCTGTGATCACCGTGAATCAAACGCCCG
>JAZJZV010000118.1:0-3096 GCA_040389485.1 Chlamydiota bacterium
TTTGCGGACGCTCTCTTTGCAAAATTCAAGATATTCTTTGACGCGCTTGTACCTCTGGAAATAGGTCTCAATGAATTTGGCGGCATCGTGGTAGTCGATGCCGAGCTCTTGCGAGAGCCCGAAGGCCGATTGGCCGTAGATGATGCCAAAATTGACGGTCTTTGCTTGATTGCGCATGGGACTCGTGACATCTGCGATGGGCACCCCAAAGACGAGCGCAGCCGTGAAGGAGTGGATGTCTTCTCCTTCTGTAAAGGCTTTGATGAGACCGGGATCTTGGGAGAGGTGGGCGAGCAGGCGGAGTTCGATTTGGGAGTAGTCGGCCGATAAAAAGCTGTAGTGGGGCTTTTGGGGTTTAAAGGCCTCGCGGATTTTTTTGCCCGCTTCGGTGCGCACCGGGATGTTTTGCAAATTGGGGTTTTGGCAGGAGAGACGGCCTGTTGCCGTGACGGATTGATTGAATGTGCAGTGGATGCGGTGGGTAGTGGGGTTGATCTCATGTGGCAATGAATCGACGTAGGTTGAGCGGAGTTTTTCGAGCAGGCGGTACTCGATGACTTTCTTCACGATGGGAGCTTCATTCTGCAGTGATTCGAGCACATCGGCTGCTGTGGAAAATCCAGTTGTCGTTTTTTTCGGCGGCTTGATCCCCATCTTCTCAAAGAGAATCGTGCTGAGCTGTTTGGGAGAATTGATGTTGAACTCTTCGCCTGCCAAGTGGTGGATCTTCTTTTCGAGCAGTTTGATTTCGTGCGTGATCTCATGGGACATTTTTTCGAGTTTGTGGAGATCGACGTAGATCCCCTCTCGCTCCATTTTGAGAAGTACAGAGATGAGCGGGATTTCTACCTGCTCAAAGAGGTCGAGGAGTTCCGCTGCTTGCAGCTCCTTTTCAAACATCTCTTTGAGCCGCAGCGTATAGTCGACGTCTTCGCAACAGTATTCTGTCACTTGAGGCAGGGGGACATCGCCCATGCTAATCTGCTTCTTGCCTTTGCCGATGAGCTCTTCGATGGGGATTTTCACCTTGCCAAAGCGCTCGAGTGAGAGTTCATCTAAATTGTGTCTCTGGATGTGGGGCCTGAGCAGATAGGAGGCAACGATCGTATCAAAACCAATCGTGGGCAAAGCGATCCCTTCATTGAGTAGAATGTGCAGGTCGTACTTGATGTTGTGACCGATCCAGCGATGAGAGGGGTTTTCGAGAAGGGGTTTGAGCGCGCTCAGAGCATTTTCTTTACCGAGACGCCCGTTCATGGGAACATACCACGCCTCTTGAGTGCGGACTCCCAGTCCAATCCCAACGAGACTGGCCTTCATGGGACGAACATCGGTGGTCTCTGTATCGATGCAGATCTCTTTGTGTTTTGTCAGCTCTGTGATGAGTGTCTGGAGAGAGTGTGCATCGTCGACGAGGTGGTAATTTCCCTTTTTGTGCTCAACGACGGCTTTAGTGGTGGGTGCGTCGGGAGAAATTTCTTTGAGCAGGGAATTGAAGCGCATCTCTTGGTAGAATGCCTTGACGACATCGATGTCGGGCTCTCGGAGCTGATAGAAGGAGGTTTCCTTGGGGACTTCGATATCGGTTTGGATGGTGGCGAGTAGTTTGCTCATCAAGGCAATTTCTACGCCTTTTTCGACGACCTCTCGTTTTTTTCCGGTCAGTTTCTCGGGATGTGCCAGAATTTTTTCAAGCGTTCCATATTCGGTGAGCAAAGAAGAAGCGGTTTTCGGGCCAAATCCCTCTAGACCGGGAATGTTGTCAGAAGCATCGCCCATCATGGCGAGGTAGTCAACGATCTGTTCGGGATAGACTCCAAACAGTTCTTTAACTTTTTTTCTGTCGATGAGAAGGTTTTCTTTGCTCGGGTTGATGACGCGCACCTGATCGGAGACGAGTTGGCATAGGTCTTTGTCGCTGGAGCAGATGTAGACTTCAGCTCCCTTTTTTTCGGCCCATTTGGCGATGGTGCCGATGGTATCGTCAGCTTCCACCCCTTCGATGGAAAGGTAGGGAATGCCGGCGATCTCGCAAAAGGTGAGTGCATGCTCGAGCTGAGGGAAGAGGTCCTCGGGCATTTTTGCGCGGTGACTCTTATACTCGCTGTAAATGGCCGTGCGCGAGCGTTTGTTGTCAGGGCCATCGAAGACGGCGACGAAATAGTCGGCGGGATAATCTTTGATCAGCTTGTAGATGGAGCGGATAAATCCAAAGAGGGCGTTCGTCGATTCCCCTTTGGCATTCGTCATCGGCGCGATGGCGTAGTAGGAACGAAAGAGAAAGTTGACAGCGTCGGCGATATATATTTTTTTCATAGAGGAAAAAGCTCCCCGCGCAGCGGGGAGATCATCATTGTGGAGGTTGGTACAAGTAGAGGAAACGTCCACTCAGTTCAGAATTGAGGTTGGGTGCAACAGGAAAGGAGTGAGTGATCTTGCCTGAGAGCAATCCAAATTTGTTCTGAACGAGATCCTGTAAAAAGGAGCTGGCTGTTTGCATAGTGATCACCTGGTAATGGGTGTCGGCGGAGATGCTGGCAGCTGCAAGCAAATCGGTGATCACGCTGTCATATGTTGCCTCTGCGTTGTCGATATAGCCATAATCGAGGGCCTGTTTGGCGACATATACCTGCGCGCCGTATTCATTAATCAGCTTATTCCGATCCAGGTTCGGTCTTGCATTTGCAACCACATCGACAAAGGTCTGGTAGAAAGCGGCATTGATATCGCGAATGGAAGCGTCTTCACCAGGAACCCAGGGGCGGTAGGGGTTGAGCATGTCTTTGTCTTTACCTTCCGTCATTGTGAGCGACTGAACGCCGTAGCGTTCCATGAGTCCAGAAAAGTTAAAGGTGGGTCCCAAAAGTACGCCCACTGATCCAATAATGCTATTGTGCGTTGCGTAGACTTTGTCCGCAGCACAGGCGATATACATTCCGCCGGATGCGCACATCCCCTCGACGTAGGCATAGACAGGGACGTGATATTTCTTCTTATAGGCGAGGATGGCTTCATAGATCCATGCGGAGTCATCCGCAGCGCCGCCAGGAGTATTGATATGGAGAAGGACAGCTTTCACGCGATCGTGAGCAAACA
>JAZJZV010000118.1:3106-6011 GCA_040389485.1 Chlamydiota bacterium
TGCTAAAATTGTCAAAGGTGAGATCTTTGACGCCAATCTCGCCCTTGATATTGAATTTTAAGATCACTGGCGCCGTATGAGGGAGGAGCGTGCGATTGCCGCTTGCGTCGGGCTCGATCAGGAGTTTGCATTGAGGAGGATAAATGTCAGGCGTGGAGAACATGGACACCCCAATAAAAATGAGGATGATGCCGATCAGGATGCCGACAATAGCTGCAAAAGAAGTGCAGAAACTGCGAATAGAAGAAACGATAATAGATTCCCTGGCAAAATGCATTGAGCTCTCCCACGTGATATACTCGTTGAACCTATCCTAGTAACATTTTTTGTCGTTTTTTTGGAGAATTTTTAGCCAATTTTCGAAATCTGACTGAAACTTTCTGCTGAGGTAGGTTCCCCTTATCATAAAAGAGTTGCGAATTTTAGACACTATTATTAAGGTGGGGTGATTGCACTGGGTGATTATGGATGAATGTACTCCTTCAATGTTGACTCAAGTTCCACTTGCTGACAGACTTTGGTTTTTTGAAATCATCGTCGGCGTCCTCGTTCTCGTCGCCGTGAATTTCCTGTTTAGGCGCGTTGTCAAACACGTGCGGCAGAGATCGATTTCCATTTCTCAGAATTGGAAGGAGAAAATTGACTACATCTTTTTCATGCCCTTTCAGATTTTGCTTTGGGTGCTCGGAATCACTCTGGTGATTGAGATTTTGGGGCGCCGGTTTGGATTTTCCTTTTTTGAAAATTATCTCGACGCCTTCCGCAGTTCGGGATTCATCGTCTGCTTTGCATGGGCCGTCATGCGTTGGAAGTCCGTTGCCATCCGCGACTTTTTGAACAATGAGGGAAAGGCACGCCAGGCAGACTCGGGATTTGTCAATGTCATCGGCAAGGTCTTTACCATCTCAGTAGGCGTCATCTCGATGATGATCATTTTGCAGGTGTGGGGACTCAACATCGGGCCGCTCATCGCCTTTAGCGGTATCGGTGCGGCAGCAGCTGGTTTTGCGGGCAAGGACGTCATTGCTAATTTCTTCGGCGGGTTCATGCTCTATGTTACGCGTCCCTTTACGATCGGAGATTTCATCGTATTCAAGGATGCGCAAATCGAAGGCACTGTTGAAGATATCGGATGGTATTTGACGACAATCCGCGATAAAGAAAAGAGGCCGGTCTATCTTCCCAATGCACTATTTTCGAAGGGACTTGTAGTGAATTCCTCTCGGATGACGCATCGCAGAATCGAGATTAAAGTGGGCGTGCGCTACGAAGATTTTGCGAAGATCGAGCAGTTAGCTGAGAATATCAAGAATGTGATCAGTGAACACTCCGATATCGACACCCATCTGCCCGTGCTGGTGGTCTTCAATGACTTTGGTCAATACACATTAGATCTATACGTCGACGTCTACACTCTCAAGACCCGTTATGACAAGTATCTCAAGGTCAGACACGAGATCCTGATGCTCGTCTATGAAGAGGTCAATAAGGCTGGAGTCGAGATGCCCGTGCCCACCTCGATCATCTACAATCGCAATATTCCACAGCCTTCTGAAGTTTAGAATCAGAAAAATTGTTTACCACCCGGTCGCTGTGCTCCCTAGAGAGCACAGAGAACACAGAGGGTAATCAAATCCTGTCATGATCCAATTCGCTCACTTAGCTAACACTTCATCAACCTATTTGAGTCAATCTGTTGCTTAGTTTATAGACACACTCTTATGTAGGCGAATTCGATCTTTCTTTCTCTCTGTGGCCTCTGTGTTCTCTAGTGAGCGAAGCGAATAGGTGGTTAAAAAATTCAAATGAAGCTAAGCCGATACTCTCTTGATCTTATAGAGCTCGAGGAAGGCGAGAACTCCGAAGAGGACGAAGATGGGATACATGTAGGTGGGGAATTGGGCGCCGAGGGTAAGCCCAATCAGAATCAGGAACTGGAGCGCAGTGGTGACTTTTCCCCAGCGGATCGAACGGAATTGATAGCTTTCCCAATGACCAGCCAGGCTCAGGTAGATTCCAAAAACGCAGAGAAAGAAGTCGCGCGAGATCATAGCGCTTGCTTGCCAAATCTCTAGCTTGCCTTCGAGAACAAAAATCGTGAGAGCGAAGGTGACAAAAAACTTATCCATCGCGGGATCGAGAATGGCGCCGAGCCTTGTCACTGCCTTGCGCCTTCGTGCGAGATAGCCGTCTACACTGTCTGTGACCATCGCAAGAATAATGGCAGCAATGCGAAACGACGTATTTTCGATCAGAAAGAGTAAAGCGAGCGGTGCGCGCAGAAGTGATAATCCATTCGATAAACTTATCATTGCCATTTCGCTAAATAGCAGACGGTTAATCGCATTGCTTTTATCCCTCACCCGAGTTTGGCGTAGAAGGGGCTTTTGCCGTCTGTGATTTTTTACTACTTTTATACCAAATGAACCCAATTACGGCCAGACCGAAAGCTCCAAAAACGACTAGATTAAAAGTTTTGAGGGCGTCCCACACCGCTTGAAAGTTTTGGCCGAGGGTGTAAAACAGGAAAAAGGCGGAGCTGCACCAGATCGTGCAGGCAAGAGCGTCGCATAGGATAAACCTCCCAAAAGGGAGCTTACTCATTCCCGAAGACATGAAGATGCAATTTCTAACGCCGAAAGGGATGAAACGGCCGAGAATGAGCGACCAAATGCCAAATCTTTCATAAAAGCGTTTGATGTTGGAAAGGCGCTTCTCGCTAAGTAGCTTGGAAAAAAGGCGGATGCGGGGCAGTTGTTTTCCCAGCAATCTTCCCAACCAGTAGGCGCACATAGCGGAAAAGTAACAACCGAATAAAATCGATCCAAAGAGAAGCCAGACGTTCTCAGGCACGAGAGTTGCTGCCAAGATCGCCGCAATAAGGATCAGGACGTCCGCGCTAAAA
>JAZJZV010000119.1:0-8755 GCA_040389485.1 Chlamydiota bacterium
GTTTTGGAAAATCTTGACAAGCAGGACATTTGGGAGCCGTTTGAAAACTACGATACAGTCCTTCAGGTGATCCGGCTTCTAACACAAAATCTCGGACTATCACAGCGGCGCATCACCGTTTCCACTGTAGGCGTAGTGGAAGGGATTTACCGCTTTATTGAAGAAAATCTAAAGGTCAATCTGGTCTTGTCCTTGCATGCCCCTAATCAGCACATCCGTAAAAAAATTATCCCCTACGCGAGAAAGTACCCGCTAGAGGACATCCTCAAGGCGATGACGGATTATGCGCGCATCAGCAAACGCGATGTCACTTACGAGTACACTTTGATCCAAGGGATTAACGACAGGCCAGAGCACGCAGAAGAGCTTGCCCTGCTCCTCAGAGGACAGCAATGCACCGTCAATCTCATTCCTTACAACCCTGTCGACGGGCTGTATTTGAAGCGTCCTGAAAAAAATGCGATCGAAACATTCCGCGATATTCTCTCGTCGCATGAGATCGTGACGACCTGGCGTTACACTAAAGGAAAAGATATTGCTGCCGCTTGCGGACAGCTCGCCTTGAAGGAAAAAAACCCAATTCCCTCTTTATAAAAAAGAGAGGATTAAATATACCTTTGTAAAAGTCTGTTGTCGAATTAAGACTTCGTCGTTTTTTTAAGGATCTTCGGATCGAAAATCGACGACAGGTTCTAAAATGATTCTCTGTAGAAGAGGTATTATAAGTGAGCATAGCACTAGGTTTGACGCTTTCCCGCATTTTGCTGGGGCCTGTCTTTCTGTTGATTTACCTCTATAGCGAACCGCTGGGTATCAGCAAGCTCTGGCTTCCCTATATCCTTCTATTATTGGCGGGAATGTCGGAATTGTCTGATGCCTTTGATGGAGCTTTGGCAAGACGTCACAATAAAGTCACCGATCTCGGCAAACTCCTCGACCCCATGGCAGATAGCATTTTCCGTTTGTCCGTCTTCCTCTCATTTGTGCAGGGAGTGATCCAGCTGCCCCTTATTCTTGTCTGCGTCTTTTTCTATCGCGATATGTTGATGAGTACGTTGCGCACTCTGTGTGCGTTGCGTGGTTTTGCCCTCGCAGCAAGAGCATCGGGTAAAATCAAGGCTGTCATCCAAGCGGTAGTGATCTTTTTCATTATCCTCATGATGATCCCTTACACTTTGGGATGCCTGGAAGCGAGTTTGCTGCGTTCTGTTAGCTTTTACGGCGTTCTCATCGCAGCGATCTACACCGTCTACTCCGGCATCGAGTACGTGATTGCTAATCGCGGCTATATCAAGAAAGCTCTCGGCATTATGAAATAGAGCAAGCTTGCAGTTCCCTCATGTCACTCTTTGTAGAGTGCGAGGTATTGCATGGCGGGATGTTTCCAGCTGTGATCTGTGCGCATTCCATTGAGAATGATCGAATGCCATTTTTTGGGGTGCTCTTTGTAGCACGCCATTGCCCGGTCGAGCGCCCAGTTCACCCCCCCCGTGTCGGGGAATTCGAAAGTGAAGCCGTTGCGTTCATCCAGCGGTTTTATCGAAGTGTCCACATCAAATACTGTGTCAGCGAGTCCTCCAGTGAGCCTTGCAATGGGTACTGTGCCATAGCGCATTGCAATGAGCTGCGTCAGACCACAGGGCTCAAAGAGAGAGGGGATGATGAACATATCAGCAGCTGCATAGATCCAATGGGCTAGCCGCTCATCGTTGTCCATGATGAGAGCGACATCTCTACGCGTCCGATAGTGTTCCTTCAATGCGAGGAAATCATTTTGGATTTCTGGGATAGGGCTTGATCCCAGCAAGACAAATTGTCCTCCTTTTTCTAGAGTGCGCTCGATCGCATGCTTAATCAAAGTAGGACTTTTCTGAGGGACGAGACGCGTGATGCATCCAATGAGTGGATGGGTGGAAGGAGCTAGTCCCAGCTGGATGCGGAGCTGCTTTTTATTTTCTTCTTTGCCTGCAATCACATCGGGAAGAGTGCTTTTGGAAACGCGGTCTGCGGGATAGTTCTGGAACAGGTAGCCATCGGTTTCTGGATTCCAAAGTGCGCAGTCGATGCCGTTTAAGATCCCCTTGAGTTTCTTGCGGTGTTTGAGCACAGTCTCCTGCAGGCCAAAACCTCCCTCAGGAGATTGGATCTCTATCTCGTATTTGGGAGACACCGTAGTGATTTGATCGGAGTACTCGATTCCTCCTTTGAGCAAATTCACGTGATTAAACGAGTAGGGGTCTTGCATTTTATCTGGATCGAGTAGGTCATTTCCTGGCAGGCCAGCGCGCGTCAAAATTTGCGGGGTGCAACGCCCCTGGTGTTCCATGTTGTGAATGGTCAATACGGTCTTTTTCGGTTTGAAGCCGACCTTCGAATAGATCTCTTTCTGGAGAACGGGAATCAGTGCCGTTGGCCAGTCATGCACGTGGAGGATATCGGGATGCTTCCCCCTCTTGAATAAGTATTCCATGGCGGCTCTTGAGAAATAGGTGAAGCGGTCAATGTCGTCGGGGCAGCCGTAGATAACTTCGCGGTTGAAGTAGAGTTGTGAATGGTGAGTTTCAATGAGACGGAGGGTCAGGCCATCATAGTGTGCAGACCAGATGGTGTTGTTAAAGGAATAGGGGCCATCGGATGCCCAAAGCTCAGGAGTTTCCACTTTGAGATCGGAGAGCAGCTCAAGCTGTAGACAGTCATACTTGGGCAAGAGGATTTCTGTCGTATGCCCCAGCTGATTTAACTCCCTGCAAAGTCCATGGACGACATCTGCAAGTCCGCCTACTTTGGCGATAGGTGCAAGTTCTGAGGCGATGTGAACAATATGCATTATTTACCTTCTAATTTAGTTTATTACTGCTAATATGCAATTTGATGCCATAAGAATCAGTGCGGTTTGGTATATATGAAAGGATTCCCGCTCATTGTTTCCTACTATACAAAGGACACCCTCTACCAGCTCGAGGTGCAAAATCTCATCGCCTCCTGTGAGATGTGGGGGTTGGAGCACCACGTTGAGGCGATCGATTCTCTGGGCTCTTGGGAGCGCAATTGCGCCTATAAGCCCCTTTTCCTCTACCAAAAGCTCGAGCAGTTCCAAAGACCACTATTTTGGCTCGATGCCGATGCTGTTTTTCTGCAAAAGCCGCAACTACTAGATCAATTCTCCTCGGATATCGCGACGCGTATCAACGCCAGTTATGAGGCAAATCATCCCTCGAGAGTGATCACGGGAAGCCTGTATGTCAACAATACGGAGCCTGCCAAACGGGTCCTCAAGGTGTGGGCCAAGGGGTGCATCGAAAGTTTAACCGATCCAAAGCGCACAGACGAGATGTGGGACCAAGTGGTTTTACGCGATGTTTTTCTGCGACAAGATCACGGAGCGCGTATCGAAGCCCTTCCTTTAGGCTATGCAATGATCGTTGGCCATCCTTTGGATGAAGAGCAGGCTGGGGAGCGGGTGATTGGGCACTATCAAGCGTCGCGTCGCTTTAAAAAAATGATCAACGGCGTTGAATGATCGTAAGCTGTTTGTAATCAGATGTTTGCAATATTTCAGATTGCTGGCTAAAGTGAAATCGTTGCAATATATTGTCGGAGAAGTTACTATCTTGCTTTTTACTTTGTTGGGGTGTCGCCAAGTGGTAAGGCAGCGGTTTTTGGTACCGCCACTCGGAGGTTCGAATCCTTCCACCCCAATTTGGCCTGTGTGTTAAAACAGGTCTTTTTTACCCAGCGATAATATAGATGAATTTACCGTGCAACTGTAAGCTCTTTGCTGGATCATCTCATCCTGAGTTGGCTCAACAAATTGCCAGTTGTCTGAAAATTCCGCTGGGAGATTCGCTCATCGAGACATTTCCAGATGGCGAGATAGGCGTTCGAATTTTAGAGAGCGTCCGTGGTCAGGATGTGTTCATAGTGCAATCTGTGGCACGCCATCCTAACTTCTATCTCATGGAACTGTTGATTTTTATTGATGCGATGAAGCGCGCCTCCGCTCGGTCTATTGTTGCCGTCATTCCCTATTTTGGGTATGCGCGACAAGACCGCAGGGGACAAGCGCGTGAGCCAATTACGGCTAAGCTCGTTGCCGACCTTCTCCAAAGAGCAGGGGCGACGCGAGTTTTGACGATGGATTTGCATACAGAGCAGATCCAGGGGTTTTTCGACATTCCCGTCGATAACTTATACGCAAGGCCTTTGATCATCGAGAGACTGCAGAGTCTCGGGATGGAGAAGTGCGTTGTCGTAACCCCCGATATTGGCAGCATCAAGTTGGCCCGCTCTTTTGCTGAGGCTTTGAAAGTCGATCTCGCTATTGTCGATAAGCGCCGCATGAATGCGAAGCAAGTGGAAATGACTACCCTGATCGGAGACGTGAAGGGTAAGGACGTGTTACTCGTCGATGACGTATGCTCGACGGGGGGGACGTTGATGACTGCTGCTGGAGTTTGCAAACAAAATGGTGCGAAGAGCGTCAATGTTGCACTCACGCACGGCCTATTTGTAGGCAAAGGGATTGAAGAGTGTGGGATCGAGAAAATTGTGATGAGCAATACTGTTCCAGCCCCAGAAACGATGAGTCGCGAATTGATTGAAATCGTATCTGTAGCACCCCTTTTTGGTAAAGCGATCGAATCGATCGTCGATGCCAAGTCCATCTCCTCCCTATACCGTTAAGAGTGCGTCTACATATTAAGGTTCTATCGTCAGATTATTGACTGAATCTTAAATTGAAGACAGACTCTAAGATTTATTATTTTTTGAACCTATTGGAGTAATTTATGAAACTCGCAGTGAAAACTCGCGTTAGCGAGAAGAAAAGCGATATCAAACAAATCCGCAAGTCCGGTGACATTCCCGCAATTATCTATTCTTCTAAGGCTCAGCCGGAAAAGATGATCGTCGATGGAACGGAATTTGCCACTATTTTACGCAAGACAAAACCAGGTCATCTGCCAACGACTATTTTCGTTCTGAACGATGGTAAGCGTGAGCGCAGAGCGATCATCAAAGACATTCAGTACCATCTGACAACTTATCAAGTCACGCACATCGATTTCGAGGAGCTGTTTGATAACGTTGCCATCAACGTCAAAGTTCCTGTGAGTTGTGTGGGCGTGATGGATTGCGTTGGTGTGAAGCTCGGTGGGTTTTTGCGCCAAGTGATGCGTCATGTGCGCGTTAATTGCCTGCCTAACAAGATCCCTTCCGAGTTCACTGTCGACGTGAAGGATTTGGGCATTCGTCAAAGCAGACGTTTGAAAGATATCACAATGCCAGAGGGCGTAAAGCCTCTCATTAAGCAAGAAGAAGTCCTCGTTGTGATTGCGAAGAGGTAATGCATTGCCGTGGAAGAAAAGTTTTACTTGATCGTTGGACTGGGGAACCCCGGAGCTGGCTATGAAAGAACTCGGCACAATGCCGGTTTTTACATCGTCAGACACTGCGTTGAGAAATGGGGAGGGGCTTTTAAGCATGCTTCCCACCTCATTGGAGACCTGGCCCAGATTAATATCCACGGCAAAAAAATACTGTTGCTGCTGCCCTCGACATTTATGAACTCAAGCGGGGATGCAGTGAGACGGTGTATGGAATACTACGGAGTGCCCTTTGACCAATTGCTCGTCGTTTGCGACGAAATTGCTCTCCCTTTCGGTACCCTGCGCATGCGGAGTAAAGGAAGTCCCGGAGGGCATAATGGTCTGAAGAGCATCGAGGCGCATTTGAATACGGAGCACTATGCGCGGCTGAGAGTAGGCATCAGCGCTCCCGGACATGAGAACCTTGCAGATTATGTCCTCGGACGGTTTTCCCAAGAGGAGAGCGTCGAGATGCCAAAGATAGCCGCTAGGGCGGCAGAAGTGCTCGAATTATGGATATCTGCAGGAATAGCCGCTGCGATGCAAGCGGCCAATGCTAAAAACTAGGCCTTAGAAGGAGAAACCAATGGCTAAACAAAGACAACATCTTTACGAAGGGATGTACATCTTGAGCGCAACGCTGAGCGAAGACGCAAGGCAGAAAGCTCTTGAGAAGATCACCGGCGGCATCAGTAGTCGTGGTGGTGAAATCCACAAAATGTTCGATCAAGGAAGACGCAAGCTCGCCTATGAAATCAATGGCAAGCGTGAAGGTCACTACATCCTTCTCTTTTTCACTATTGATACAACTCAAATGAAAGAGATGTGGAGAGAATACCATTTGAATGAAGACCTCATTCGCTTTTTGACGCTCAGAGCGGAAACTGTGCCTGAGAAAATCGAATTTAAATCCCTTAATAGAGAATAAGGAGTCCCATGAGCACACCAATTAAAAAAGGTCCCGCTGTCGAAGGGATATTTGTAAAAAAGCGCAAGCAGTGCCCATTTTCTTCTGCTGGAGTGCGCCACATCGATTACAAAGACATCAACACCCTTTTCCAATTCATCACAGAGCGCGGCAAGATCATTCCACGCCGCATCACAGGGGTCTCGGCATATTACCAACGCCACCTCTCACAAGCCATTAAACGCGCACGACACATGGCATTGCTGCCTTTTGTCGCCCAAGAATAATCACGGAGATAATAAGTTATGCAAAACCAATTATTGCTATTAGCTGATGTCGATGAGCTAGGACGTAGCGGAGACCTCGTCACCGTTAAGCCTGGCTACGCTCGCAACTTCCTCATCCCGCAGAAAAAAGCGGTTGTCGCCAACAAATTCACATTGCGCATGCAAGCTAAGCTCAAAGAAGAACGCTCTAAGCGTGCTGCTGTGGACCTGCAGGAAGCAACTGCAATGGCGCACAAACTCGACGGATTCGTTTGTGTATGCGAGGTGAAAGTCGATCCCGATGGACACATGTACGGATCGGTTTCTGCAGCAGACATCGTCCACCTCCTGGAAAAAGAAGGATGTGTGATTGAGCGTCGCCACGTTGTATTGGCCCTGCCGATTAAAAAAATAGGGATACATGTCGTTCACCTCAAACTCAAAGAAGGTGTACCTGCGCAAATCACCCTCAAGGTGCTTGGCGAAGGAATGACACTCGAAGATCTCGAGCCTAGAGTGGAACATGAAGAGTATGCTCCGGAAGAATATCCACAAGAGTAACTTTTCGGTACGATCATTGCAGGGAGAGTATGGGTACAAATAATGTCAGTTGTCTCACCCTTCTCTCTCCTGCAAAGGTCAACCTGTTCTTTCGCGTTCTGCGCAAGCGATCCGATGGTTATCACGAGATCGCTTCTCTCTATCAAGCCATCAATCTCTTCGACACACTGAGAGTTTCCCTATCTGGCAGCGATCAACTGACCTGCACAGACCCAGTGATCCCCACAGATGCCAGCAATTTACTTTACAAGGCGCTCTCCACATTTCGCAGACACACAGGGTGGAGCGGCGGTGTCCGCATGCACTTAGAGAAGAAAATCCCCATTCAATCGGGTTTGGGAGGTGGCAGTGGTAATGCAGCGACGCTTCTCTGGGCGCTCAAAACCCTCCTCGAGCCAGAAATTCCCGATTCTGTTTTAGCTGAGTGGGCCGCCGAATTCAGCTCAGACGCCTCTTTTTTCTTCTCCGGGGGAACCGCCTACTGCACAGGCAGAGGAGAGAAGTTCGACAATTTAGCCCCACTTACCCCTCAGCAGCTCCTCATCGTCAAGCCACCCTATGGACTCTCAACTCCTGCCGTCTATGGCCAATGCAACCCAGAACTGCTACAAGTGCGCGATCCCCTCTCTTATCTGCAAAAGGCCCTCTCAGGACAAATGGAACTATTCAATGACTTAGAACCCTCTGCTTTTGCATTTGAGCCCTCATTAGCTCTTCTCAAGGAAGATCTCATCCGACGGGGAATGAAATCGGTCTGCATGACAGGCAGTGGTTCCGCCATGATGTGCCTCCCTCCAGATTCTGGTTATGGGGAGCTTGGCGGGGAACTCACTTGTTATCCCACATGCTTTATCAACCGTACCGAAGGCCTCTGGTACCACTGAGAGTCTGTTGTCGATTTAAGCTTCTGCCGATTTTCACTCCAAAATGCGGGCGGATCCTTAGTTCGACAACAGACTACTAGTAGGAATTTCCCTTCATTTGCTATAGTCGCCTCTTTTGAGGCTGTATTCGATTTAAGCTCTATCGATTATCTGTGTTTTTTTGGGCCGATTTTTGATCTAAAATCCTCAGGAAAGCAGGATAGACTCTTAACCCCCGGATATTTATGAAGAAAAAGCTCTACGACGATCAGCTCATTGTCATTACAGGCGCAGCTGGTTTCATTGGTTCGTGCTGTGTCAAATATCTCAACGATAAAGGCCTGACCAATCTTCTTCTCGTCGATGACATCAAAAAGACTGAGAAATGGAAAAACCTCAACAATAAGAAATGTGCAGATTTCATCTCCAAGCACGATCTATTCAAATGGCTTGAGGGAAGAGAGCGCGAAGTAGAAGCATTTATCCACTTGGGAGCCTGCTCCGACACCCTGGAGACAGATGGGAATTACCTCATGGAAAACAACTTCCGCTATACCATCCGACTTGCAGAATATGCCCTAAAGCACGGCCATCGGTTCATCTATGCCTCTTCGGCGGCGACGTATGGCGACGGTGCACTGGGTTTTAAGGATGATCACGACCAAATCGAGAATCTCAAACCTCTCAACCTCTATGGCTTTTCCAAGTACTACTTCGACCTGTGGGCTAAGCAGCAGGGCGTGCTTGATCATTTGGTGGGCTTAAAGTATTTTAACGTGTTTGGCCCCAATG
>JAZJZV010000119.1:8765-12524 GCA_040389485.1 Chlamydiota bacterium
GAGATGGGGGTCAGTGCCGCGATTTCATTTACGACAAAGATGCGGTCCGCATGACATGCGACTTCCTCGAAAATGACCTCGGTGGGTTATTCAATATCGGGACTGGAGAAACAACGACTTGGAACGCACTTGCCAAGGCAGTGTTTAAAGCTGTGGACAAACCCGTGCAAATCGAATATATCGATATGCCAGGGGACATGGCGAAACAGTACCAGAACTACACTTGCGCCGAGATGGGAAAATACAAAGAAAAGCTGAGTCTTGCCCCCGCACAGAGCCCTTGTAAGTACACAGTGGAAGAGGGTGTAATCGATTACGTTCGCAACTATTTACTGAAGGATGAACGATGGTAAAACTCAGTGGGATGCTCAGCCGATTTAGCCCTGTACGCGTGCTCGTTATCGGGGATTTTATGCTCGATACTTACACGACAGGCAAAGTAAAACGCATCTCTCCTGAGGCTCCTGTTTCCGTTCTCCATGTTGAAAAAGAAGAAAGCCGTCCCGGCGGCACCGGCAACGTTGTTCTCAACCTCGTCTCACTGGGGGCCGAGGTCATTGCTGTTGGTCGCATCGGATATGACATTGCAGGTGAAGCGCTGCGCGATTCCATGGAAAGACAGGGTGTCGACATCGAACACATCGTCATGCAAAAAGGGTATAAGACACCCGTCAAAAATCGTCTTATCGCCGATTCTCAGCAGGTGCTCCGCGTGGATTTCGAAACGCTGACCCCGCTTTCCGAAGAGCTCGAGCAGCAGATCCTCGATCAGCTCGCGCCTCTGATTGAGAAATCGCAAATTGTCGCTATTTCCGATTACGGCAAAGGCTTTTTGTCCAAGAAATTGCTGCGGCAGACAATTGATCTCGCTCGCGAAAAGGCGGTCCCCGTGATCGTCGATCCAAAGGGGGATGACTTCTCCAAATACCACGGCGCCACGATCATCAAGCCCAATCTTTCCGAAGCCTATGCAGCCGCAAAATTGCCCAGGGAAGCTACACTGGACCAAGTCTCTTCCGTCATTCTGCAAGAGTGCGGCGTGGAGATGCTTCTCATCACGCGCTCTGAGTTCGGGATTTCCCTTTTTCACCAAGAGGGACAGCGCTCTGACTTCCCCGTCCGCTCTAAAGAGGTCAAAGACGTCACCGGAGCTGGAGACACAGTCCTTTCGATGATCAGCATTGCCCTCGCCAATAAGCTCGATATCAAGTACGGCGCGCAACTAGCGAATATCGCTGCGGGGATGGCCATTGAGCGCCTCGGGTGTGCCTGCATCAACCTTTCCGAAATGGCTGAGCGGCTTCTCGAGTTTGACGTGGAGAATAAAATCTTCGATGAAGAACACCTTTTTGCTTTGCAGCAAGCTCTCAAAGGCAAGCGATTTAGCGTCCTCGGGGTTAGTAGCTCACAGGGAATTTCGACAGCTCTGTTCCGCAGTCTGCGCAAACTCTCCTGCCGCGATAGTGAGATGCGACTCATCGTTTACATTCGGGATAACGATCCCGACGAGGAGTTCGTTTCCCTGCTTTCTTCCTTTGCAGAAGTGGATTTCATCGTTTTGAAGTGCGAAAGCCTGAAGAATCTTTGCGACATCATTCACCCTCATCAGGTCTTCATCATGGAGGACGATAAACTGATCGCTCTCGACCATGCGACAGCGCTCCTTTCTCGTGTCCGCGAGGGGATCACCGTTCCGCAGAAATAGTGCGGCGTAAAGAAATGAATTGTGTGACGATAAGTTTCTTTTCATCGTTTAAGCTGTTCATTTCAAGTGTGTTATGGTGTCAACATTCCACTTTGATCAACGAGGTTTAGTTTTTTTCTCGAACCCTCTATAATTCCTAGGCAGATGATAATTATGGAGAGGTCCAAATGAAGAATTCTTATCTACTTTGTTTTTTAACCGCGACGACACTTTTCTCATTAGATATTACTGCCAATGAGGAAAAACCTAAAATTTCGATTTGCAGCAACGAAGATCATTCTCCCATCGAAGATGAAGTGAAACACATGCTTGAGCATTCCCGCAGCCATATCGAACAGCTCGTCCGCAGTAATGCGGTTGTCATGAAAAATTTTGATCTCTTTGCCGAAGAGATCGACCACGCTTATCACCGCGAAAAGAGCATTACTGCAGCCGAGGTAAGAAGTATCTGCGAAGCCGCTAATTTTGCAGCGGACAAGCATCGCTTGCAAACGCGCAAGAATAAAGAAAAAACGCCCTACATCTCCCATCCGATTGGAGTCGCTTATAATCTTCTCAACATCGGCAAAGTGAGAGATAGCAACGTGATCGCCGGAGCGCTTCTCCACGATACTGTGGAAGATACGCAGACAACTTTCGAAGAGCTCGAGCAGAAGTTTGGAAAAGTGGTCACCAACTACGTGCGCGAGGTGACTGACAATAAGACGTTGACTAAGGAGATGCGCAAGCGCATGCAGGTCATTTCTGCAGCAGGCAAATCTAAAGGCGCTGCGATGATTAAATTGGCTGACAAACTCTATAACGTGAATGATCTGCTCAACAATCCGCCACCAGATTGGAGTCAATCACGGGTAGACATCTATTTCCAGTGGGCTCAATCGGTGATTGATCGTTTGCCAGAAGCGAACTCCGATTTGCGCACTGCTGCAGAGCGTCTTATCAATACCTATTGGGAAAAGCAGAAGGCTGAAGTCCAGTAGTAGTTCCCATTTCTTTAAGAGATTGCGTCGCATCGATGCAATCTCTTCTCTCATCAGACAATTTGATTGAGGCGGGCGATTCTTTCTTCGAGAGGAGGGTGCGTGGCGAACAATGTCATGAATCCGCTTTTGCCTCGCGTTGATATTTTGAATGCCTGAAAAGAAGGCTTGCTCGCTTGCGGATCCTGAATCTGCTGCATCCTTTGCAGAGCCTCGAGTGCAGCGATCATCTTTTCTCTGCCTGCTAAATCAGCTCCACCTCGGTCGGCTCTAAACTCGCGGAAACGAGAGTACCAGCAGACGATAATCGATCCCAGAACCATGAAGATGATTTCAAAGAGAAACACGAACATGTAGTAGGAAACGTAGGAGCCCGATCTTCCTTCGTTGCGCGACTTTCCAAGACCCGAGACGACATAAGCGAGAATCCTAGCCAAAAACATCACAAAGGCGTTGATGATCCCTTGAACCAAAGTCATTGTGACCATATCGCCATTGGCAATGTGGGAGATCTCGTGAGCAATGACGCCCTCGATTTCCTTTTGAGACATCCTTCTGAGAAGTCCAGTCGAAACGGCGACGAGCGAGCGCCTTTTGGTGGGGCCTGTTGCAAATGCATTGGGCTCGGGGGACTCAAAGATTCCCACCTCGGGAAAACCGGGCAAGTGGGCCTCTTTGGCCAGGCGATGCACTGTCGCAACAAAGCGGGAAAGCTCGGGATCATGCGTGCCTTCATCGATGATTCTCACCCCCATCATCCATTTAGCCATGTGCTTGGACAGCGCTAATGAGATGAATGCGCCTCCCATGCCCCAAATCAAGCAAAAGATCAGTAGGGACTTGATGTCGAGGCCTTGACTCTTGAGAAAAGGCTGCACGTGAAAAATGTTGAGTATGATCGATAGCGTAGCGATGACGAGAAAGTTCACAGCAAGAAAGAGAAATATGCGTTTGGCAATGGCCATAGTCACCCCCGATAGAGTTCCCTAATTATCGCTGTTTTTGGTCCCGATGTCAAGGAACCTATCCTAGTAAAAAGTTTCAGTCGGTTTTAGGGGCTTTTTGAGCCAATTT
>JAZJZV010000120.1:0-453 GCA_040389485.1 Chlamydiota bacterium
GCTCTCTCCCAGCACCAATAATCTCTTGGCATAGCCCTGGTACGACTGATACCAACTCAGAAACCCCATCCAAAGCCTCGTGGGCTAAAAATGACCCCAGAAACCTCGCCTTTTCGCCATAGGATGATCCAGAATGCGATCCAGCCCTGCTGCTTGAGGGAAGAAGATCCTCTTCAACAACGAGCTCTTTGAACGAAGCGATGTGCTCCTCTAAGGCACTCGTTAAATGTGGCGATTGGTCTGGAATCGACATAGCAAGGGCCGTTTCATGAGAGGTAGATCCTTCATGAGCTTTTGTTTGTTGTCGGTTCGTTTCTTTATCAGAATCAGAGATTGCAGAGGCACCCGCAACTCCCGCAGAAGCCGCTGCTGAAGCGAGAGACACTGCACAAATCACAATCGTAGCAGCGGCCACAATCGCTGCGCCAATAAGGATGGCTTTCTTGTGCTTTT
>JAZJZV010000120.1:463-4134 GCA_040389485.1 Chlamydiota bacterium
TCACGAATTTCTTCGCTTGGTGCACTTTCTTCTTTATCCAACTTTTGCACTGCGGCATATCGGAGTTGCCATAAGCAATATCAGGAACGAGCAAGAACTCCCCTCCAGCAGAAAACATGAAACCATGGCCTGGCTCTTCATATTGGAACAACTCTTGGATATCAGCTTCTAACGCTTGTTCTCCATGCACTTCATCGGGAAGAATTCCATTCCTGGCCAAATGCACAATGAAATGATAAATCCTGTCCAGCTCTTCGGGAGTGCACCTCTCTTCTAGATCGCCGTCTTCCAATTCATCTAAGAGATCTAAGACATCGTCATACGAGTAAAGAAAATCGGTCTGGGTACTTGCTCCATGCGTTTGATTGAACATGGGTATGAATTCAGCCTGTGGAGGGACTGCAAGAGCTGGCAGAGTCAACAACAAAACAAAAAGCGTGAGAATTTTATGGAATTTCACAATTCACCTCTCAAGCATAAATTTTTGAATAAGCACGAGAAGCTAACAGTTGTTTAAATTTTTGACGATGGGATTTTGAATCCTTGTAGATCCGGGTGCAACGGTTGCCTTGGAGACGTTCATCCAGAGCTCGACTGTCGCATGGCGCCTCTTGCCCAAAACGGAGTAATTGTCTAGGATCGAAATAAAACTCAGGCAATGAAGTTGAATCCAACAATAGGAATTTTAGCAGGGATGGGCCCAAAATCCACAGGGCCCTTCATCGACCTGGTTGTCTCCACATATCAAGTGGTGACCGGGGCGGTCTATGACGTTGACTTCCCTCACATGATGATTTACTCATTGCCAACTCCCTTCTATACAGATCGGCCAATTGATCATCATTTGATGCAAAAAGTGATCTGCGAAGGATTGAAACGCTTAGAGAATTGTGGGGTCGTTTTTATTGCGATGCCCTGCAATACTGCACATATCTATTACGAAGCGCTTCAAAAATGCGTAAGAGTCCCTTTGTTGAACATGATCACTGAGACTCTGAAATCCATCCCTTCCACCGCTAAGAAAATTGCAATTCTTGGGACCCGCCCAACGATGGACTCTCATGTCTACCAAAATGAGTTGAAAAAAATGGGTCTGGAGGACGTGCTACATGTTGTCGATCAAAGCAAAATAGATCATCTTATCAAGACAGCGAAAGAACAGAGGGATCCTAGGGAGCTAAGAAATTGTTGGATGCAGTTATCTGATGATCTCAGCTTAAATCAAGTAGATACCCTTTTGATTGCCTGTACAGACCTAAGCACTTTTTTCACCCAGGCTCAAGAGAAGTTTCAGATAGTGGATTCCTCTCATTGCCTTGCCCGTGCGGTCGCCGAGAGTGTTAATAAGTTTCCCATACGCCCGGTGTAGCCAATTCAATCACATGACCATCGGGATCGTGAAAATAAACGCTGCTTCCTCCTAAGGGCCATTGAACCTGGCTTATAATAGTCACTCCACGATCAGTCAAGCGCTGCTTCCATTCAGCCATCTCACTCGCTTGAATGGCAAAGGCCATATGGAGTGGTCCATGACCATCATGCGGGGGAATGCTCCCCCCTTCTGTATGCTGTGGCTGAAGACTTGCTCCGCGTTGGAAGAGCAAAAGCACACTTTGCCCATTCACATCAAAGGCGCATAGGCGGTCCATTTGCATGATCGGCTTCAGCTGAAGGATTTCCTTGTAAAATGGAATCGACAACTCCAAATCATCACAATAAAGAGCAGTTTCAATCACTTTTTCTAATTTGGCCATGCTGATTACACTTTCCCGGTTTTTTCTCGCAGAACAATTTTAAAGAGAGACGCGACAACGCTACCCTCTCATTTTGCACTGATCACTTAAACTGAAACACTGTGTATTGGAAATAGCATAGATAATGAATTGGCGGAAGAGGTAGGATTCGAACCCACGGATGGTTGCCCATCAACAGTTTTCAAGACTGCCGCAATCGGCCACTCTGCCACTCTTCCGCAAAGAAACATCAATTATAATGAACCTGTTTTAAAACTCAAGCAGGAAATTGACTCAGGAATCGCAAATCGTTTTCGGTGAACATGCGGATGTCCTTGATTCCATAGAGGAGCATAGCGGCGCGCTCGATGCCAAGGCCCCATGCATAACCACTATACTCTTCGGGATCGATGCCGCCATTCTTGAGAACTTCTGGGTGCACCATGCCAGCGCCACAGACTTCTAACCAGCCTGTCTGTTTGCAGAGGCGGCATCCTTTGGCATTGCAAGAGGTGCAAGCGATGTCGACTTCTAGACCGGGTTCAACGAAGGGAAAATAGCTAGGGCGGAAGCGCATCTGCACTTTGCGGCCAAAGAATTTGCTCCAAAATTCTTCCATCGTGGAAAAGAGGTCTCCGAAGGTGACGCCTTTGTCGATGTAGAGTCCTTCGACCTGGTGGAAGAAGACGTGCGAGCGGCTGCTGATGGTCTCATTGCGGTAGACGGTGCCGGGAGCAATGATGCGGATGGGCGGCTTGTGGTTTTCCATCACGCGCAACTGGGTATTGGAGGTATGCGAGCGGAGGAGCATGTCTTTGGTGATGTAGAATGTGTCTTGCATGTCGCGGGCGGGGTGATCGGGGGGGAAATTGAGTCCTTCGTAGTTGTAGTAGTCGCTGTCAATGTCGGGACCATATTGGACGGAGAATCCCATTCCGGAGAGGATCTCTAGGACGTGGTCCATCACTTTGCTGAGGGGATGTGCGTTGCCGAGGGAGGTTTGCCGACCGGGAAGAGAAATGTCGATCTTTTCATCGGCGATGCGGTGAGCAACTTCTGCTTGCATGAAGCTCGAAAAGGCCTGCTCGCAAAGCGCGCTGAGTTCTACCTTGAGGTCGTTGATTTGTTTGCCGAGAAGAGGTCTTTGCTCAGCGGTTGCATCGCGCAGATGCACCATGAGGTCCTGGATAGGGCCTTTTTTGCCTAAGTATTTGACTTTGAGCTGTTCGACGTCTTTGCTGTGCTGCACTTGGGTGAGGTCGAGTTGGAACTGCTTGCGGAGATCATGGAGTTTTTCTTGCATGGGATCCCTAGAAAAAGCCATGCCTACCCCGAAGGGTAGGCGTGGAAGAAATTAAACGAGCGCTTGCTTTGCAGCAACAGCGACAGCAGCGAAGCTGCTAGGATCGCGGATTGCCATATCGGAAAGCATTTTGCGGTTCAGACTGCAACCTGCTTTCTGTAGACCTGCAATGAACTTGCTGTAAGACAGTCCATTAATTTTTGCACCAACGCCGATGCGGACGATCCACAGGCGGCGAAAATCTCTTTTTTTCAATTTGCGGTGGCGGTAATTGAATGCCAAAGCTGACATGACAGCATCTTTTGTCAAACGCAGGTGGTTCTTTCGATCTCCGACAAAACCTTTAGCGAGTTTAAAGAGACGCTTCTTTGAGCGATTGGCGGCCACAGCATTAGTGACTCTAACCATTATAATTCTCCAATTTCTAAACGATTAAGCAACTCCCATCAAACGGGAATACATTTTTACTTGTCCTTTATCGACAAGCGCAGCTCTCTTCAGGCGACGTTTGCGCTTAGAGGCTTTCTTTGTTAGTAAGTGGCGACGGCCTGGGTGGCGACGCTTCAGCTTGCCCGTCCCAGTCACCTTAAATCTTGCAGCCACTGCTTTATGTGTTTTCATTTTCGTCACGGCAT
>JAZJZV010000121.1:0-2703 GCA_040389485.1 Chlamydiota bacterium
TATAGGCAGGGTTGGGGGGGCCGGGGATGATGATGGGATTGATGACGTGGTACTTTTCCATCCCTTTTTTGATGAGATCGACGCGCAGGTGGATCCATCCCCCTGCCATCTCAATGGCTCCGCAGAAAGCGATCTCTCCATCTCCCTGCGAATAGTGCAGGTCTCCGAGAGAAAGATGGGCATTGGGAATGTAGACGGGAAAATAGGTGCGCGATCCTAGACTGAGATTTTTTATGTCGCAGTTGCCTCCGTGCTCGCGTGGAGGGATGGTGCGCGCAGCTTCTTGCGCAATCCGATCGAAGTGTTCCTTTTTGACGTTGCCGAGCAAGGCGCCTTGGGTGGCGGGTAAACATGCCAGTGGAGGAATCCGATGAGGGCAGGTGCTAACGAGCGCGCTTTCGCGGCGGTTCCATTCTGCAAGTAGGGCTGCAGAAGGGGCGCAGCCGATGAGACCTGGGTGGATCGTTTTAGCGATGCGCACTTTGGGGAGGTGGCGTGACGTGGCGAAAGAGCCTTTCAGATCCCAGATGGCTTTATTGGCATTGGGAAAATGCTCGGTTAAAAAGCCTCCTCCGTTTTCCTTGGCAAAGATGCCTGTGAATCCCCATTCTGCATTGGGCAAGCATCCGATGTCCAAAATGTCGACGACGAGAAGATCGCCTGGCTCTGCGCCTTCCACGGCAATCGGTCCGCTTAAATAATGCACGCGCGTGAGGTCGATGTTTTTCACATCCTCTGCGCTGTCATTGTCTTTGATTTGTCCACCCGTCCAATCGATGCACTCAACGCGAAAATCTTCCCCGGGTTTAACAGTGGCGACAGCAGGAATTTCGGGGTGCCATCTGTTGTGTACAGCAGTGGGCTGATTTTCTGGAGGCTGGGATATATTGACTGTAATGATTGTCTTTGTCATGTTACCATTTTCTAAATCAATTAGAATTCATCGTCAAGTCAACTAGGTAGGTTCATGATAGGATTTTGTCCCTTAGCCTCGGGTTCGAAAGGCAATTGCATTTATCTAGGAACACCCTCGACAAAAGTGTTGATCGATGCAGGACTCAGTACAAAGGCGATTCGCACGCGGCTGGGAGAGATCGGAGTAGCGCTAGAGGATATCGATGCTATCCTAATCACACACGAACACACCGATCACATCCGCGGACTCGAAGTGCTAGGCTGCAGCCTGGGAATTCCCGTTTTTGCCAATAGCGAAACGGCAAAGGCAATCTACTCCATTCTTGGCAAATGTCCCAAGTTCAAGATTTTTTCCACGGGAGAATCGTTTGAATTTGGAGATCTCACATTCCGCCCCTTTTCCATTCAACACGATGCGGTTGATCCGGTGGCATTCACTGTGCGTCACGGTGGCTTGAAATTGGGGTTTTGCGCCGATTTGGGGTTTGTCACGACGCTTGTAGCACAGGAGCTCAAAGAGTGCGATTACCTCTACGTCGAGGCCAACCATCAGCCCTCGATGGTGCACTCGAGCGCACGTCCTCAAGTGTACAAGCAAAGAGTGTTGGGAAGGCAGGGGCATCTTTCGAACGAGGAGTGCGCGCAGCTGCTCGAACACGTGTGCCATCCCGGACTCAAACACATCCATCTCGCGCACCTCTCGAGTGAGTGTAATTCTCCCGACCTTGCGATCAAGATCATCCAGGAGAAACTCGATCAGCTCGGCAGTCGATCAGAGCTCTCCATCGCTTTTCAAGAAAAGCCCAGTCGCTCCATTCTCTTTTAGAGAGGCACGTACATGTTGTCGAACGCCATGCGTGGGCGGACGGCGAGTTTGCAGTCGTCGAGGATGTCGAACTGCAACTGCATTTTCTCTAGAAGATCCACATCGGTGTGCTTGGGATCGTGGTGAGTGATGATCCATTGATTGATTCCCGCTTCCCGGATGAGGACGCAGGCATTGGAAACGGAGGAGTGTCCCCAACCCACTTTCGAAAGGTATTCAGCAGGGGTGTATTGCGCTTCGTGCACGAGAAAATCGCACCCCTTAAAGAAGTTGATCATGCTGCGGTAAGGCTGCAATGCTGGATGATTTTTCGTGATGGTGTTGGGATGGCCGTGGAATCCCATCAGAAACTCATTGTCCGTCACGTAGCCAAATGTGGTCTTTTCGACCTGAAATTTAAAGCAGATCGTTGGACCTGGATGATAGGCATAGTGGGTGTCGACGATGATGTTGCCTATTTTGAACGGCTCTTTTTCGTGGATGTCTTTGAAGACGACGTTTGCCTGGATGTCGTCGAGACGAACGGGGAAATAGGCGTTTGCGAGCATGTCGCTAAAGAGCTCGCGCGTCGTTTTTTCATAGCCAATCGGCGTCCAGATGTTGACGGTGCATTTGGAATCGTATATGGGGGCAAAGAAAGGAAACCCTGCGAGGTGATCCCAATGCGTGTGGCTGATGAGCAAGTGGATGTTTTTCACTCCCTCATCTTCGAGTATTCCCCCTAAACGGCGAATTCCCGTACCCGCATCGACGATGATGAGATCCTCGCCACTGCGGATCTCTAGACTGCACGTATTGCCGCCAAAGCGGATGTACTCTGCGCCAGAGACAGAATTGGAGCCACGCGTTCCCCAAAATTTGATGTAAGAACTGGAAGAGTGGATTTTGGGTAGATAGGCCTGTTTCGGTCGGAGGCGGGCGACAGGGGCTGTTGGAAAAGCAGCAGGTTTGAGCTTGTGATC
>JAZJZV010000122.1:0-9568 GCA_040389485.1 Chlamydiota bacterium
AGCGGATTGTTCCCCAAGGTCAGGTTTGTGAGACTGGAGTTGACTCTGAGTGCCCCTGCAAGAGCGGCGGCGCCGTCAGCGCCGAGATGATTGCTCCATAAGTTCAGACTTGCGAGGCTGGAGTTGACTGTGAGTGCCCCTGCAAGAGAGATAGCGCCTTGATCGTCGAACTGATTGTGTCTCAAATTCAGGTGTGTGAGCTGTGTGTTTTGTGTGAGCGCTTCTGCAAGGGAGCTGACGCCTTCATCGCTGAGAAGATTGCTCTCCAAGTCCAGTTCTGTGAGAGTGGAATTTTGTGTGAGTGCTTGTGCAAGAGAAGCTCCGCCATTTGCGCCAAATAGATTGGACTTCAAGTTCAATCTTGAGAGGACGGAGTTGACGCTGAGCGCTTGAGCAAGAGAGGCAGCGCCTATAGGGCCGATCCAATTGCCCTCTAAATTCAGGTTGGTGAGGGTTGGGTTTTGTGTGAGCGCTTGTCCAAGAGAAGTGGCGCCTTCATCGTTGATCTGATTGGAGCTCAAATTCAAGCGTCTTAGGTTTGCATTTTGTGTGAGTGCTAGTGCAAGAGAATTGGTGCCGTTAGAACCGAGATAATTGCTCTCCAAGTTCATGTAGGTGAGGCTTGTATTCTGTGCGAGTAGTTGTGCAAAAGCAACGGCGCCGTTAGCGCGGAGCTCATTGCTCATCAAGTTCAGACTAGTAAGATTTGGGCTGTGTGTGAGCGCTAGCGCAAGAGAAACGGCGCCAGCGCCGAGCTGATTGTCTCTCAAGTTCAGACTAGTAAGGCTTGAGTTGTGTGTGAGCGCTACTGCAAGAGATTCAGCGCCTGCTTGGCGGAGCACATTGCTCGCCAAGCTTAGGCTAGTGAGGGTTGAGTTTTGTGTGAGCGCGGGTGCAAGAGATGCGGTGCCTTCATGGCAGAGCAGATTGCCCTCCAAGCTCAGGTTGGTGAGGGTTGAGTTTTGTAGGAGTGCTTGTGCAAGAGAGGCCGCATCGGTAGCGTCGAGCTGATTGAGTTTCAAGTTTAGGCTGGTGAGGGTTGAGTTTTGTATGAGCGCTTGTGCAAGAGATGCGATACCTTCATGACCGAGCCCAATGCCAGTCAAGCCCAGGCTTGTCAGGCTGGAGTTGATTTTGAGATCTTCGATGGCAAGCGTTACGGCCGCAGCGTCTTTTTGGCTCAGATCTTGATAGCCGTTGAAGACGGTATAATTAGTAGGTGAGCCTGTAATGGGTGGGGCCATATAAACCTTTAAATTTACGCATTTTTGTTACCATTATTTTAGTCATAATTTAATTGATTTTCAATAAAAATTAAAATTTTTTAACGGTTTTTGTACGAACTTATTATTATTATAACTTGAAATTGCAAAAATAAAATTTTAAATATCGCGCTACCATCTATTGTCAGATGCAACGCATGTCAATTGGACTCCGCATCCTCAACGAAAAGATCCCAGAAAGGCTCATCCCTTCTTCTCTCTTCAGAGGCATGTTACATAGTGAACGCAATGGGGGTTTATGCTTTCGTCTTGTAAGAGCAATTCCACACCCTTTTGCTGGTCGAACCCAGCGTTATCAATAGGTATCGGCTTCATCACCTCGGAAAAGTATTTTTTTAAAGTGAGATTCGTCATTATTGCAAGTCGTTCAGTGTCAATTAGATGTGGACTTATGATAAAACAAGTCCACGTATTTTTTAAGCTTTAGTTGACAGAAAATTGTGTACCGGTGTAACATTACAAGTATAGACAAAGAGCCTGTCGTCACATTTGGATCAAAAGACCCAGCAGTAGCGGCAAGAGCTCTTAAGAGAATTAAAGGTACCTATGCGAAAGGGAAATGTAGCGGAGGATGGCTGGCAGGGCTTTATTAAGCTTTGTGTCGAGACCAAGAATCCCAAGGATTTACAGGAGCTATTCGACCTCTTTTTCACTTTGGAGGAAAAGGAGGCATTGGGATTGCGTATGCAACTGATAAGAGCTCTACTTGAACATAAGAGGACCCAGCGAGAGATCAGCGAGGACTTGAACATCAGCATCTCGAAGATCACGCGAGGATCCAACGCATTAAAGATCATTAACGACCGCCTGAAGGAGTATTTGAAAGCAAGTCTCCTTTAAAATGGAGATTTGGACATGTTGAAAAAATTGAGTGTGGAGGAGTTTTTAAAGCTCGCTGAGATTAAACCTCGCGTAGCCGTCTACCAGGAATTTCCCTGTGACGATATGACCCCCTCCATGTGCCTGCAGGCTTTGCAAAGTAAAGGGATTGGCGTAGCGCTTTTAGAATCTGCCATTAAAGACAAAGAGCTCGGCAGATACTCCCTTTTAGCATTTGATCCCATTGCCACATTTCGCGTGGAAGGGGATCATGTAGATTTTCAAGTGGAATCCGTTCCACAGCGCTTCTCCGGTTCGAGTTTTGCGCAATTGCGCAATGCTTTAGACCGGTTGCGGTGCGCCCCCGACCACCAATTACCTCCTCTAATTGGTGGTTCCGTGGGTTTTTTATCTTATGACGCCGTTAGGCTGTTTGAAAAAATTCCCGACCGTCATCCCAATACTTCCCAGATCCCCGATCTCTTTTTCATCTTCCATCGGATTCACATCGCCTTCGACCATTTTAAGGGAACAATCATCTTTTCAATTGCCGTTAATGTCGGTGCAAATCCCGAAGAGGATTACCGCAAGGCGCTGCAGGAGATCGCCGATTTGCGCACCCTGCTGGCTTCCCCTTTCAAAAGGGAGCACTCTCTGGGCGGGAAGATTGCCCCTATCGTGGAAGAGATGGGCGATGCACTCTTCTGCGAAAAGGTGAGAAAGGCCAAGGAGTTGATTGAGAAAGGAGACATCTTTCAGGTGGTGCTCTCACGCACGTTCCGCATGGCTTATGACAGGCCCCCCTTTGATGTCTACCGCGCGCTGCGCCTCACCAACCCCTCTCCCTTTATGTTCTATCTCGAAACCGAGCAATTTGCAGTTGCGGGAGCCTCGCCAGAGCGCCTAATTAAAATGGAAAAGGGTGTATTGCAGACAATGCCCATTGCCGGCACACGCCCTCGCGTATTAGGAGAGGAAGAGAGAATCGAAAAAGAGCTGCTCTCCGACCCCAAAGAAGATGCTGAGCACATGATGCTCGTCGACTTGGGACGCAATGATTTGGGAAGGATCGCAAAGGTGGGCACTGTGAGCGTAAAAGAGCTCAAAACCGTTCGCCACTTCTCACAAGTCACCCACCTCATCAGCATTCTGGAAGCACAAATCAAAGAGGGGTGCGATGCCCTGGACGCACTGGAAGCGGCTTTTCCGGCGGGGACGTTGAGCGGTGCGCCTAAGATCCGCGCCATGGAAATCATCGATGAGCTCGAAGAGTCGCGGCGAGGCCTTTATGGCGGGGCGATTTGCACAATTGACAACCAGGGAGAGCTCGATAGTTGTATTGCGATCCGCATGGCTTTTTTCCAAGACGGCGAAGTGAGCGTGCGCACGGGAGCGGGCATCGTTCTCGATTCCGATCCGGAAAGCGAGGCGATGGAGACGCGCCATAAAGCGCGCGGGGTTTTAAATGCGATCCACATGGTTCAGGAGGGCATCATATGATTCTTCTCATCGACAACTACGACAGTTTTACCTACAACCTCTATCAGCTGGTGGCAAAGACTCATCCCAACATCCGCGTGGTGCGCAATGATGCCATCAGTTTGGAGGAGATCGCTCTCATGAAACCAGAGGCGATTCTACTCTCTCCTGGCCCCGGAAGGCCCGAAGATGCGGGCATCTGCATTCCGTTGATTCAGAGGTTTGCTCCCGAGATTCCCATTTTGGGCATCTGTCTGGGCCATCAAGCAATTGGTGCTGCGTTTGGCGCAGAGGTGATCAAAGCTCCCGAGATTTTCCACGGAAAAAAGGGAACGATTTTCCACTCCCGCAAAGGACTTTTTAAAGGTGTGCCTCTGCCATTTACTGCAGGAAGGTACCACTCCCTCGTCGTGAAGAAAGAGACTCTTCCTCCGGTGCTTGCCATCTCTGCGGAAACGCCCGAGGGGATGATCATGGCTATTCAGCACACCATCTATCCCTGCTATGGCATCCAATTCCATCCCGAGTCAATCCTCACTTCACATGGCGAGCTCCTCATTTCTAATTTTTTGATGAGTGTCCCATGTTGTGCTTAGAACAATTGATGAAGCAAGAGGATCTCACCGAAGAACAGTGTTATGCGGCCCTCCAGGAAATTCTGACCGGTGCCAATCCACACCAGACTGCTGCCTTCCTCGCGCTGATGCGCGCCAAGGGAGAAACGGCAGCTGAGCTTGCAGGTGTGATTAAAGCGATGGAAGAGAAGATGATCCCCGTCGCGCTCTCTATCCCCGTGCTCGACATCGTCGGAACAGGCGGCGATGGAGCTCACACGCTCAACATCTCTACGGGATCTGCGATTTTAGCGGCCAGCTGCGGCGTGAAAATTGCCAAGCACGGCAATCGGAGTGTCTCGAGTCTTTGCGGTTCTGCTGATGTCTTGGAAGCGCTCGGCATCCGCATCGACATGTCTGCTAGGGAAGTGAAGAGCTGCGTGGAAGAGATTGGGATCGGTTTTATGTTTGCGCCCCATTTTCATCCTGCGATGCAGCAAGTGAAAGAGGTGCGCTCAGCTCTTAAGATGCGCACGCTGTTTAATCTCGTCGGACCTCTCTTAAATCCCGCTCATGCGCGGCATCGGATGGTGGGCGTGGCGCATGCAGAGTTGCTGAAACCCTTTGCCGAACTGCTCGCGGGTGAGCAGAGGGGACGCTCACTTGTCTTTCACGGATGCGGACTCGATGAAATTTCCTGTGTAGGTCCTGCCCAGGTCATTGAGATCAATGGGAAAGAGATGCGGGAGTTCACTCTCGATCCGCTCGAGCTGGGATTGCCCCGTTGCGCGTTAAGTGATTTGCGCGGCGGCGATGCTAAGCAGAATAGCAAGCATTTGCTCCGCATCTTTTCAGGGGAAAAGAGCGCAGCTGCTGACACGCTTGCACTCAACGCCGCTTGCGCGCTCTATGTCTATGGCAGCGCGCCATCGATTCAAGAAGGGCTTGCCATTGCGCAGCAGAGTTTAAAAGAACACAAAGCGATGCAACTCATCGAGAAATGGAGGAATTATGATCAGTAACTATTTAGATGCGATCGTAGAAAGAAAGAAGAAAGAAGTAGATGCCATGCGCGGGCCACCACGTCTCAAAGAGGTGCTGAGGCAGGAGCGTTTGACTGTGATTGCTGAGATCAAGCGCAGATCTCCTGCGAAGGGAGATCTTGCGCCGATCGCCGATCCCGTTCTCCTCGCATCCCGTTATGCCGCTGCAGGAGCTAGCGCCTTTTCCGTGCTCACCGACGGCCAGGATTTTGGGGGGAGCTTGGAAGATCTGCGGCAGATTGCAAGAGCCTTTCCTGAGATACCCATCCTGCGCAAAGATTTCATTGTGGATGTCAAACAGATCAGAGAAACGGTTCGCGCAGGAGCATCGGCGGTATTGCTCATTGCCGCAGTGCTTGGAGAAAAACTTCCGGAGATGATTGCGGCTGCAATCTCTTGCGGCCTGGATCCTCTTGTCGAAGTCCACAATCGCGAGGAGCTAGAGATTGCGCTGGTCTCGGGAGCCGAGATCATTGGAGTGAACAACCGCAACTTGGCGACATTTCAGATCGATTTGGCTGTTGCTGAGGCGCTCATCGCGCACATTCCCTCCTCTCTCATCCGCATTGCAGAGTCAGGAGTGCGCACCGCAAAAGATGCCCAGCGGATGCGGCAGGCAGGTTATGACGCGATCCTCGTTGGCGAGGCGCTTGTGACGGCGCTAGACCTCAATGGGTTGCTTGAGGAATTTTGCGCATGCCATTGATTAAAATTTGTGGAGTCACAGATCCCGAAACGGCTCAATTTGCTGCAGAGCAGGGAGCCGATTTTATAGGGATTGTCTTTGCGGCCTCATCTAAGCGGTGCGTGAGTGTGCCGCGCGGAAAAGAGATTGCAGATGCTGCTCGCTCAAAGGGCGCAGTTCCCGTCGGGATTTTTGTCGAGCATGCAGCAGAAGAGATTATTGCCATTTGCAGCGAAACACAGATCGCTTGCGTTCAGGCGTATCGCAATTGCGATTTGCCCGCGCATTTGGCCAGGTTTTATTTGAGCGAAGCCTCCCCCCGCAAGGGAGTTGATTTTCTCCTGATGGAATCAGATCAGCCAGGAACGGGGAAAACAGTGGATTGGGAGTGTTTTGTTCCTCCCGCATACGCCGAGTGGTTTTTGGCGGGCGGGCTTGATTCAGAAAATGTGGAAGATGCGATCGCGCGCTTCCATCCGTTTGGCGTCGATGTGTCAAGTGGCGTGGAGCGCGCAGGAAAAAAAGAGAAAGAGTTAATTGAAAAATTCATCCGAAAGGTGAGGCGCTATGAGTAAGAGATACGGTGGATTTGGCGGCAGTTACATGCCTGAAATTTTGATGGCTCCTCTGCAAGAGTTGCAACTGGCTTGGGAGAAGATAGGACAATCTTCTGATTTCCAGAACGAGCTGGGTGAAATCTTGCGTCACTATGCAGGCAGAGCCACTCCGCTTACGGAAGTGAAACGGTTTGCGCAGGCAGTGGGCGGCGGACGGATCTTTCTCAAGAGGGAAGACCTGCTGCACACAGGCGCGCATAAGCTCAACAATGCTCTTGGACAGTGCTTGCTCGCTAAGAAGATGGGAAAGACGCGGATCATTGCTGAGACAGGAGCTGGTCAACACGGCGTTGCAACGGCGACCGCCTGTGCCTACTTGGGTTTGGAGTGTATCGTCTACATGGGAAAAGTCGATATGGAAAGACAATCGCCCAATGTCAAAAAGATGCAACTGCTTGGCGCGCAAGTGATCAGCGTTGAGCAGGGGAGTATGACGTTGAAAGATGCCGTCAACGAAGCGCTGCGCGACTGGTCTTTTCACTTTGAAACTTCCCACTACTGCCTGGGATCGGCGCTCGGTCCTCACCCCTATCCTGAGATGGTCGCTGCATTTCAATCGGTGATAGGGAAAGAGGCAAAACAGCAGATCCATGAGAGGGTGGGACGCGATCCCGATTTTATTGTCGCTTGTGTCGGCGGCGGATCGAACGCCATTGGAATCTTCTCCGCTTTTTTGGACAATCCCGCAGTCGCTCTCGTCGGAGTCGAAGCAGGAGGCACGGGGAAGAAGCCGGGCCAGCACGCCGCGCGCTTTGATGGCGGCAAGCCAGGCGTACTGCACGGCAGCTACACTTATTTGCTACAAGATGACGCTGGACAGGTGAGCACGACCCATTCGATCTCAGCAGGTCTCGATTATCCCGCCGTAGGCCCGCAGCATGCTGCGCTTTTTGAATCGGGGCGCGTCCATTACACTTCAGTGACAGACACTGAGGCTTTGGAAGCCTTTAAACTTCTCACGCGCACGGAGGGAATTGTTCCCGCACTAGAATCGAGTCATGCGCTAGCTCACGCTGTGAAGATGGGGAAGACAATGCCTAAAGAGGCGATCCTCATCGTCAACCTCTCCGGAAGGGGAGACAAGGATCTTCCGCAGCTCTTTGCAATGGGGGTTCTATGATTGCCCATGCATTTCAAAAAGGACCTGCATTCATTGGCTACTTGACCCTGGGAGATGGAGGACTCGATTACTCCTATGAAGCAGCGCTTGCCCTGATTGAGGGGGGAGTGGACCTTCTGGAGATTGGGATTCCCTTCTCCGATCCTGTGGCTGATGGTCCCGTCATCGCCCAGGCGATGCAGCGCTCTCTCAAGTTAGGAACAGTGGCCAGCGACGTGATTCCCTTCCTGCGCAGGCTGCGCGAGAAGACGGAAATTCCTCTCGTGCTCTTTAGCTACTGCAATCCCATCCTGACCTCTCCGGGCTTGCTCGACCGCGCAAAAGAAGCGGGTGCGAATGGAATCTTGCTCGTCGACCTTCCTTTTGAAGAAAGTGTCGAGGGCCCGCTCGATCCCATTTACGTGATCAGTCCTACGACCCCTGGCATCAGAGTGCAGCAGATCGCAGAGCGGGGAAAAGGATTTCTCTACTACGTTTGCCAAAAAGGCACGACAGGGATGCGCGCTACCATCCCGAAAGAGACGGCACAAGACATTGCAAGAGTTAAGAAGCTTACCTCGCTTCCTGTCGTCTGCGGCTTCGGCATCAGCAATCGGGAAATGGCAGGCCAAGTCTCCCAGCATGCGGACGGCTTTGTCGTCGGTTCCTATTTTGTCAATGCGATGGCGCAAAAGATGTCCCCCGAACAACTAACCCATATGGCTCAGGCCATTGACCCCAGGAGGATCCCATGATATTACTCATCGACCCACAGGCAACTGCTAACGAGCGCGAGCAGCTCGCTCTCCGCCTCCAGTGGATGGGGATGCAGGCGAATCCCATTGAGCGCGAGGGACAGAAGTGTTTTGCCATCGTCGCCGGTGCCGACCGCACTGTCGACTTAACTCAGTTCACGCAGCTCCCCTTTGTCAGTAAAGTACTGCCCTTGAGTCAGCCGTATAAGCTCGCCTCGCGTCAGCTCAAAAATGAAAATACCATCATCACGGTCCGTGGCAAAACCATTGGCGGTAGTAGTATTGCCGTGATGGCAGGCCCATGTGCGATCGAATCGGAAGAACAAATTCTTGAGATCGCTCATGCCGTTAAAGCGGGAGGGGCCCAGTTCTTGCGCGGCGGCGCATTTAAACCGCGTACATCGCCCTATTCCTTTCAGGGACTGGGTGAGAAGGGACTGCAGTACTTGCAACGCGCGGGAAGAGAATGCGATCTCGTCACGGTCTCAGAAGTGATGGATGGCGATCAGATCGAGCTCGTTGCCAAATACGCCGACATTTTGCAAATCGGCGCGCGCAACATGCAAAACTTCACCCTGCTCAAAAAGCTAGGAACCGTCTCCAATCCGATCCTCCTCAAAAGAGGACTTTCCGCCACCTACCAAGATCTTCTCATGTCCGCTGAATACATTCTTAGTGCTGGCAATCCCAACGTGATCCTCTGCGAGCGCGGGATCCGCACCTATGAGACCCATAGCCGCAACACACTCGATCTCGCCGCTGTTCCCATCCTCAGAGAACTCTCCCATCTCCCCATCATCGTCGACCCTAGCCACGGCACAGGAATCCGCACGATGGTTCCTCCGATGGCCAGAGCCGCTGTCGCTGCTGGGGCCGATGGCATCATGGTGGAGATCCACCCCCATCCCGATAAGGCCTTCTCAGACGCCGACCAGACGATCGATTTCCCCCACTTCCATGCGCTGATGTCTGACCTCAGGACGATGGCACCGATTGTCGGCAGGAGTTAAGCTGTTTGTTGTGAATGATTAACATCTAAGAGACTGTCATTGAATTAAAGATCCGCCCGCTTTATCTGCATTTTATCTGCATAATGGCATAATATAGGTATGGAATAATGCAGATAAAGAGCCGTTAACATGCTGATAAAATTTAAGCCCAACTACGCAATTACTCCAAAAATCATGGATTGTCTGATGCGCATCGAGGCGTCCAAGTTTGAGACACATCTACA
>JAZJZV010000122.1:9578-17601 GCA_040389485.1 Chlamydiota bacterium
TTAACTTGTTAAAGTAAAGCAATGTAGATGTCGACTTCAGCTGGTTCAAGTTTCCGATTCTTCATGTTGTTTTGGTATATTGGGATGTTTTTTCTTTGTCTGAGTTCGCTTTAAAACTCTAACTATTAACTGTTTATTTAAATTATGCAAAGTAATAACTTTAATAAAGTATCACTTGTAATAAAAATGTTAAATTGTTTATAATATTATTGTAAAACAATAAATAAATTAAAGGTGATGATATGTCGAGTTTTTCTTCAGTTAGTTCGTTGTTGCCAAGGCGACGGACCTCCCATCCCAATGCTGAGAATGTAGCAGGTAAATTCGTAAAAGCAACCCATGCAGTCTTTGGGAATGCACTAAAAGAGATTCGCAAGCTCAACAAAGCAGGTGAGCCACGCCTATTTGCTACGCCTATGCTTGAAGGTACTCTGGAATTGCTGGGAAAGACAGCTGCAATGAACAATGAATTGGCGCTTGAATGCGGTTACACAGCTGCTTATTTAACCGTGTTTCATGCGAAAAAATACGACGGAACTAATGTGTCAAACCCCCACGCGCTTTCTAAAAAAACGTATCAGCAAGTTTCCAAACTGCTGACGGCATTTGAAGTTTATTTGTCATAATACCTCAGAAAAGCGGGCGGATCCTTAATTCAAAGGCAGTCTCTAAGCTTCCGATGATGAGTGTTTTTCGTTTTGCTTTCAGGAAATTTTAAGTTGTAATTAACTTAAGTGAAAATGAGAATGTTGTGACTAAAACACTCAAAATGAGACGGCATCATGTCCGTTGCAAAGACACAGATTTCAATGGTTTCAAAACCTCTGCCCTCTCCTCCTCTTGCGGAGGCAATTGCCCTTAGTCGAGAAGCAATCGTCTGTAAGGTATTTGAGATTGCACTCAACGAAATTCAAAGTCTTACTCCTATAGATGGGCCGCGCTTATGTGTTGCGCCTATGCTAGAAGATGCGATGTATGCGCTCAGAAGCGTCGATGCAATGGATAGTGATCTGGCTTTTGAGTGCTTTTACACGACGGCTTATTTGATGAAGTATCACGGAGAAACCAGCAATAACGCGTACGCGCTATCTCAAATGGTGTTTAGTGCCGTTGTCCGCATTAATGAACAAATTGGCAATGAATACCCTGAATGCTGTGACTGCTCCCTCGCCTAAAGGCGAAGGCTTTTTGGGATTGCTCCCAGGCCATCCAGTCCGAGGGCCAAAATATTCTGCGCTGCGTTGAGATCCCTTGATGTCCTATATCCACATTTAGAGCAGCAATGCTCTCTTTCTGAAAGCTTTTTCTTCTCTCGATTGCCACATTGATGGCAATCTTGTGTTGTATAGGCAGGGTTCACCAATCCCAGCTTCCTACCAGCCTCTGCCGCTTTGTAAGTAAGGAATTGACGAAACTGATTCCAACTTGCGTCCATTATGCTCTTCGCGAAAAAGGACCCCCCTATCATTTTTTTGACGTCTAGATCTTCTACGCAGATGTATTGATATTGGGCGACGATTTTTCTCGACTCTTTGTGACAAAAATCTTTTCTTTGGTTGCTGATCCTCTCGTGTATCTTGGCCACCACTTTCCCTTGCCTTCGTCGCGTCCGCGTCCCTTTTTCTAGCTTGGACAGCTTCCGCTGGGCTTTTGCCAAGGCCTTTTCTCCCCGTTTGAAGAATCTGGGGTTTGCGATCTCCTGCCCGTTGGATAGCGTAGCAAAATGCTCTAGCCCTACATCGATCCCAATCGCCTCTTGTTTAGGTAGCAATGGATCTACATGCACCTCACAGGAAAAAGAGACATCCCATTCTCCTGAGGTATTCTTTCTCAACGTGCAGGTTTTTATCTCCCCTTCTACAGAACGGTGCATTTTGATTCGGATACTACCGAGCTTCGAGAGCTTGAGCTCTTTTCCTACCAAGGAAAATCCCGTTTGCGGATAGCAAAAACTGTTGTACCTATGCATTCCACGAAATCGCGGGAATCCGGGTTTTTCTCCTGCTTTACACCTCCGGAAAAATCCCCGGAAGGCTTTGTCCAAACGATCGACAACATTCTGCAACACCTGAGAATGGACTTGCGCTAGGGATGTCCTTTCAATCTTTAACAAAGGCAGGAGCATGCTTTGCTGGTATTTGGTTAGGGAAATATCCAGCTCCTCATGGGCGAGTTTGCGTTGTGCAAGCAGATCATTATACAACCACCGGCACTCATCCAGCTGCGCTTGCAGCGCTCTGGCTTGCTTCTTGGTAGGGCGAAGTCTGAATCGAAAAGATTTTCGAACTAACATGACTACATGTTACATTTTGGCATATGAGTCAGTCAAATAATTTAAATAGGGGCGCGATTCATCTCGGCCTTGAAAGACCGAGTTTTCTCGCGTCCGCGGGATAAAATGTTCATTCACACAAGTTTATAGCATCTTCTGATGCAGTCAACAACTCCGCGAAGCCTTCTTTTCTTTGAGATTGACGAAAATTCCTGTGTCATGTTATTATTTTGCTAAAAGGTAAAGTGTAAAATGAGTCAGCAAGAGATGATCACATCTGCGCTAGTCTCTGACAAGAGGATCTCCGGTTCTCTTGCACTTTCTCCTGCTTGCGTTTCTTTCTATTATTTCTATTTTGGCGCTCAAGCGCGCCAATAATTTTTAAACCTTACATCCACTTGTTTCCTTTGATCGAACTCTAAGAGTTCGGTAGAGATCAACTTTGTTTGTTTAAAAAATTCTGAATAATGGAAAAATCATGTTGCTAAAACTCAAAGACCAGCCCACACAAGAGCGGCTGGCATTGTTAAAAGAATGGCTCAACCTCCACGGGTTGCACCACTGTATCTCAGAGACGCAAGGAGATGTGATCGTCGGTCTAGAAAAGCCGCCTGCACAGGAATTGCTGAAACAGCTAGAGGCAATGGGATGCATTGCTGAAATGCTTGCAATCCAAACGCCTTACAAATTGGCTTCCAAAGCATTTAAAAAAGAGAAGACGGAAATCTCAGTCGGCAATGTCGTTATTGGGGGCCCAGAAGTGATCCTCATGGCGGGCCCATGTGCGATTGAGAGCGAAGAGCAGATGCGCGCTATTGCTTTGGCACTCAAAGAGGCCAATGTGAAAGTGTTGCGCGCCTCGGCGTTCAAACCGCGCACTTCTCCCTACAGCTTTCAGGGGATGGGAGTCGAGGGTTTAAAGCTGCACCGCAGGCTCCAGAGAGAGCATGGGATGCTCATCGAAACGGAAGTGATGGACATCCGCGATGTGGGCGTTGTGGCAGAGCACGTCGACATCGTGCGGATTGGCGCGCGCAATATGCAGAACTTCGATCTTCTCAAAGAAGTGGGAAGGTGCGGCAGACCTGTGATCCTCAAGCGGGGAATGTCGGCAACTGTCGAGGAGTGGCTGATGAGCGCGGAATACCTCATGGCCCACGGCAATCGCGATGTGATCTTGTGCGAGAGGGGAATCCGCACTTTCGAAAACTCGACGCGCAGCACTCTCGACTTGAGCAGTGTCGCCGTCGTAAGGACCTTGACACACTTGCCCGTGATTGTCGATCCTAGCCATGCCGCTGGGCGCAAGGATATCATTCCTGCGCTTTCTAAAGCAGCGGTGGCGCTTGGCGCCGATGGGTTGCTGATCGAAGTGCACCACGATCCGGAAGGGGCCAAGTGCGACGGGAAGCAAGCGCTGCTCCCGGGTGAGCTAGTGGTTTTATCTCAGGAACTTAGCGCGATTGCGCGCACGATTGGGAGGAGATGATGTCGAAGCTAGAAGAGCTGCGCAAGCAGATGGATGTGCTCAATGAGGAGATCATCGAGCGGTTTGCCAAGCGGATCGCGCTTGCCATTGAGATTGCCAAAGTCAAGAAGCAGGAGAGCCTTCCGGTGTACGATCCCGTGCGCGAAAAAGCGCAACGGGAGATGCTGTGGAAGCTGGCTCACAAGACGGGTCTGAGTCCTGCGGTTGTCGACGAGATCTTTGCTCTATTTGTCGAGTACTCGAAGATGAAGATGCGCATCGAAATGCACGAAGAGGGGGACAAATGAAGCGGGTAGCATATCAGGGCGTGAAGGCCTCTTTTAGCGAAACGGCGATTGAAAAGTGCCTGGTAGTCAGCGAGGCGGTCGGTTACAAGAGCTTTAAAGAGGTCTTTGCAGCCCTTCTTACGGGAAAGGTGGAGCTTGCAGCCATCCCCATCGAAAACACGCTCATTGGGCCGATCGCGGAAAACGTCGATCTGCTTTATGAGTGCGATGTGGAGATCGTACGCGAATACTGCATGCCGATTGCCCATTGTCTTCTGGTGAAGAGCGAGCAAGCGCGTTTGGATGAGATCAGTCAGGTGATCTCCCATCCGAAGGCGCTGGCGCAATGCACGGGGTTTTTCGAAAGCCATCCCTGGATAGAACCGGTCATGCATGAAGACACTGCGGGAGCCGCTCGCGAAATTGCAGAAGGAGGGGCTCTGGGAAAGGGAGCGATTGCCAGCCGAAGGACGGCGGAGGTATATGGCCTTCACGTGCTGAAAGAGCACTTGGAAGACGACCCCAGCAATACGACGCGCTTTGTTTTTTTGAAAAGAAAAGGGGAGGGGAGTTCTGTAGGAAATAAGATCTCCCTTCTTTTCACGCTACCTCACTTGCCAGGAGCGCTTGCGGAAGCTCTGGGTGTACTGAGAGAGGAGTGGTTGAATTTGACGCAGATCGTCTCGCGCCCCTTGAAGGGGCTGCCTTTTGAATATCTCTTCTTTATCGAAGCCTCACTAGATGCCGAGGTCGATTGGCAGAGTGTGATCGCAAAGCTGAAAGAGAAAACGCATACACTGAAGGTGCTGGGAGTGTACGATGCGGCGCTTTGAAAAGGTGGCGATCATTGGGCTTGGTCTCATTGGAGGCTCGATCGCCAAGAGGCTGAAAACAATGCATCCTGAGCGACCGATTGCTTCTATGAAGAAAGAGGGATGTGTCGACATTCTCTTTGAGAGTTGGGAGGAGCTCGTCCAGTGGAGCGATCTCATCGTACTGGCAACGCCCATTGGGGTGGTTGTGCCTTTAGCGCGCATCATCAAAGAGGCGCACCGCACACGTCCTGTCGTCGTGATCGATGTGGGGAGCGTCAAGCGGAAAATTTGCCGGGAATTTGAAAGGCTCTCAGAAGGAGCCATCGAATTTCTGGGAACGCATCCCATGGCGGGAAAGGAGCTCTCAGGATGGGAGGCGAGCGAAGCGGAGCTTTTTCAAGGAGCGCCTTGGATCATTGCGCCGCATGGCCGGAATTCAGATGGCGTGCAAGAGGCGGTGATTGCCTGGGTGCGCATGCTCGGCGCTCATGAAAAAGTACTGAGTGCAGAAGAGCACGACAGGAAGGTGGCTTTTATCTCCCACTTTCCCAAGGTGGTGTCGGAGGCGCTTCTTGCATTTGTGCGCAAGCAGGAACCAGAGGCCTTAGAGCTGGCAGGTCCAGGTTTTCTGTCGATGACGCGGCTGGCAGGTGACAATCCAGAGATGCACGCTGAGATTGCGCGGCATAATGGGGATCACGTGCAAGAAGCAATGAAGAAATGGGTGGAGTACCTATTGGAGGGGACTAGATGAAGAAGGAAATGACTTCAGCAACAGCCGCAATCAACGCGCTGACCCTAGCCAAAAGGAGTCGCGGTGAAACCGTTTACAACTTTGCGGCAGGGGATCCGATCCTCCCATCGCATCCAGCGGTTATCGAAGCGGTCACCTTAGCCTTGCAATCTGAGCTCGTCCTTTACCCGCCGGTGGTTGGGCTGGACGCTTTGAGGAAAGAGGCTCTCCTGTGGATGGGGGAGAACTATGGCGCCTGCTACGGCATGCAGAACACACTCGTTACGGCAGGGGGGAAGTTTGCTCTTTTGGCTGCGATGCAAGCGATCGTCTCTCAAGGAGATGAAGTGATTATTGCATCGCCTTACTGGGTCTCCTATCCGCAGATGGTTGAGTTGCTTGGGGCAAAGCCTGTGATTGCGCGCACTGAGGCCAAGGATGGCTGGAAGCTGAATGTCAAGACACTGGAGAAATGCATCACGGAGCGCTCGCGCGTGTTGATCTTAAACAACGCAGCCAATCCAACGGGAATCCTTTATGCCAAAGAGGAGCTTGAGAGCCTCATGGAGTGCGCCTGCAAAAAAGGGTTGATCATCATCTCTGATGAAGTATATAGCGAGATTATCTATGATCATGAGATCTTTATCTCCTGTGGGGCATTTGAAAAGTGGCGGGAGCAGGTGATCGTGGTTCAGAGCTGTTCGAAAAACTTCGCCATGACAGGGTGGAGGATCGGGTTTGCTTTTGGACCTGAGCGTTGGATCCGAGAGATGACGGCAATTCAGAGTCAGTCGACCTCGGGACCATCTACGGTGAGTCAGTGGGCGGCAATTGCGGCGCTAAAAGAAAGAAAAACGATCATTCTAACAGTGAGGAAGGCGATGCAAAAGCGAAGAGATTTATTTGTGGAAATGTTTAATGAACAGTTTTACGGGCAGTTGCCCAAACCATCATCTGGCCTCTACGCGTTTATCCCTCTCTCTATTTTCAATACAGAGAAGGATTCGGCGCAGATGTGCAATGACCTGATCACAACGGCCAACATTGCGTGTGTTCCAGGGGTGGCTTTTGGTCAGGAAGGGTACATGCGGATGGCCTTTTCTGAAAAAAGGGAAGTGCTGAAAGAAGGGCTGATCACTTTGCGCAAGGAGATGGGGTCATGACCGCGCTTACGCTCTCTTTTTCTTTCCAGAGAGTGACGCAGATCTGGATGCAGTCCGGATTTCTTTTTTCCGATGCTGCTGTTGCCACTTTGCGCTCAAAGGGAGAGAGGTTTGCCCTGTTTTGCGATGAGCCAGTGGCAGCGCTGTGGGGCCAGAAGTGGTACGCCTTTTTGCAGGGGAAGGGACTCGACGTTTCTCTGTTTACCATCCCAGCGGGAGAAGCAGAAAAGAATCGGGGGCGCAAAGCGCATCTGGAGGATCTCCTCTTTGCTCAGCAATTTGGCAGGGACAGCTGTTTCATTGCGATGGGAGGAGGGGTGATCACTGACCTCGTTGGCTTTTTGGCGGCCACTTTTTGTAGGGGGGTGCCTCTTGTCAATGTGCCGACCACGCTGCTCGGCATGGTCGATGCCGCAATCGGCGGTAAGACGGGAGTCGACACTCCCATGGGAAAAAATCTCGTGGGCGCTTTTTATCCCGCTGAGCACCTATTCATTGATCTTGCGCTTTTAGAAACGCTTCCCGCAAAAGATCGGGTGAATGGCTTTGCGGAGATCATCAAGTATGCGCTCATCTATTCATCCGCTCTTTTTGAGCGCCTTTCTCCGCAATCCAAGGATCTCGAGAGCATCGTGCGGGAATGCATTCAGATCAAGAAAGAGGTTGCCGAAGAGGATTTTGAGGAGAAAGGCGGCAAGCGGCGCATCCTGAATTTCGGTCATACGATTGGCCATGCAATTGAGCTCCTAGAGGAGTTCCAGGTTTCCCATGGGGAAGCAGTGGCGATGGGAATGTGCGTCGAGAGTTATCTAAGTATGCGGACTGGCCTACTATCTCAAGGGGATTTTGAGCGGATCATTTCTTGTGTGCGCGCCTTTCCATTCCAGCTGCGTCTTAGCGCGCGCGTGAAAGTAGACGGCATGATCGAGGCGCTTGCTCTGGATAAAAAGGCGGCGAAGGGGATCCCCCGTTTTGTATTGCTCGATGGGATTGGAAGCTGCGCCCCCTTCCAAGGCACCTATTGCACCGTCGTCCCCTCTGAACTACTCAATGAAGCTCTGCATTGGATGCGGGAGCAATTTGCGGGAGGCACACAATGACCACATTTCGCGTTCGTTCCTCGCGCCTCAAAGGTGCAATTGCCATTCCTCCTTCAAAGTCGCATTCGCTGCGGGCAATCCTGTTTGCTGCGATGGCAAACGGCACGACTGAAGTGCGCCATTTTTTAGACTCTCCCGATGCACATGCCATGATCGCTGCCATGCGCCAGCTCGGTGCCAGAATT
>JAZJZV010000123.1:0-3230 GCA_040389485.1 Chlamydiota bacterium
GCACCAAAGATCGCACAAGGCGTGGCGCTCATTTGTGCCGTTTGCATTGGACTTGTCCTGCTGATCGCTGCGATGGGAAAAATGTTCTATCCGGTCGAGGCATTAAAAATTTTTGATCAGGTCGTGAGTATCATTGAATTTGTCATCCTCGGCTTAGTGCTCTATTTCCGCGTTCAATGGAAGATGTGGGCGGGTTGTGCGGGGATGTTTTCTGCTTGGGGAGGATATGCAGCCTTTTGGTATTTCCTCGAACTTCCTTGCAGCTGTATGGGAACTGCACTGCATATCCCAACGCTACTTTCGCTTCTGCTCGACGTCCTATTTTTTGCTGCGAGCTTCAGCATGGCTTTTCTTCTGGGAGCTAAAAAAGAAGTTCTTTACACGGTGTTTTTGGGGTGTCTCTTTCTATCGCTGGCGGGGTTTGCCTTTGCAGAGCAGATCTACCGCTACTTTATTCTTTGATGTAGTTTAAAGTTTAGCGCGGCGTCTCTAATGTGTGAGAGGCGAGCACGGGCTGCGCAATGGGCTCTTCATCGGGATCCTTGATGGTGGTTTGTTGCGAAACCAGTTCGCCAAACCGCTTGCCGAGCGATTTGACCGCTACCATCCATCCCCCGATCACACCGAAGAGAATGACAGCGACGATGGGCGTGCTTAGTGCAACGGTGCCGAAGAACATCAAAAGGCTTTGGTGGATGATCGAGCCACCCGACTTACCAAGGCGCGATCCGACTCCATCAATCGCCGCTTTTCCCTTGAGTTTGCATTCTTTGCTCAGAGGAATAAAGGCGAGTTCTTTTGTGGCGTCAAAAAGGGTGTATTTGGAAGCGCGTGCGAGGCAGTTCTGAAGAGAGCCAAAGAAGACGCATAGGGCCAGCGGCGTTGATCCCAGCGCAACGGCCACGCTTGCTAGGCTGGAATCTTTGAAAAAGAAGAAGAAGAAAAACGCAAACCCAGTGATAAACAGGATGACAGGGCAGACCATGGCGCTCTTTGTCCAGGAGAATTTGCGGATGATAGTGCTGGAGAAAAAGACGCTGGTGACTGTCGCGATGACTCCCATCCATGTCAAGACTTGTCCCATATAGGCATTGAAGTCGGCGGGATTAGGGTAGAGTTGCTTCACCTGGTCTTTCCAAATCACCTCGATCAAGTTGATGGCGATGTTGTACATCACGACGATGACGGCGATACAGATGAGGTATTTGGATTTGGCGAGGTAAGCAAAGTTTTTGCGCAGTCCCATTTTGACTTGGGTGCCATCATTGTCAGCGCGGTAAGTGGGAGAATTGTATCCAAACCCCTGGCGGTGCAAGTAGCGGTAGAGTCCCATGCAGAGCAGTCCGCCGATGATGAGGATGGTATTCAAGTAAAAAATGGATTGGTCCCAGGCATTGGAGCCGAAAGGGAGGGTGGGGTCAAAGGCGAGTTGTGACATCGAGGTGGCGACATAGCCTGCCGCAATTCCAGAGATGTTGATCCCGATTCCGAGCATCCCGTAGTACCTCTTGGCGTCGTTCACCGTTGTGACGTCATTGGCAAATCCCCAAGCGAGCACCGTCATGATGATGGTGCTCCACATCTCCGACATGACGTAGAAAAGGGTGAATGTCCAGTTGCGGAACATGGCGATGAAGCCTTGGAACCCGATGGGAAGCAAAGTTTGAATCCTGTCGCAGAGCGTATGCGGATGAAGCGCATCTTGAAAGGGGTAAAGGAAAAACATGAATAGGACGAAGAATCCAAGAAACATGGACATCATCACATAAAAGACGCGCTCTCTCGTAACGTGATTGGAGACGCGTGTAAAAAGAAAAGTGAAGAGTAGTGCCATGGGAACGATTGCCCACACCTTCAAAAAGGGAAGGGCTTCGGCGCCAGCAGAGGGGGCAGTGATGACAAGAGCGTCTTTAGTGGCTCTGAGTAAACTATAGTTGAATCCAACGAGAAAGAAGATCAAGAACATCGGAATGAACTTTTTGAGTTCATGTCGGTAGATAGGCCATAAGAAAGCTCTCAGTCTACCAAATCCCGTCGATGAAGACATACCCTGCCTAGGTTGTGTTGAGATCCTGCTTACCCACTTAGGCTCAGCTACCAAAGTGATTCACAGGACTACTGGGGCGGGAAGAGAGCAACGGTTCCGCGACAACTTCCCTCGGCCCCAATCTCAAGATGGCCTTATTATAGCGAATTCCTCTTATTTGACAACGATATAAGAGTAGGAGGAGGTTTTGTTAAATCTCAATTTTATTTTCAGAGAAAAGCAAATAGCAAAAATCTGAGTGTCAATATTTTCCTGCGATTATTAACTGCGATGCTTGCAAACGCCAATTTTAATTTTCAGAGAGAGCTTCGATCCCGGGAAGGTGGCCGAACTCGATGTACTCAAGAGAGGCGCCGCCTCCCGTCGAGATGTGGGAAAACCGGTCCTCAAGCTGGAGGCGATGGATCGCAGCAGCAGAGTCTCCCCCGCCTACAACTGTGATCGCGGAGAGGGAAGCAATTGCATGCGCGATGGACTCGGTGCCGCGCGCGAAACTGGGCATTTCAAAAACGCCCGTGGGTCCGTTCCAAAATACCGTTGCTGCGGATGGGAACGCTTGTGTCCATTCAGCAACTGTTTCTGGACCGATATCCATGCCCATCCATCCTTCAGGAATCCCCTCTTCGGCGCGGATGGTTTTCTGATTGGCCTCATTGGAAAAGGCGTCAGCGATAACGATGTCCTTGGGGAGATAGACTGTGACTTTTTGTTCTGCACACTTCTTTAAAAAGGCAAGGGCGATGGGGACCTGGTCTTCTTCGCAGAGCGATTTCCCGATGGCGATTCCCTGTGCCTTGAAAAAGGTGAATGCCATCCCTCCGCCAATGAAAATCGCATCAGTTTTGGGAATAAGGGAGTGGAGTACGCCGAGCTTGGTCGAGACTTTTGAACCGCCGATCACTGCGAAGAAGGGGCGTTTGGGATGGGCAAGGAGATCTCCCAGAAAGGCGATTTCCTTTTGCATGAGAAGTCCTGCCGCTGCGCGCTTTGGGAAAAAGGAGGCGATGAGAGCAGTGGAAGAGTGCTTGCGATGGGCTGTCCCAAAGGCATCGTTGACGTAGACATCTCCAAGGCGAGAGAGTTTTCCTGCAAATGTCGGATCGGTATCGGGATCCTCTTCTGCGGGATAAAAGCGGAGATTTTCGAGAAGCAGCACTTGGCCATTTCTAAGTCCGTTGGCCAT
>JAZJZV010000124.1:0-4933 GCA_040389485.1 Chlamydiota bacterium
ATGCTGGCTATCGGGAATCTTTCTCGTTTTGAGCGTGACGGCTTACTACTACTACAATGGACAGCACAAAAAGTTTGCTGAACCGACGATGAAAGTCAGTCTATGGATGGCAGCTATTGTATTGGTCATGCAGCTCATCTCCGCAGACTCAACTGCGAGAGGAGTCGCCATCAACCAGCCTTCAAAAATGGCTGCAATGGAAGGAGTTTATAAGACAGAAAAAAGCACTCCTCTCACGCTGATCGGTTGGACAGATAATAAGACGCAGACGGTCAAAGGAATCAAGATCCCGGGGATGCTCAGCTTTCTGACTTACCGCAATTTTACAACGCCTGTGACGGGATTCGATCAGATTCCTGAAGATGAGAGACCTCCTATCCAGCCCGTTTTTCAAGCCTATCACCTCATGATTTGGATGTGGGGGCTGATGGCTCTTGTCACTATCTGCGCGGTTATTCAGTTTAAGCGGAATCGGTTGGCCAAAACGAAATGGCTTTTGTGGGGACTCATGCTCTCTGTTCTCTTTCCTCAGATAGCCAACCAGACGGGCTGGATGACGGCAGAAATTGGCAGACAACCTTGGATCATCTACGGCGTATTGAAGACGGCTCAAGGGGTTTCTCCGACGATCCACCGAGGACAGGTGGTCACTTCCATCTTCATGTTCATTGCCATCTATACGTTGCTGTTTGTCCTATTCATGTTCTTACTCGATCGCAAAATCAAACAGGGGCCGGATGGAATGGATGAAGAGCAGGTCTTCAGAAACCCACTCAAAACGAGCAAAGGAGCTAAATCATGAACGAGTCGACCCTGTCTCTTCTATGGTACTTTGTCGTCGGCGTTAGCGTGGTGTTCTACGTAGCTCTTGATGGATTTGATCTGGGAGTGGGGATCTTGCACCTGCTTACCAAAAAGGATGACGACCGAAGAATCTTTCTCAATGCCATCGGTCCCGTATGGGACGGAAATGAGGTGTGGCTCGTCATCGTTGGCGGTGCGCTCTTTGCTGGCTTTCCCGAAGTCTATGCGACCCTGTTCTCCGGTTTCTACGATTTGTGCATGCTTCTGCTCGCAGGACTCATTTTCCGCGCAGTGGCCATTGAGTTCCGCAGCAAGGGGCACACTCGGAAGTGGCGCCATGGCTGGGACTGCGTCTTTTCGATTGCCAGCATCGTGATCGCCTTTGGCCTTGGCGTTGTGCTCGGCAATCTCATGGAAGGGATCCCGATCAATGCAGCTGGAGACTTCATCGGCACTTTCGGCATCTTTCTAAGACCATATCCCGTCCTGATCGGTCTCTTTACGCTCACTTTGCTCATGATGCACGGCTCCATTTTCTTGGCGATGAAGACAGAGGATGCCCTGCATGCCAGAATCCGCAGATGGGCGAAAAAGGCAATCGTGCTGTTCATTTTCATGTACGGATTGATTACTGTCGTGACGTGGGCGACGGCGCCTCAGATGACTAACCGTTTCCTCGAAGAGCCGTGGTTCCTCTTTGTCCCGGCGGCAGCACTCCTGGCGATTCTCAGCGTCCCCAGGCTTTTTGACCGCAATCTCGATGGATGGGCTTTTATTGCCTCATCTCTTTGCATCGTGCTTCTCTTTTGCACGTTTGGCATTGCCACATTCCCCAACTTGGTCGTCTCGACCATCGACCCAGCTCAAAACAGCTTGACGCTCTACAACTCAGCGGCATCAAGCCTAACGCTCAAGGTGCTACTCATCATCGTCGCTATCGGCATTCCCATGGTGCTAGCGTATGGCGTGATGGTCTATCGCATTTTCCGCGGCAAGGTGAAGATTCACACTACCAGTTATTGAGAGAGGTCCTGCCATCTTCTAGATGCACGATCCGATGCCGGCGGGAAGATGAAGAGCGTCGTCTTCCCGTTTTCAAATAAGACAGTCTCTAAGGTTTGATACTTGTAATTACAACAGCAGCTGTTATTTAAAAAAAAAGTGGCGCTGTTTTGCTTTTACAAACAACCTAATCAAATCAGGTTTTGGGGATTCCCTCGGCCGCTCTAAGCTATCAAAAAAGTCCCGTAGCTAAAATTTTATTACTCCGTGTAGGAAAAATTTTCTTATTCAAATAAAAAAATTGATTTGATAAAGTTGTTGGCAAAGCGGAAAGCCCACTTTTCGCAAATGAAAAAAAGGAGAATTACCATGTCCGCATCATCTAGCCCAACAGGTTACCCAACAGGTTTTCAACCAAATTTCCCCTCACTAGACCCTAACTACCAAACTAGTGGTCAACCCTTCTCATATACGCCACCACCAGGTCTACCAACAACTTATCCTTCTCAACCACCAACGAGTCCATCCTCTTTCGATCTGCCGCATTCGCATTCGTATAGCCCTTCCAGCCCTTCCAAACCCCACCACCTGGGTTCTCACCAGCTGGAACCCAAAAGATTGGATTTTTCGCAAAGGTCATTCGATGTTCAGCAATCTTCCAGCACTTCCGCGACTTATATGGTCTACGGGACTCACGGTAAAATGGGCGGCGGAACGATGACTGTCAGCAGACAAGTTGACCTTACAAAGTCGGTTGTGGATCTGAAGGTTCCAGAACACGTTCATCCCAGCTACTCTGCATATGGACCCGTCGCTCCGCGAGATTATGGAAGAGGCTTAGGCGCAGCACTTGCATACAACACTTATGTGAGAACTTTAAGGATGGTTGACGCACGTCCTCATTTTGATCCTTCCAATTTTAGTGGTGGTCAATTCAATCCAGGTTCTAAAGGAGCGATAGAAGAATTGGGCGATGCCCTCGCTACAAATACAACCCTTACTGAATTAGACCTCAATAGCAAAGGAAAATTTAGACTTTCTGATCATGAGATAGGCGTACTCATGACAGCCCTGAGAGGGAATCAGTCTGTGACTTCTGTAGATATTACAGCACCACCTGCTACAACTGAATTTACAGATCCGCTGGATGCGAGAGTCAAAGTAGATTCGATTGCGCATTTGTTGAGAGACAACGAAGCGATAGTGAGATTGAGCATCGCCAACCAAGGGCTAAGCCAAGGCGGTCTTGAGATCATTGCGAGAGAAATGGCAAAAAATACAACACTAACGACTCTGGACATTTCAGAATCGGTACTGACCGGCGTTGATTCGGCAAGCTATCCAGCGACACTTTCTAATCTGTTAGGGTTAGTAGGCTCGTCGATGGAAACTGTAATGCTATCCAGACAACAAGTGGCTCGTTTAGGGTTTGATGGTCTTCTTAAAGCATTGGCTCGTAGACCTAACATCACCAGCCTGTCTCCCTCTGCTGGTGAAAGTTGGCTCCCCAAACAAGACACACTGCGTTATGTTGACAATGACACACTTGCACGCATTAACCCTGTCTATCAACAACTCAACAGTTTTGAAACGCAGATAGATGATGGTACTGCTTGTGAAGATATGACTAGAAGCTTTTCTTCGTTTAGTCCACGTGATCTCTTGATCGAGAGGCTCAATTCATATCAGTTCATTTATCGCTCTGTATGTGAGAGCATCTTGATCAGAGGACTTAGTCCTGGAGAGCGCAACGCCATTTACCTCAAAGTGTGGGAATTGTCTGGAAGACCTATCGGCGATCCAATGTTTGGTCAGACTCATGCCTTCACTAATTGGTCAATTTTCTTTAGAGCAGTGGAAGAAGCTAAGCTCCAAAGCAAGTTCCCATTCCTATTCTAAATAAAGCATAGCGATCGCTTTGCTTTGCAACTAAGGCCCCTTTCCTCGGAAAGGGGCCTATTTCATTTTAAGTCTTTTCAGGGAATCCGACGACGGATTGATAGCATAGAAGAAGGTGTTTGACGCCGTTCATCGCGCGGTGGGGCTGGTCTTCTTTGGGGAGACGCTGGGTTTGAGCGATTTTATCTTTGGAGAGCCCCGTTTCCCAGGGGTATTTGCCAAGACCTGCAATACTGGTTTTGATGGCTTGCGCCCAATACATGGAAGCCAGATCGAGCCAGTGATAGGGCCAGAGCAGAGCTTCCTGTTCATCCGCGTTGATGAGCTGAGAGAAAAAAGCGCGGTCAAAGGAGGGGTTCTGGCAGATGAAAACAGCTGCGCCCCGCTTGATTCTGTTTTTCTCAAAGCACTTGCGAATCTGTTCAGCGACTTGAGAGGAAGGTTGCCCAGAGACGGTCTCTTCCCAGACGAATCCATTCACTTTCAGACTGGAGGGATCGCTCTTGTCCCAGTCCTCTTTGGAAATGGAGACAACGGAGTGAAACTCATCCTTGAGTTCGCCTGTGAAGACGTCGACGATTTGCAGTGCGATCTCAATGACGCGGTGCTTGTGCGCATTGAGTCCATTGGTCTCTGTATCTAAGAATATAGCGAGCAAGTCTCTGACCTTTTTTGAAGAACCGGGTAAGTTAGCATATAGCAAGAAAATTAGCCATCTTTCAATAAATATTTGGTTGTGTGTATAAGGAAAATCAAAAAGGGGAGTGATCTCATGCAAATCAATACGGGTATTTCAGATCAGAAGAGAGAAGCGATTAGTTTAGGTCTGGCCACGCTGCTTGCCAACACTTATACGCTCTATACGATGACCCAGCACTGCCACTGGAATGTGACCGGACAAGAATTCTTCCAGCACCACATCCTCTTTGAAAAGCAATATGGCGAGATGGCAGAGGCAGTTGACGAGATTGCCGAGAGAATCCGCGCGTTGGGTTACTATGTCGATGGCACTTTTTCAGGTTTCAAGAAACTATCCACCATCGAGCAGGTAGACAAGGTCATGAGCGCGAAAGAAATGCTTGCACATCTCATTCAAGGACATGAAAATCTCATTCGCCACGCCCGCAAATTGGCAGAGACTGCAGATTCTGATGGGGACTTTGCCACTGTGGACATGATCGGCAAAAGATTGGGTTTATCCGCGGGCACGAGTGAATTGTCGCCGGCG
>JAZJZV010000125.1:0-3405 GCA_040389485.1 Chlamydiota bacterium
GCCCTATATGGGAGCGATTTCGAAGTGCTGATGGGCAAGAATACCCCCCACTGGCGTCATATCGAACAGACAGAAGACTGGGAATTTCTCTACTTTGCAAAAGCCCTCTATGAAAAAAATGAGGGAGCTCGCTTTGAAACCAGTGGTCCGCTCAAAATCCCTCCTGTCGTGCACTTCATTTGGCTGGGGCCTCGCCCCTTCCCTCCGGAGTCGGTCGAAAATGTCCGCACATGGATCGCAAAAAATCCGGGCTGGAAAGTCAAGTTCTGGACAGACCGAGACAGGGAGCCTCCCTGTGAAGGGATGGAGACGATCCGCGTCAACAATTTCCATTTCCTGAAACTGGAAAGGTGTTATGAGGAATCGCAAAACTGGGGAGAGAAGTCTGATATTTTGCGCTTTGAGATCCTCTTTCAAGAAGGAGGCGTCTATGCCGATCACGATGCCAATTGTCTCCAGCCCTTCGAAGGGATGCACCGCGGGTACGACTTCTACACCTGTCTCGAAACACCTCATACTCCTTTTGTGGGAAAGGCGATCACTTGCGGCATTGGGGTCATCGGCTCTCGGCCGCGCCACCCGACAGTGGAAAAGGCGATGGAGCTAATTCTCAAGCGGTGGGATGCTCTTGGCGACAAGTTCCGCGGCAATGATGCCTTCTCCAAAAAAGAGCTGGTCATGCAACGGACCTACATCGCAATCACAGACGCGATCCGCAAAACAGCGGATCAGAAGGGAAACCGCGACATCATCCTCCCCGCCGCCTACTTCTTTTCCAAGTCGGGCATCAAACCCCTCTATTCGCAGCATTTTTATATCACCGCCTGGGACCTGGCCCGCACGCATAAATCGCCCACTATGAAAAAGGGAGAAAAAGTGTTGGGGAAAATTCTCCAAAAAAACCATAATCTCTCTTGGGTCATCGTGGGACTGATCGTCTTCAACGGTCTGCTCCTCGTCGGTGCGTCCTTTAAAATGAGGAAAAAAAGATGAAGTGGTTGAAGTGTGCTTTATTAATTGTATTAATGGCAGCAGGATGCTTTTGTCTCAATTCCTGCAATAAAAAGAAGGCGATTAAAAGACCTACTTCAAATGACTTCGAATCTCTGAGCGGCAAGGACACAGATTCATGGCAGTACATCAAAACCAAAGAAGATTTTGAACACCTCCAATTGTTCAAGGGGATTTACGAACAGAGGAAAGACTTCCTCGCGACGCCCGATACCGAGGCCCGGATCCCAAAGGCCGTCCACTTCATTTGGATCGGTCCCCGCCCATACCCTCGCGCATCGGTGGAAAATATACGGATGTGGATGGCACAAAATCCCGATTGGACTTTTTATTTTTGGACCGACCGCAGCCGCCCGCTCCCTTGCCCAGGGATGCAAGTTAGAAACGTCCAGGATTTGGGCCTCCTTTACGTGGGCGACTGTTTAGCCAAGTCGGACAATCAGGCAGAGAAATCAGACCTATTGCGCCTGGAGATCCTCTATCGCGAGGGAGGGGTTTACGTCGATCACGACGTCAAATGTTTCAAGTCGTTCAGTGCCCTCAACCATGCCTACGATTTTTATTGCGGCATGGACATGCCCTACACGAGCAGCCTTCCCACTTGCGTCTATACGACCAACAACCTCATTGCTTCAAAAGCGGGACACCCCATCTTGCTCCGCAGCATGCAAATGCTCAGAGATCAGTGGGACGAGATCCAGGCAAGCTATCCTGGAGCGGATCGGGACGCTGTGCTCAATCGCGTGCTGCACCGCACCTTCTGGCTCTTTGGGGATGCGTTTAAGAAGTGCAATAACCAAGAAGGTAATCGGGATATCGCCTTCCCTCCCTACTACTTCAATGCCCCGAATGATGAACTGGCGATGTATTCGCGCCACCTCTATGCCGGAACCTGGCATGAGACCGAGTCCGTCTTTGAAAAGATGGTCCGGCAGCGACTGATGTACCTGAGCAAAAAGAGCAACAAAATGCTCCTTTTCTTCTCCGTTATGTCAACGCTCAACGTCATCGGATTTATCGTGCTGTTTAACATGCTGCGCAAGCGCGTGAGAACCAATGCATAATGTGGAGACATCGGAAGCTTGCCGTTTGATCGAGAAGCTATTTCGCGTATCTCCCACCTGGATCGAGGTCGAAGTTAGCTCTCAGGGACTTCTTCCTTGGGAAGCTGCCGCTGCGTGGATCGACCAGGATAAAGAAGGGGATGCCGCCTGCCGCATTCAAATCAGAAAACGGCACTGGTACCCTCAAGCAGAAGTGATTGCCCATGAGATGGTGCATGCCTTGCGCGCCCAATTTCAGGAGGAGCAATTTGAAGAAGTGCTCGCCTACCAAACTTCCGCAAGTAGCTTTCGCCGCTACTTTGGCCCTCTATTCGCTAAACCCTCTGAGACAAAAGCCCTGATCATCACCTTAGTGATCCCGTGGGCCCTATTCATTGCCGATCTGTTTTGGGATTTTCCCTGGGATCTATCGCCCGTATTTTCTCTCCCCTGCATTGCTCTTGGGTGGATGGGACTGCGTTTGATGCGCAAACAGCGCACATTTGCTAGGTGCTTGGAGCATCTTGCGGCATCTCTTCCCCGTCCAGAGTGCGCCCTAGCAGTTGCCCTGTATTTAACAGATGACGAGATTGTGCTCTTCTCTCGCTCTTTTTCCGAAGAAATCGCGCGCTATGCTTGTGCACAGGAAAAAATCTGCCCTCGCTGGGAGCGGCTATTCACCACTTTTTACGCAGATGCGCAGGAGAAATTTCCAGCATCGAGCGGTACTTAGCGATCGTCCGTCTAGCGCATGAGATCCCCTGCTTGCGGAACTTAAGAGTGATCTCTTCGTCCGAGAGAGGGCTGAGTTTGTCTTCGCTCTCAATCATCGTAGATAACATCTCTCTGAGCGAGTGGTTTGAAATTTTCTTCCCCTGAGATGTTTTGAGACCCTGACTGAAAAACGATTTGAGGGCGAACATCCCCTGCGGACAAGAGACGTATTTGTTCGAAACTGCCCTGGCGATGGTGGACTCGTTAAGTCCTAACTCGTGAGCTGCCTCCTGCATCGTCATTGGCGTCAGCCCCTTTTGTTCCCCATTAAAAAAGGGCAGCTGTCTCTTGAGAATGAGCTCACCAATGCTGCGCAGAGTCTGTGACCTTTTCCCGACAATCCTTTTTAGCCACCTGCCTGCAACGATCTGCCGTCGCAGGTAAAAGGCTTCATTTTTTTTCAGCTCCGGGTCGCTGAGCGCGTTGACGTAGGCGCCTGCGATATGAAACGAGGGGAGGTGGGAGGCGTTGACCTCGACTTTCCAGGCCGATTCCCAACAGAGAAAGTAGAGATCGGGGATGAGCGCCGTCGTCGGCTGTGAGTAGTAGCGGTACCCCGGATGCAAATCCAGAGGGG
>JAZJZV010000126.1:0-6785 GCA_040389485.1 Chlamydiota bacterium
ACAATGACAATCTTACCCTCTAAAACAGGTGGCGGACTATTTTTGCGATAGAGAAGCAACCGCTCCTGAATCAAGAGCATCTGCCTTTCGCGCTCGGTTTCTAAATAGGCAGGGGAGACCCCCAGCATAGCGATTAACCTTTCATTGTAAACGCCAACCCCATCCTCTGCAATCGCACCCAAAGCGAGCTCCGGATTGCTCGGAGCTCCCAATTTGCGGATCACGAGGACATTGAGATCTACGTGCAACTGCGCAGCAATCGCATGGGCGACAACGACGCCCCCACGCGCAAGCCCGAGCACAATCACGTCGGAATTCCCCTTGTACTGAGCGAGCAACGAGGCAAGCTGAAGGCCGGCATCGGCGCGGTCCTTAAAGATCATCAACGAATCCCTTCATCGCGAAGCAAAGTCTGCTGCGACACCGATTGAGGCCGCAAATAGGCTTGAAGCGCCTGATCAAACTTTTCCGCCGAGCATTTCTGCCCACAGGTAAAGAGATCGACAAAACAAGCGCCATGCTCTGGATACGTATGAATGCTCGCATGACTTTCTGAAAGAAGAAACACCATTGTCAGTCCATCGGGAGGAAAGAGATAACTACTCGTATCTAGAATCGTGGCACCGCATGATTCTACAGCGTTTTGCATCGCGCTCGCAAGCGCTTCTACGTTGGAAAGAGCCTCGCGATCGCAATCGCAATAGCTAGCAATGAAATGAGTTCCCCTGAAGTGGTAGAGATCGCTTTCATCAGCAATGACATCACTCTGAAAGAGTGCAAGTGCACAACACAAGTAAAAAGAGCTAAACAACCTTTTCATGTTATCTTTTGGATTCTCCTGTAGAAAATGGAATATTCCCCACGGTCATTGTCGGGGACTTTCACATTTAATTCATCGAAAACTACATTTTTCTTCAACTTTTTTTCAATCGTTTCCACATCGAGTGCAGAAACGCCAAAATGTTTAGGAAAAACATGACCCAAAATATAGCCCCCGCGCGTATGCGGGAACACCTCAGAAAGCAAGCGCTCTTGATAGGGGCGATCGAACTCAGAAAAGGAGTGATCGGAGATCACGAAATCGCATGTTCCCCGCTTTGAAAATTCTCCGAGATCACAAACAGAAACGTATTCGACATTGTGCACGCCCAGAGCTTCGAGATATTTTCTCGCGAGCGCTAGTTGCTCCGGCAAGTCGATGATGACATACTCATCCCATTCGTGCAGATCATGCAACACCTTGCACAATCCACCATATCCCGCGCCGATCTGAACGATCTTTTTCCCACCTAAATCGCCCACGCGCGTCTGAATATCTCCCGCAATCGACATCAGCCGCAACGTATAAGGAGAAAATGCAACTCCGTCGCCATAAGAAAAGACACGCGGCATGCCAACACCATCGCTCGTCTGAAAACGGGAAAACTTCTCAACGAGGAAAGGGTATTGCCTCTGAATCCTCTCAAAAGCAATCCTCCCCTCCTCCTCGGTTGCATTCTCCCACAGCAAGTTCAAGTAGGGATCCCTCTTAAACGTCTCGAATGCCGCCGCATCCCCCGCAGCGAGCAAACATGCCTCGGCAATGGGAGCCTGATCGTAAATGGCCCTTGCAGACGGTTTTTTGCCCGCCTTAGAACAACCCACTACAAGAAACGCTAGAGCTACTACCATGATCCATTTCATTTTTCCCTCCACTCTCACTTTTTACTGGGATAGGTTCCTGGCTCAAAGGCCCGATTCTTCATGTTGTTCTGGTATACAAAAAAACCCAAAAAAATTCATAATGAAAAAAACAGGGCTTGATATTCTCAATTCCCCAAATAAATAACCAATGTAATTATGCGCTTACTTTTCTCTTTAATCAGCTTGTCTATCGCCGGGTACGGACTCTGGTGGATGTCCTCCCCTAACCCTCCCGACGTGAAACAAAAAGTAGAGGAAATTCTCAGCACAGGCTCGTTTAATACCCTGGAAATCCGCTACTCTGCCAACCAGATCATGGAGGCGCACCGCAAAGAGCTCCTCAAAGACAACCGGCACAAATATCTAGAGCCCAGCATTAAATTTTATCCTTACCTGCTTTTGGAAGTCAAATACGCCATCTCCGACCGCAAAACAAAAGAAGGCGTCATCCTCTGGGACCTCACCGATGGCGAGATGGTGATCAACACCAAGCAGTGGGAAAAAACCCATGGGTTTGGGGACTGCATCATCGCAAATACCGACCGCCAAGAGTTCAATGTCATCAACGTCCTCGCCAGCAAGGGGGGATCAGCCGACAGGCAAACCCTCTCTAAAATCCTCAAAGTGGACAATGACGTCCTCGACGCCTGGATCGAGAGCTGCCGCCGCAAACAACTCATCGTCCAAAGAGGCAACGACTACCGCTTGCACCTCAATCGGCCCAAGCTCAATATCCAGCCCACCACCAAGCTCGATGAGAGGCTCGTCACCAAGCCCCAGCGCCACTCCGAGCGCCTCTCCCGCCAGTTTTCCCTCTCCCAAATCGAAAAAATCACCCGTGCCGCGTTCGGCTCCGACTTCGCCATCCGCAAAACCACGGACATCTATCTCCCCGTCCATTGCATCGTCGTCCAGAACCCCGACGGCTCGGTCCACAGCAGCCACTGGAACGCACTCAACGGCAAGCGCCTCCGCTAAAAGAGCGCCATCTGATTTTCAGCGACCTGGTAAGAGGTGTTCCATGAATAGACTTGCTTCAAAAATCCTCGATATGCCATCCTTCCCCATTTGCACGCCTCAAAACATTAGACCGTTGGAAAGATGGCTGAGTGGCCGAAGGCACGTCCCTGCTAAGGACGCGTACCGTCTAAAACGGTACCGTGGGTTCAAATCCCACTCTTTCCGAAACCTCACCTAGCCTTGGATGTAAATCCAAGGCTTTTTTTATCCCTCAGAATTCCTCATTGCATAAATTGTGGGAAATTTCGATACTCCGGTTACAGCTTGGAGTCAGACATGTCAGAGCAGCCAAATCACCATCAGGAAAAGATCCGCACCGCGCCCCACTCCAAAGAATCGGAGATGCTCGTGCTCGGCTCAATGCTCACAAGCACCAATAGCCTCAACATCGCAGCGGACTCTCTCGACGAGAACGACTTCTATTTCACTGAGCACAAAATCATCTTCCAGGCGCTCAAAACTGTCTACCGCAACGACAAGCCTGCAGACGTCCACATCATTGCTGAAGAACTGAAAGACCAGGACAAACTGAAGGCGATTGGTGGGATCAGCTATCTCACGACGCTCGCGCAGTATGCGGGAACATCTGCCTACATCGAAGAGTACTCGGAGCAAGTGCGCAACAAATCGATTTTGCGCAGGATGATCAATGCAGCGCAAGATATCGAGCGACAAGCACTCAATGCACCGGGAGATGTGCAGACTCTCCTCGATGAAGCGCAGGGGAAATTCTTCACCATCAGCCAAAGCGCCAATAGCGCCTCAGGTGTCTTAATCAAGGAACTCCTCAGCGGAACGAAAGCCCCTTCTCAGCTGCCCTATCTGAAAGAGCTGCAAGACCGTCAGGAAGAATTCCGGCAAAAAGGGCCAGAGGATCTCGGCATCACGGGTATTCCTACCCATTTTGTCGACCTCGACAAGCTCATCAATGGCCTCGGTCACTCCAACCTGATGATCCTAGCCGCGCGTCCTGCGATGGGAAAGACAGCCCTTGCCATCAACATCGCCGAAAGCGTCGCCTTTAAAAACTCTCTTCCCGTCGGAATCTTCTCTCTCGAGATGACCGCGGATCAGCTGCTGCACCGGATGATTTGCAGCCAATCTGAAGTGGAATCGGACAAAATCCGCACGGGATCGCTCAGCGGCGTCGAGTACCAAAGAGTCGTTTCCGCCGTCAACTCCATGATGAAGGGAACGATCATCATCGACGACCAACCCGGTCTCAAGATCACTGACTTAAGAGCGCGCGCCCGAAGAATGAAAGAGAGCTACGACATCCAATTTCTCGTCGTCGACTACCTGCAGCTGATTTCAGGGTCGGGGAATTCCCGCAATGCTGACAGCCGCCAGAACGAGATCTCTGAAATCTCTCGCATGATGAAAACTCTCGCTCGCGAACTCAACCTTCCGATCCTCTGCCTTTCCCAGCTCTCGCGTAAAGTAGAAGAGCGGCAGGGACACCGTCCGATGATGAGCGACTTGCGCGAATCGGGATGCCTCACAGGTGATACGCTCATTCGGGATGCGGACACCAATGAGACCTACACCATCCAATCCCTCGCTGAAAGAGCCGCGCAAACACCCCTCACTGTTTATGCCGTAGACCACGATCTACGCCTCGGCAAACACTCCATGGTTAAAGTGTTTCCCTCTGGGAAAAAGCCCGTCTTCCAGCTCTCCACTAAAAGCGGAAGGGCGATCAAAGCCAGCGCCAACCATCCCTTCCTCAAAGAAGAGGGCTGGACGCGCCTCGATGCACTCAAAAAGGGCGATTTCATCGGCATTCCCCATACCCTCGGTTCAACTGTCCTATGGGATGAGATCGTTGCGATCACCCCCCTCGGAGAGCAAGAGACCTATGATGCCACCGTCGATGACGTCCATAATTTCGTCGCCAATGACATCGTCGTCCACAATAGTATCGAGCAGGACAGCGACATCGTCATGTTCCTTTTGCGCCGCGAGTACTATGATCCCTACGACAAGCCTGGCCTGGCGGAGCTCATCGTCGCCAAAAACCGCCATGGCGCCGTCGGCACCGTTAACATGACCTACCGCAAAGAGGTCGCCCAGTTCGCCAACTACTCTCCCATGCACGCTTCGGGAGGAAGTCCCTCTTCCAACGAGGACGCCTTCGCCGCCTTTACCTAGTAATCTTTCTTTTAAGAGCCAATAGTTGCTTTACTTTTTCCACAAGAGTTCGTATGCTGCACGTTTGAAAGTTTCATAATCGCACATCATTTTATTGTTAGAGCAGGAGCATTCCTTTCTATGGCATCTGTAAAGAAAAAGCGACGAGCTAAAATCGCGAAACACAAAAGAAAAAAAAGACGTCGTCGCGACCGTCATAAGAAATAACAATTAGTTTCCTCTGACAGTAGGTGCCACCGGACTCTGTTGCGGGGCACTTACATCCAATTTTTTTTATATGTGGACTTATCCAGAAGAGTACGACGTCATCGTTGTAGGCGCAGGGCACGCAGGCTGCGAGGCCGCGCATGCGGCTGCGAAAATGGGAGCAAAAACGCTCCTGCTCACGATGAATCTCGACACGATTGCCAAAATGAGCTGCAATCCCGCAGTGGGAGGAACGGCAAAAGGGCATATCGTCAGAGAAATCGACGCACTCGGCGGGATCATGGGCAAGGTCACCGACCAGACCGGCATCCAGTTCCGCATGCTCAATGCCTCCAAAGGACCAGCTGTCTGGTCTCCTCGGGCACAAGCAGATAAGTTCGCCTATGCAGCGGCAATGAAACACCGCCTCGAACAAATCCCCCTCCTTCACATCAAACAGGGTACGATCGAGTCGCTCGTCACGAGCGATGATCGGATCACTGGCGTCGAGACCCAAGAGGGAATCGCCTACGCTGGAAAAACCGTCATCGTCTCTTCCGGCACCTTCATGCGCGGGATGATCCACATTGGTCAAACGCAACTCGAGGGCGGAAGAGCCGGCGATAAACCCTCTGTCGGGCTTTCCAAACACCTCACATCGCTGGGCTTTCGTTTGGCACGACTTAAAACGGGAACACCGCCGCGGATCAACCGCCGCAGCGTCGACTTTTCCGTCATGCAGGAGCAGCACGGCGACGAGGGCGTGCGCTTTTCTTACGACCCACCCGAAGGCCCAAGCCTTCCCCAGGTCCCCTGTTACATTACATATACCAATGAAGAGACCAAACGCGTCGTCCGCGAAAGCATCCACCTCTCCGCCATGTACTCCGGACAGATCAAAGGAATTGGCCCGCGCTATTGCCCTTCCATCGAAGATAAGATGGTCCGATTTGCTGATAAAGAACGACACCAACTCTTTTTAGAGCCAGAAGGTCTCCACACCGAAGAGATCTACGTCAACGGCATCTCCTCCAGCCTTCCCTTCGACGTCCAGCTCCGCATGCTCCACACAATTGCGGGCTTAGAGCATGCAGAAGTGATGCGCCCCGCCTATGCCATCGAATACGACTACGTGACCAGTGGACAACTGCACCTCACTTTGGAAACGCGCCTGATCGAAGGACTCTTTTTTGCAGGACAGATCAACGGCACCACCGGATACGAAGAGGCCGCCGGACAAGGGCTTATTGCGGGCATTAACGCCGCCCTCAAGGTTGCTGGAAAAGAGCCGTTCATCCTTCAAAGATCGGATGCCTACATCGGCGTGATGATCGACGAGCTCATCTCCAAAGAACTCGATGAGCCCTACCGCATGTTTACAAGCCGTGCAGAACATCGCCTGCTCTTAAGACAAGACAACGCCGACCTGCGTCTGCGAGAAAAAGGATACCAACTCGGTCTTGTCGATGCGCAACGCTACCAGCGGCTGCTCGGCAAAAAAAGCGCCATCGAAACCCACATCCTCCGTTTGTCGAAAACATTTAAGCAGGTAAACGGAAAATCGGCATCACTTGCCCAATTGCTTTGCAGACCCGAGTACAACTACGCTCAGCTGCTCCAGGAATTCCCCGAACAGGTGGTGGATTGCGGCCTAGAAGAGAATCAGCAAATCGAGCTCTGCCTCAAATACGCAGGCTACATCGAAAGACAGTCGATCGAAATTGCCAAACTGAACAACCTCGAGA
>JAZJZV010000126.1:6795-12013 GCA_040389485.1 Chlamydiota bacterium
GTTTAAAGAAGTGCAGGGTCTAAGCAATGAGGCCAAAGAAAAGTTGCACCGAGTCCAACCGATCAGTTTAGGCCAAGCATCGCGCATTTCAGGTGTTTCTCCCGCAGACATTTCCGTGCTGATGGTCGCCCTACGGTATAAACAAGTTAACACCTCCTAACATAAGGCTAGCTATGTTGAATAAACTCCTTCCTCTTGTGCTTTGTACAGCTGCTTTACATGCCGCACCCGCGCCCACCACAGACACGACTCCACCCCCAGCCCTCCACTCAGAATCTGCATCAAAAAGCTATATGATGATTCCCATGCCGCAGCGCGCCAAAGATTTTCAAGATGCTTTTGAGATGCTCAAGAGGGAAAAATCGTCGGGCAAAGTGTTTTTTCAACTCGCCGATGGCTCCACCATCAACAACGTGATCGACATGACCCTGCTGACTAACTCCACTCTCATCCTGTTCCGCTACAGCTCCAGCCAAGGAGTCATTCTGCGCATCGTCAAAGTCGAAGAGATCAACTCCATCGGATATATGTAGATGTTTCACATCCTGCGACTGAAAAGCTATCCCATCTACGAGCAGCTACTTCTCGAAGAAGCGCTGCTGCGCAGCGACACGCGCAACTTTTGCCTAATCAATCAAGGTTCGCCGCCAGCGATTGTGATGGGAATTTCAGGAAAAAAGGAAGAGCTTGTCAACTGCACAACAGCCGCAAAAGACAACATCCCCCTCATCAAACGGTTCAGCGGCGGCGGAACCGTCATCGTCGATGAAAATACTCTCTTTGTCACCTTCATTTGTCAAAAACAGCTGCACGACTTTGCTCCCTATCCCGAACCGATCATGAGATGGACAGAGAGCATTTACCAGAAGGCATTTTCCCCCTTGTCCTTCGAACTGAAACAAAATGACTATGTCTTTGGCGATAAAAAATGCGGCGGCAACGCCCAGTACATCAAGAAAGACCGTTGGCTCCACCACACCTCATTTCTCTGGGATTATTGCCCAAGTAAAATGAGCCATCTGCTCCATCCCAAAAAAACGCCTGACTACCGCCAAGGCAGACAGCACAGCGATTTTCTCACCAAACTTTCGGAACATTTTTCTTCGCCCGATCAAGTCATTGAAAAAATCTTGGATGAGATCCGCGCGCGCTACCCCACCATGGAATGCACTCTCGAGGAAGCTGTGGGAAATAGCGTGGAAAAAGGCCGTCGAACAACGACTTACGTCGAGATTAAGTGAAAAAGCCGTCGAATGGGTCTGGGCTACAGCTGCAGTAACCGCGTCTATGCAGGTGGGACTCCTTCTTTTGGCGGCGGTGAGACTTTCAAAGAAAGTTCAACCACAGAGCAAAACGTCGGAATCCCCTAAAAAAAACTTATCGTTAATGAGCACATTAAGTAGCCGCGGGTCTCCCATTCAACAGCAAAGAGTGAAAAACTGCCATCCAGTATAGTAGGAGGCACGAAAAATCACAATGCTTCTGAGAACGATCTTATAGAAAAAATGACCACAGAGATCGGAAATGAGGTCTCTCTGGTTTTATTTTTTAACGATCAAGTGGAAAGCATGTTCATGAGGATGTACTCTTTACCGGCGTCGCCCAGCCAGTGGACGATGTGTGCATCTAGATTGTCTCCCACGCCGCGGTGCCAATTATAGAGAGGGGAGAGGATATCGACGGAGATCTTTTGCTCGTGGAGCATACGCGAGAGCAAGTGCTGATCGCTCCAATGGGATGCGGAGTCGAGAGTGCACGCCTCTGCCCAGGCGGCGATGAGGGGGCTGCCGCGCCGGTAGAGAATGACGCCCGAGTTGTAGATCGTTTCCTCATCTTGGCAAATGGCAAATGCCCGCATATGCGCATGCGCATAGTGCGGTTCGGGGAGAAGAGCAATTTCGGTTGTGAGGGTAGAAAAGAGCGGTGTGAGATCGCTACGCACTTCGCAATCTAGATCGAGCCACAAAGTAGTATCGAAGAGAGTTTGCTGCAGGGCAAGCGGCTTCTTAAACCAGCTCGGGCGCGACTTCCAAAAGCTTTTCCCATATGCCGACTCCCATTGCTGTACAATTGTGGGAGGCATTTCTTCTTTGGACTTCACGCGAGAAGGGGTGTCGGGAAGAGAGCAAACGGCTCCTTTACTTTTGCACCACTGCTTGGCCTCTTCGCTCATGCCCAAATCGACAAAGAGTACGGGCAACCCGTTATGGGAGCTGTAGTGCTTCCACCACCAGGGCAGCATCCATTCCTGGTTTGCATCCGTTGCAACAAGGACGCCTCTACTCTGCATCGGGGAGGCTGACCATGTCTTTGAGGGCTTGTTTTGTCACCTGTCTTCCCATCAATGAAATCGACTCGGTGAGAGGGATGTTCTTAGGACAGACAGCGGCACAGTTTTGCGCATTGCCGCAATCGGAGATGCCCCCCTCTTCCATTAAGGGGCGCAAGCGATCAGCCGAAGCCAACTTGCCGACGGGGTGAGTATTGAAAAGACGCGCTTGCGAGATGGGTGCCGGACCGATGAACTTGGATTTCTTGTTCACCTGTGGGCATGCTTCTGTACAGCAGCCGCATGTCATGCACGTCGAGAGCACGTACATCGCTTCTTGCACCTCAGGAGAAATTTTGGGGCCGAACCCTCTGTCGAGAGCATCGTCCACATCGACCCACGCTCTGATCCTTTTGAGATTCTCAAACATCGAGTCGCGATCGACGACGAGATCCTTCACGAGCGGAAATTTACTTAAAGGGGCAATCGTGACCGTGTTGCTTCCCGTGGCCTTCAGGAGTTGATCAATTAACGCGGTGCATCCTTGGCGCGGGCGGCCATTGATCAGCATCGAACAGGAGCCGCACACTTCCTCCAAACAACCCTGTTCCCAGGCGACGGGAGTGACTTTTTCTCCCTTAATATTGATGGGATTCTTTTGCACCTGCATCAGCGCTGAGGTGATGTTGAAGTAGGGCTTGAGCTCCAGCTCAAATTCTTCCCAGTACTGTTTCTCTTGAGTGCCGCGATAAATTTTGAGAATGAATGTCTTTTTTTCTTCCACGTGAGAGCCCCTTTAGACCGGTAACTGGATGTTCGCCGGCACATTTTCAAAATGAGGAACCACTTTTTTTGCTTTGCTATAATCGCGCATTTGCGGCTTTAAATAACGCAAATCCACAGGCACATAGCTAATTTGGGGCTCGCCATTAACCGGATCATATGTTGCAATGGTAGTTTTCAGCCAGTGTTCATCATCGCGACTTGGAAACTCAGGTTTGTAATGTGCGCCGCGGAATTCATTGCGCAGCAAGGCTCCCTTGGTCATCACAAGAGCCAGTTCCAACATCGGACCGAACTGATTGGCAAAAGTGTAAGTCTGATTGACTCCCGATCCCAGATCGTCAAGGCGAATGTGGGCAAGGCGCGCCCGTATCTCCTTGATCCCCTCGATCGTCTTTTTCAAATCCTCATTGTTGCGCTTCACTGTCACGTTGCGGATCATCAAATCGGAGAGCTCATCGTGCAGCGCATGCACGTTTTCATTGCCATCCCGCGTGAGTAGATCGCGCTTCAGAGCTTCCTCCTTTTCAAGTGCACCTGTGTACATGCTCGAGGGGAGGTTGCCATAACTGTCTTTAAGGGAATCGAGATAGCGGGGAATCTCGACACCTGCTGTCAGACCGCCGAAAATACAGGAGAGGAGAGAATTGGCTCCCAATCGGTTGGCGCCGTGGTACTGGAACTCCGACTCGCCGACATTAAAACAGCCGGGAATGTTGGTCATCTGACGGTAGCGCGTCAAGCGGTCGGCATCATCTGTTGCCGGCCAGTCAACCCAAGCGCCGCCCATCGAATAATGAACTGCAGGGAAGATCTTCATGGGCACTTTGTGCGGATCTTCTCCGGTGAACTTGCGATAGATGTCGAGGACCGATTCGATCTTGTGCTGAGTCGCCGCTGACAGATGGGAAACATCGAGGTACACCTGCATCTTTCCATCAATCCCCAGTCCCAGCTCGCACACCCGGAGAACTTCGCGCGCGCCGATGTCTCTTGGAACGAGGTTGCCGAAGGCAGGGTACATCTCTTCGAGGAAGTACCACGGCTCCCCCGTTTTACCGCAAGGGATTGTGCGGCCATCGGGCGCCACAATCGTCTTCGCAGAATCGCCATGCACCCAGACGCGTCCTCCCTCTCCGCGCGAAGATTCAGAAATGAGGCGCAGCTTGTCTTCTGCAGGGATTGCCGTAGGGTGAATTTGAATGAACTCGCCGTTAGCGTATTTCATGCCCTGCATGAATAATCTGCCATTAGCAGCACCTGTGCAAAATGTGGAATTCGTCGATTTCTTAAAGATGAGTCCAGGGCCTCCTGTGCCAAACACCACGGCATCTGCCATCAGCACGTCGAGCTTGAGATCGAAAAGATCCATCACGACGATCCCACGTGCGCGCCCCTCTTCATCCAGTACCAGACGCATAAACTCGTGGTGCTCGAACTTTTCCACCATTCCTTTCGCTTCGTAGCGGCGCACCTGCTCATCGAGCGAGTAGAGCAGCTGCTGTCCGGTCGATGCCCCGCAAAACGCGGTGCGATGATACAGAGTCCCACCAAACCTGCGGAAGTCGAGATTCCCCTCAGCCGTGCGATTAAAGGTGCACCCAAATCGCTCCATCATCCGGATAATCCCTGGCGCAGAGAGGCACATCTCGAGGATTGGGGGTTGGTCGCCAAGAAAATCGCCCCCCTTGATCGTATCGTATGCGTGGATCAGCGGAGAATCCTCTTCATTCTTCAAGTTCATGGCCGCGTTAATCCCGCCTTGCGCGCAAACAGAGTGAGATCTCTTCACTTTTGTGACTGAGACAATGGTGACCATGCACCCCTTTTCCGCAAGCTTCATTGCCGCAGCAAGTCCTGCAAGCCCGCCACCTACTACGATCACTTTCTTTCCCGTTTTGCGTTGCGACATGGATCAATACCTCAGATTAAATAAGTAGGTTCCCCAGATGGCAGCAAGACCCAAAAAGAGCAGGGCCGCCATAATGACCACGGACACAGTGGTCCACGCACGCTGCGCCGACATCTTAAGGACCCACCCCCAAGTAATTAGAAAAGTCCAAAAACCATTCGCTGCATGAAAACAGGCTGCAAGGACGAAAATCGTGTAAAGAGCGATATAGACTGGACTTTTGAATGTATTGCGCACGTTGAGAAGTGATGCCA
>JAZJZV010000127.1:0-4353 GCA_040389485.1 Chlamydiota bacterium
TCTGGTTTTCTTTGGCGACATCGACGCGCGACTTGACCACGAAGGGCTTGGAGCACATGAGAGCGGTATGTGCGGTGAGCGGTTTGAGCGGCATGCCGGTGGAGAGCTGGTAGACCTCGCCGAACAACTTGCCTACTTTGGAGACGATGTCTCCTTCGTTGACGTAACTGCGAAACCCTCTCTGCCTCTCTGCGGGAACGCTTTCCCAATCGCACACCACCGCATCTGAAACTCCTGGAGCATTGAGTGCCAGCGATCCCGTTTCTGCAAGCCATTCATTTTCGTAAATGAAGGTGTAGGCGGCAAGAGCTCCTCCCAGGCTGAACCCCATGGCCTTAGCACTTCTATTTTTGCCGTGCACTTCAGCGAGCCACTCGTGCACCCCCTGCTGAGCCCGACGGAACGCCCCCAATCCAGGCCCATTCCAATCGAGATCGCTCATCACAGAAGCCCATCCCCTTTGAGAATCCAAAGAGAGATCTGTACCGCGGAAGAGAAGAATCGCATGCACTCCTTCGCGGGTAGGAAGAAGGCCAAAAGCGGGCATTCCTCTCCATAGATCAAAAATCCGATCGACGACGAACTCCTCGATTTGCAGCTGACCACCTGCCAGATTGGGAATGCGGAGAACTTGTCCCACTTCCAGATCCCGATAGGCAAGCACTTTAGTGAGGATTTCTGCAATGGCTAACTCGGAGAATTCCTCGTGTTGCCACTGCAATTGTTGCAACAGGGAATGCGCAATTTCAAAGTGGTCTGCAGAACTCGACACCCTTCCCACAAGAGGACACACAGGAGATAGAAAGCCATAGGTTGAGGAGAACTCTCTCAAATGGGGATTATCAAACTCGTATACGAGATCTTGCGAGGAATCGAGCAGAGCATACCCCTTGAGAGACTCTCCTACGCATAGGCTCAGGAACTGGTCTATCCCTTTGAGAGTTTTGGCGAGCATCTTCTCCCTCCAATTCTTTTCCATTTTAATGGAAGGGAAGGAAATAGGGACAGCTTCTGTTTCAGCAGAGAGCGCTGCGAACGGAAGCGCAAGGGTCGCACATAGCAAAGCGGTTTTATTCAGCAAATATCTTTTCAAACGCAGGCGCAAAGTCTTCATGCAGGATGCCGATCTCTTTCGTGAGGATTTCGTCTTGGCTATTTTTCGTCGAGAGGACCTTAAATCCTCTGGATTTCAAAATTTCAGGTCCATCGACAAACTCGGCGACGAGTTTGTAATCGCCGTTGTGGATGCAAAACTCCGAGGGAGTGCGGCTTCCATTAAAACGGCCCACCACCGTGTAGGGCCATCGACCTTCTTTAAAGATCGACTCACCCTGAAGAATCTCTCCCATGTGATCTTCTCCAGCCAGGTAGTGAAATAAGGTGGGGAAAATATCCATATGGCAGGTCATGTCGCAACGGGTCTCTTTCTTGATAGAGGAGGTTCTGCCAAAGCGGTAGTAAATCGGAATGTGCATCTGAGGATGGCTCAGTGAAGAACAATGGAAAAGATTGCCGTGCTCATAAAACTCCTCGCCATGATCTCCCGTGATGACGACAACGGCTTCCTCTCCGCCACGCGTTGCATTGAGTTTTTCGAAAAAGTTGCCAAAGAGCGAATCGACAAAGTGGAGCGCATTGCGGTAGCGGTTCTTGATCTCATCCACACCATCGCGGCTCATCGCCACTTTGAAGTAATTGATCTTATCATCATAGGGGAAGAACTTGGTCATCTGCTGCGGCCAGCTGTAGTCAAAATGGGTGGCATCCAGGAAGACGATAAAGAGGCGGCCCGATCCCTCTTTCTGCATCTCCACAGAGAGGTTCTCCATTGCCTTGATGTCGCGCATGTAGGGTTCGTTGATCTCTTCATCGGGAACGAACATCGCATCTGCCAAATGCGCTCCCTCTCCAAAAATGATCCGGTCCATCTGGTAATAGACAAGGCGCGCAGAAGAGGAGACATAAATTTTGTATCCCATCTTCTTGAGCAGGCTCAAGGGGAAGCTTCCCTCCTTTTTCTCCGCAGGGTGCATTTTTTCCCAATAAAAGGGGAATTGCGAGTGGAATAGCGAAAACCAGGAGATATGCGTCGCATTGGCATTCGATAGTGAAAGAGGAAAGCTCACGTGCTCCTCTTTAAAGCGCGCGAGGTGAGGTGTAATTTCTGGCACGATGAAATCCTCGCGCAGCGATTCGACCACAAATAGGTAAATATCGGGCTTGCGCGCTAAAGAAAATACCTGCGAGTCGAGCTGTTTAAACATCCCTTCGATGTCGGGAATCTCTTTCATCGCGTTTTTCAAAGAAACATACTCAGACCTCTGTGGGAAAAAAGTGCTCTTCCAAGGCAGCGTTTTTTGATACCGATCGGAATAGATCTTGCTGATGTGTCCCTTGACCCCATAGTCCCAGCTCAATAAAAAACAGGCCGCCGTGCAGCAAAAAGCACAGACGAGCGGAATAGAAACGACGATTTTTTTGTGGTAGGAGAGACGCTCTGTCATGCGGTACAGGAAGAGCCCTGACATCATGAGGGCAATCCCTCCAAAGCCTGCGAGCAGCCACACGAAGAAAGAGATATTGCTCGCCAGCAAGAGCTCGATAAAGTTCTCGTAGCTCTCCTGTGTCACAAAGCTAAGCGCATACCAAAAGGTCATGTCGACGAGCCGGATCAGAGGAAAGTCAATGATATGGCTTAAGAATATGAAAAAGACAAAGAGAATATAGATGTTCTTGAGCTTGGACATATATCTTTGGATGAGCACTCCCACAACCATGAGAAAGAGCGTTTCCAGGAACACCTGAGATAGGGCATAGACAGCGAAAAAAAGAGAAGAAAAGGTGATCTGAGGCTCGATTAAAAAAACGTGCATGACGTGGATGCATGCGACGATTGCGAAGTAGAACCCATAAAAAATATAATTGACGCACGCATGGGAGAGCGACGTGGTTTCCCGCACTTGATTCATGTCTTATTATCCTGCCGTGAGAAATGAGAGGGCCAACCCGATGGTCCTCAATCCTCTGTATGCTTTTGACAAGAAATAATTTCAATCAAAAAACGGAAAACTTTTTACTTACTTCATTCGAACAATAAAATCATATTAAGATTATCACTCATTTTCATTTGAATTGAAAATATAACAAAATTGTAATAAAATAGAAGCAGGATAATTATAGTTTAAATAAAAAAGGTAATAAAAATGGCTGAGATCAATATAACTAACTCCAGCTCCTCCTATCTTTACATCATTCCGCTCGCAGGAGGACCAACCTTAGAGATTCCATATCCCTTCTTAGAGAGCCCTATCGATGAGCTCGCAAGCGAGCTTGCTCAAAGCACCATTGAAGAAGCCCAATTGACGCTCGCTCTCCAAACATCAAGTACTACAGCTCCAAATGCTTCCGACGATGCAAGCAGCAGCGATGATGAAATGGATTGGGAATGCGCTTTGCTTCCCTCTTTAGCGCCAGGCGAACCACGCCCCCTGCCTCCACTGCCCTCATCGGAGGACACCCCTATGATCGACGAAGAGGTAGATGATTTGGATGCTCTCTGGAATGAGACTCTGCAGATTCTACCATCCTCATTCTCACAGGCAGCATGCGAAGCAAGTGTTCAGCCCTTCAAAGCCATATCCAGCGTTGTAATCCAATCTTGTAACAATGTAGATGACATTGAATTGCTTTGGCACATGGTAAAATTCCAGAACACATTAAGTTCAGTTAATAATCAAAAATAAGGAAAATAAAATGGCTATATACCTTAACCCAAATAAAGTGCCTGACATGATGCACGAGAGCTCCAAGCCAGTGATGGTGGATGACTTGGATCAAATCTGGCAAAAAACACAAACTTTAATTGCCACAAATTTCGCCCCCTCTCCATGTGCGATTGCTTCTAACCTCGCAATCACCCTGCAGATAGCGGACATCAATGCAAAAATCGAGAGTTCATTTTCTCAAGTTCTGGAAGAGCGCCAAGTCGACCCGCTTGACTTTCTCTGGCACAGGACGGTGTTTATATCTGTTGGTGCCCAAATCAAGGCCCGTTCTTAATTTCTGCCAAAAGATTGAAGACCCCGTTTCCGGGGTCTTCAAATCATTTTATAGCAAATGCTTAACGAGACCTTCCCAATCTTTTTTGTGGATATAATGGAGCACCTGTTCTTTGTCAGCTCCCACATACTGGCAGAATCCATCCACATAAGGCAGTAGATTATTGTTGCTGTTTTCCAGTTTCATCCTTTTGCCAAAACCATCCATAAACCCATCCCATTTGAAAGAACTCTTGCGGATCGAGCGCATGCATTTTTTGAGTTCATTATGGGAGAAGATGTGACCGATAAAGCG
>JAZJZV010000128.1:0-1952 GCA_040389485.1 Chlamydiota bacterium
CTTGCCATAATCACCCAAATCCTGGGCAATCAAGATGATCTCATGGACTCCCTGGGCAAGCAGGGCGTCGAATTCTTGCAATACCCTCTCCTGCGGTTTACTGCGCAGAGGGCCTTTAATCTTCGGAATGATGCAAAAGGCACACTGCTTGGCGCATCCTTCTGCGATCTTCAAATAGGCGTAATTTTTTGGCGTCGAAATCTGACGGGGAATCTCGCCCCATTCGAGGTAGCTGCGAGCAGAGGTGACCGCCTCCCCTTTTTCTTCCGACTGGATCGCATCGAGGATCTTTTCCATGTCTCCCGAGCCCAGAAAATAGTGGATCTTGGGGAACTGAGTCTGTAGCTCTTCTTTGTGCTTCTGGACCATGCAGCCAGCGACAATCACCTTTGCACCCTTTTTCTTCCCCTCAAACACCGCATCGATGGCGTCGCACGATTCTTGCCTTGCACTCGACAAAAATCCGCAGGTGTTGATGACGAGGTAATCCGCTTCCTCAAAGGCTTCTGTGACTTCATAGCCCGCTTTCAAGGCGATGCCGAGCATCACCTCTGTGTCCACGAGGTTCCGTGCACATCCCAGGCTGGTAAAATGGATCTTATTTCCAAGAGTCTTAATGCGTTTCATAGGTAGGCATTCTAAAGGATTGCCCCGATTTGGTTCAATCTGAAGTTTGAAGAGGCATTGAATAGGAAAATATTTGATCACTCCTTCACGCCTCAAATAAGTGCTTGAAGCAGCTCAACTCGAAGAAAGGTTTAAGCGGTATCGCGTATGGCGACGTTCGCCCGTTCTGAGGAGTGCGCCCTTTTCCACGAGATCGGATAAATCGCGCGTTGCGGTTGCCCTCGTAGTCTTGGTAATTGAAATATAATTTTCAGCGCTGAGCCCCCCCTGAAATCCATTGGGTCCCTCTTCAAACATGCGCAGTAAGACCTTCATCTGCCTAGGATTGATTTCATCGGAAAGTGCATTAAGCATCTTCGATTTTTCAATGAGAAAATAGAGCAACTTTTTGGAATCTGTCTGAGCCTCAAAAATAGCCGAAGCAAAAAACTCGACCCAATGCTCTACTTCCAGGCTTCTGTTGCACTTTTCGAGGGCTGAATAGTAATCTTTTTTCCGCTTCTCGAGCGTTTTAGAAATGGCAATCAGGATTGGTTGGCCAAGTCCTTGAGATAGAATTTTTTCAACTAAAAGGCGTCCAATTCTCCCATTCCCGTCTTCAAAAGGATGGATGCTTTCGAAATAGATATGGCTAATGGCAGCCCGTCCTAAAATAGATCCCGATCCGTTTGACGCATTGTACCAATCGATAAATGCGGTCATTTCATCGAAGACCCTGGCCGAAGGTGGCGCTTCGAAAAAGACGATGGGAGAACCATAGCGATTGGAAACAATTTGCATGGGCTCGGGATGGGTGCGATATCCCCTTTCAACCCTCTCTGTCCCATCAAATAGCATTCGATGCCAGTGCCAGAGCATTTCATGAGTCAGTGGCTCGTCAAACGACTTGTATACACTGCAGAGAAGTTCCGCCATGCGAGCCTCTTTTTGCGACCCTCGCTTTTGAGGTGCATGCAGACCAAAATGGCGCATGATGGAAGATTGCAGACTTTCTCTATCGAGGATCTCCCCTTCAATTCTAGAGCTGTTAATACCTTCCAAGCTCAAAATCTCTACGATAAAACCCTTATAGTCCTCTTCTTCTACCGTCTTTAAATAGGCGAAGGCACTACCCGCCCCCAGCAAGAACTGCCTCTCCATTGCCGAGATGGACATAGGTTCATATTTGAATTTTGGCCAGTCTGGCAGTTCCCAATTCCACGACATGAGCGATAGACTCCTTTCTATAACTCACATTTTAACACAAAAATGAGTTATAGAATCAACCTCTATCGCTCACGGATGCGATTTTCAATTGTCATGTCACTGATTATAATGGATTTACG
>JAZJZV010000129.1:0-2750 GCA_040389485.1 Chlamydiota bacterium
TTCCTGCGAAAGGACTGCCCATGTATCCCAATGGTGTGATCGCATTGGATGAGCTAAAATCTTCGCCCGTCGTTCTGGGATATATCGTCGGCGGAATCGAAAGCGCGATGGAAGACACGGCGAGTGAAACGGGTAACGTCGACACCCATGCCTCGGCCTATATTTTTAAAGTGACGCTGATCCCGCAGTGATTGGCTTCATTTCTGCTTTTTGCGAGGGTAGAGGGAGACAGCCACGCCGGCGAGTATAATTAAAGCCCCGATGACGATGTTGACGATCGAAGGGACTTTGCTGGGCTTAGGAGTCTCTTGAATGGGTGTTCCTCCAAAAAATTCGACCAGCGGGTTCCACATCGGATTATTGGAGAAGAAGTTATCAATTTCCCCCCAAACGTCTCTGTGTGGTTCTTCCTGTGGAGTTAAGTTGATCCCATCTACAATAAAATAGACTCCCGTTGCGAGTAGCAATAGAGAGATAATGAGCTTGATTTTCACACCCGACCTCCTTCCTTGATGTCATCTTTTTTCATATTCTTTCTCTTTTTATTTAAACAGACTTATATGCCATTCATGGATGGAATTTTGATTTTTTTGAATTTCATTTCGACCATGTGCGGCATTAATTATTGTAAAAAAATTGGATTAGTGGCAATTAAAAGGATATGGATAAGAACGACTTGCTTCCATTTCTGAAAGGAAATAGCCTATTTACTGAATTTACCGATCAAGAGATCGGTTCTTTGCTTTCATCGACGCAGGTCAAGACTGTCGGAAAAGGGTTTCAATTCTTCAAAGAGGGCGAAACGGGGGACTACCTCTACATCATCGCCAAGGGCGACGTAGAGATTATCAAAAGGGATCCTGAATCAGCCGATCAGTACCATCTGGCAACATTACAGGCAGGGGACTGGTTCGGAGAGATGTTGTTATTTGAAGAAGGAGTGAGGTCAGCCACTGCATGTGCAGAAGGCGAGGTCACCGTAGTAGAGGTTTCCCTCAAAATCTTTTCCTCTATATCAAAGGGAATGATCAATTTAGTGAAGGCAACGACAGGCCGGCTGCGCAAGACAAATGAAAAAGCAGTGGCCTCTTTTAAAGAGGAATTGCGCCTCACAAAGTCTCATGACCATATGGGACAATTCATCATCCATTTGTTTATTCTGTTTACGATCTATTTTTATTCTTTCAAAATTTTTTCAGAGTATGGTGCCGTAGGTTTTTTTAGTGAAATCGTCACTTCGCTGTTGATTGTTTGTTTTGCAGTCAGCGCGGTTGTGCTGGTCAAGAAGAGCAAGTATCCGTTGAGTTTCTATGGACTATCGCTAAAGAATTGGCGGAAAAACGTATATGAGAGTGTCATTTTTACACTGCCCGTTTTGGTATTGATCTTGCTCATGAAGTGGGCGTTGATTGTCTCGCTACCCATTTTTAAAGACGTCCCTCTTTTCCAAATCGGTGCTCCCGAACACTCCTATTTCTTTTTTTTCCACTCCGATAGTGCAAGGGTAGAGTCCTTTTTCTTGGTGGGGCTGTATCTTGCCCTTGTGCCCATTCAAGAATTTATCGCGCGGGGATGTTTACAAAGTGTCTTGGCCCAATTTTTTGTCTCCCAGAACAAAGTCGTTCTATCAATACTGACATCCAACCTTCTGTTTGGAATGTTTCATGGTTTTAAAACGTTCACTTTTGCCCTTGCTGCATTTACACTGGGGCTCTTTTGGGGGTGGCTCTACGCGCGGCAGAAGTCAATTGTGGGACCCACGATTTCGCATATGCTGATTGGAGGATGGGCGTTTGGTTGTCTCAACTACCAGAGCATTTTAATTTAGAGCTCTCGAATAAAAAGGCATTCATCTCAATCATCTCGTCAGTGTGCTGCTTAACAGTGCAGTTGAATGTTTGGAAGGCTGCACCATGATCTTCATTGGATTGCATTTCTTCGAAGAAGCGTCCGGCGGCCTCAGCGCATTTAAAAGCGGTGTTTGCGCCGAGCCCTAAGTAAAAGCTGGCAGAAGCAGCAGAGTCTCCCACCAAGATAGCCGATCTTTTCTCATCTGAAAAAGTAGTTGCTTGCTGGAGAACGATGTCGATGTCCGCAAGAATGAGGAGTTCGTCTTCATTCTCCCCACCCCATCCCTTTGCTTGAATGGCTCTCTGGAGAGTTTTCCAGGAGGCCTCTTTGGGAAATTGAGCAAAAATGATGCTTGCAGAGGGCGTCCGGATTCTTCGCAGAAACCCTTTTCCAATGCGGATCGTGGGTGAGATGTCGATGCTTTGGTGAGTCAACGATTCCCCGGGGATGATGACGGATGCGCCCACAGCAGTGCCCATGCGAGTGGTCGCAATCGGCAGTGCGCCTCTGACGGCACTGTGAATTCCATCGGCCCCGACGATGACGTCATAATCCAGACTCAGAGGATCTGCGTGAGACCGAGTAATGAGCGCCCTGCGGCCATCTGCAAATCCTATAAACTCTCCATAGATTTTCTGGATCCCCATGGCTTTTGCTTGATTGTCAAGGCTCTCTTCGAGACTTTTGATTTGAACGAACCCCCTGCGCTTGCCATCGCCCAGATCAGCGCTGATCAGATCGGGAGGGTTGACTCCCCATTTGTTGAGCAACGCGAGAGAAGTGTCACTTAGAAAGAGCCACTGGAGTCGCGCGTAAGTCTCCCTTTTTTCCACTATAGTCACATGGCATCCGCTCTTCTTGGCTTCCAGCGCGCAGGCAAGTCCAGCGGGTCCTCCTCC
>JAZJZV010000130.1:0-7944 GCA_040389485.1 Chlamydiota bacterium
GCGCTGCGGGCGGCTCCTTCGATAAGAAACGCCGCGTGGCAATGCCGGTGGAAAAGGCAGCCCATCTCATTCTGGACCAGATCGATCGTGGGAAAAGTGTGGCAATTATCGATGGGCGCTACCGATTGGCCGTCGCCCTTTCGCGCCTCATTCCACAGAAATGGCTCATGGCATTCCTCAAATGGCGGATAGAGTCTGTTAACAGACGCTAAGAAGCTGTCTGAAAATTCAGCTTTTAATGTTATTCAGGAATCAGATCTTCGACGAGAATGCGATAGCGCTTGGTGTAGACACCTGAGGAGATCTCTTCCCCGACATGATTGAATCCCGTCCGCTCAAGCACTGCTTGCGCATGCGGATTGTCTGCGCGCACCTCTGCGCGAATGGCTCTGAATGGAGCTGCGAGAACATGAGGATCGTTAAGGTTGGCGTAGTAACCGAGTTCACTCAAGAAAGGGGCATACTCGACGACAATCGCTTGCAAAGCCTGCTTGGCATAACTGCGGTTCCTAAACTCTTCAAGAACGGCGAATTTCAGCTCGGACTCCCCTTTGGTTTGAGAATGGTCCAAAGCAATGTAGCCTGCAAATTGCCATCTCTCATTATCCCAGCAGTAAAGAGTGAAAGCGCTGAAGGGGTCCGCTCCCTCTTCCCATCTCCAGACCCACTGGCGCAGCTGCTCAAATACTTGCTCTGCATTCCAGATCTCTCTGCGCTCTTGCCGCGCAATCTCCGGATCGGAGAAAAGAGCGACGTAGTCCACAAAATCATTCCAATTCGCGGGACGAATCAACAGGTCATCGGTCAGCACATCGACATCGATGCCCTCATCGTTAGCGTAGACGGTGATAGAAACATCTCCGTCGTAAGGCACTCCTTTCCAGGATTCCCCTGCAAAAACAGAGCAACAGAAAAGCAAAGATAACATCAAAGCAGAAAATCGCAACATCCACTCCTACTAGTGTCTTTCGGGATACTTGACGCGCAAATGGCGGCTCACCATCAACGCTTTGACAATGGCGCGCTTGACTTGTCCGAGCTCTTCGAATGTGAGCTGACAGTCATCGAATTGGCCGTCGTCTGCTTTTTCAGAGACCAATTTGTCGACCATTTCGGTGACAGTGGCTTCTGTGAGCTCTTCCATCGAGCGGGATGCGGCTTCAATGGTATCTGCGATCATGATGATGGCGGATTCTTTAGAGCGCGGTTTTGGGCCAGGATAGCGGAAGAGTTTTTCGCTGACCTTCGACGCATCGCCGCCCATTTGCTCGATCTGCTTGCAATAGAAGTAGTAGACCATCGTCGTGCCGTGGTGCTCGCGGATGATGTCGACGAAGCTCTGCGGCAGACGGTGCTTGCGGGCGAGTGTTTCGCCTTCAGCAACGTGAGCGATGATCACATGCGTGGATTCCGATGGAGTGAGCAGCTGGTGGATGTTGAATCCGCCGAGCTGATTTTCCGTAAAATAGTGCGGATTGAAGAGTTTGCCGATATCGTGATAGAGAGTGGAAACGCGGCAAAAGAGTCCATTGGCACCAATTGCCCTCGCAGCGGTTTCAGCGAGGTTGCCAACGACAAGACAGTGTTGATAGGTACCAGGCGCTTCCAAACTGAGTCTGCGGAGCAGCTCGTGATCGGGATCCATGTACTCCATCAGAGTCATGTCCGTCATCACTTCAAACAGCGATTCTAAAATCGGCAGGAGCCCCACTGCAAGCAAAGCGGAAACGGCAAGGAACACAAATGTCGTCAAGCTGTCAGTGACCACATTCCAGTGCCAAATGGTGCCTGCGATCAAATTGAACGCAGCAATGAAGAGAATGGTGCAGAGCCACACTTTTCCAAGTACGGCAAAGACCTGCTTGCGCTTGTGCAGGGTGCGGGCAAAGAGGATCGTGACAATCGATGCGAAGTAATTGAGGATCAGAAAAGGGATCGCATCAAATGCCAAAGAGACACTCATGATGACGAGGAGAAAAAAGGAGGCGATCATCGCAATTTCACTGCCGATGAGAACGCAGATGAGCAAAGAGGCAAATGGGAGAAGAAGTGGAAATCTAGCCACTTCGTGCAGATTCAGTTTTTCATAGATGAGAAAATGTTCGGCGCCCTTGGCCAGAAGCAGGGAAGCAATGAGCACGGTCACGAGAAGCGTTGTCTTCTGCAGCGATTTGAGCAGGCCCCGATGGTAGTAGTGCAGATAGAGCACCGAGACGACCATGATCGCAAGTGCCAAAACAAAACTTCCCAAAAGGCTCAAAGGATTCCAACGATTTCGCGATTCAGAAAGGGCGTTTTTCATTGCGCGCAGCATGGCAAAGTGGCGCTCAGAGACCTTTTCTCCTTTTTTAATGATCTGGGCTCCCGCCTCTACATGCGTATAGCGCTCCGGGACGCTATTTTGCACCTGTTGGCGCAGCGAGCGCTCCAGTGAGTAGTCCTCCTGCAATCCCCATAGGTGGCGGGAAAAGGCAGCGATCAAAAATTCGACAGTCTCCGGATAGAAGCGATCACTAGTGACGAGTTGATTTTTCACTGACTCCCAAAACGCTTGAGGGAGCTTGACGGGTTGATTGGCGAGCTCATCGGGATCCAGCGCAAAGAACTGCTCACTCGGAAGATCTAGCTTCTGCATTCTTTGCAGCGTGCGCTCATCGGAAAAACGCGCATGTAAACAAATTTCCTCAAGGCTATCAAATATGAGGTAGATCTCTTCGAAAGTGGTGCGCTTTAAATCGCGGCGCCACCTCTGATTTTCAACAATCGAGTTTTCAAAATCGCTGCGCAAAGAATGCAACTGATTCTCATCGATTTTATAAATTGAACCGATGTCGCGCGTCGCCTCTTGCTTGAGAGTAAGCGAGGCTTCTTCGTCTAGGAAATCAAAATTGGTTTGCGAAATGACGAAACGTGGCGCAGAAGCGCCCATCTCTAAGAACTCAATCCTTACTTCGCGAAAATGGAGAAAACAGGTCAGAATTGCCAAAAAACCAAGAGCAAGTATCAACCGTTTCGAAATCTGGTTGCCTCCCAGCCATTCGAGCCAGCGCACTTTCTGCATCTTCGCGCGATTTTCGTCGCTATGCTGCTCTTGCAAATCCATTCAGCCTATTGCAGGCTTATCTCCAGTGGAAAAATTGCACAGTATACAAACCGTAATAACCGCATTGTACCAAATCGGACGAAATTATTGGTGAACTTTCTTTTGGGTCCCCTCCTTTCGGGAAAAGGCGCGAACACGAAAAAAACCAAAACGGAATTAAAGATAATTCTTACGCTCTTGTGTGAACGCACGCAAAGTCGAATGGAAAAATTAGGGCACAAATTCCAAGTTTATGGCTGCTTCTGGTATATAATGGAATCATCCGCTACTATTTATTTTTAATCACTGGGAGTCGCCGTGGACAATAAACCAGATCAGTACCAAGTCATTGCCCGTAAGTACAGGCCGCAAACTTTTGAGAGCGTCGTGGGACAGGAAGCGATTGTCACCACCTTGAAAAATGCTCTGCGCTTCCAGAGACTCGCGCACGCCTACCTGTTCTGCGGATGCCGTGGGACCGGAAAAACTACCTTGGCACGCCTATTTGCAAAAGCATTGAACTGCAGCAACTTGTCTGAATCCCTTGAACCTTGCAATGCCTGTTCTTCTTGTCTGGGAGTGATCGCAGGGCGCTCCCTCGACGTACTCGAGATCGATGGCGCCTCCAACCGCGGCATCGATGATATCCGGCAGATCAACGAAACAATCGGCTATGCTCCGGCCTCTGGGAAATACAAGATTTACATCATCGATGAAGTGCACATGCTCACCAAAGAGGCATTCAACGCGCTTCTCAAAACCCTCGAAGAGCCCCCTCCCAACGTCAAATTCTTTTTTGCAACGACAGAGCCTCACAAAGTACTGCCGACAATTGTCAGCAGATGCCAGAGGTTCGACTTAGCGCGGATTGGCACTGAAGCGTTGAAAGAAAAACTTGCCGCAATCGCTAACGATCTCCAGATTCCCTGTGAAGAGGAAGTTTTCTCCCTCATTGCCAACCTTTCCGATGGCTCCTTAAGAGATGCGGAGTCGCTTCTCGATCAAATTTTGTGCTATTCAGAACCTCCCATCAGCGCCACCAAAGTCGCTGCCACTTTGGGAATCATGCCCAAAAGCGCGTTTTTTGCTCTCGACCAGGCCTTCGAGGAACAGAACCTCTCCTATGCCTTCGAACTGGCAAACGACGTCTTTGCCTCCGGCAAGGACTATTCTTACTTCCTCGATACGCTCATCGACCACTACCGAACTCTGCTCAAAATCAAGCTGGGCTCACCACCTTCCTTCTTTAGCCACAAACAAAAAGAACAAACCTTCGCTTCGGCGCAACTCTACACAGAAGAGCAATGCCTCTATCTCCTCGATTACTTAATCCAGTGGCAGCAGCAGATCGGCAAAACGCCGTTTAAACGGATCAGTATCGAAATGATCTTGCTTCACATTATCCGCTCCAAGTTCCGGGTCTCTCTCCCCTCTTTGGTCAAGCGATTGAATGCCCTATCGACGCAAGCGCCCACCGCCACCCTCGACACACCAGTAACTTCCGTTCCAATAGAAACGCTGCACTCTTCTTCGATTAAAGAGCCTGTCGCAGCTCCAGTAGAAACTTTACAGGAAGAGCCAGTGCCAAGCCCTCAGAGCGAAGCGCCTGCTGCAACTCCAATAGAAACTGTACAGGAGGAACCGGCGCCAAGTGCTCAGAGCGAAGAACCTGCCGCTATTCCAGTAGAAACTTTACAAATGACGGCTCCTGCCCCCACCGAAACCGTACAACAAGAGCCGGCGCCAAGTCCTCAGAGCGAAGGGTTTACCGCTGCTCCAGTAGAAACTTTACAAAATGAGCCGACAAAATCTAGCAGCGCCGAAATCACTTCCGCAATGCAGTCCCGCTATGATACAATTGTGCGTTTCGCAGCCATTGAGCTCGAAGGCATCATTAAAAAGGAGTCGGTCCATGGGTAGTGGTTTCTCAAAAATGAAAAAGCAAGCAAAGCTGATGGAACAGCAGCTAGAAGCGATGCAACAAGAAATGAAGAGCAAACAAGTTACCGGTACGAGCGGCAATGGTCTTGTCACTGTCGTCATGAATGGGGACAAAGAGCTGCTTCAGATCACCATCAAGCCCGAATGCGTCGATCCCAACGATCTCGAGGGACTCCAGGATCTCATCAAAGCGGCATGCCAAGATGGCTACCGCCAACTCACAGATACAAACTCAATGGGGAACTTCTCTCTCCCTGGCGGAATGTCTCTTCCCTTCGGACTATAGTCGGAGAAAACGCACAGACGCGTCTCTTTTTTCCTTGCGTCTCTGCGTTTCTCCCCCTCTTAAACCTCTAGACCGCTTGCTGTATACGCTTCCTGAAGGATCTGGGAGACCTCTCGCGTAGAATTGAGGCAAAGGACGCGCTGAGCCAGCTCGTATGCGCTCAAAAGGCTGGTGCGCCGGATCGCGCGCTTGAGGATGGGAATGTAGCGTGGAGAGCAGGAGAACTGATCAACGCCAATCCCCAACAGGAGCGGTATAAAAAGCGGATTTGAGGCGATCTCTCCGCAAATGCACACGCTCTTTTGTTTCCGCTTAGCCTCGATGCTCACCATCTTGATCATCCGTATCAAACTGGGATGTGCGGGATAGCAGCAATCTCTCATCTCAGGGTTGCTGCGGTCGATGCCAAGCGTGTACTGGACGAGGTCATTCGTGCCAATGGAGAGAAAATCGCTATGCTGCGCAAGTACATCGCACACGAGGACTGCAGAAGGCACCTCAATCATGCTTCCCACTGGAACGCCTTTCTTATGTGCAATCCCCTCCCCGTCTAGTTCTAGGCTCACTTCATCAATCAGCGCTCGCGACTGTAAGAGCTCGCTGATATCGGAGATGAGTGGAAGAAGGATGCGGACATCTCCGTGTACTGCTGCGCGCAAAATCGCTCGTATCTGCGTTCTAAAAATCTCGAGATGGCGCAACAGAAAACGGATGCCCCGGCATCCCAAGACGGGATTGGGCTCTTTGGCCTTTGTCGCAAAGAGCTCGGGATTCTTGTCGCCTCCGACATCAAAAACGCGGATGACAATTGGCTTCTGTCCCACTTTGCGGATGAGCTCGACGTAGGCATTGTACTGTGCTTCCTCGGAAGAGAGGAGTTCACGGTGCTGAAAGAACAGATATTCCGTCCGGAAAAGTCCGACTCCTTCTGCTCCGAGGGAATGGATGTTTTCCAAATCGCCGATGTTGCCGATATTGGCAAACACCTGAACTTGGCATCCATCGATAGTTTCTGCGTCGTACTGCATTTCTTTTTGGAGCAGCTGAAAAGAGGTCTTCAAACAGGTCTTGCGTTGCTTGTACTTGAAGAGGGTGTTGGAGGTCGGATTAAAAATGACATCGCCTGTCTGACCATCGACAATCACCGCCTTAATGGGCATTTTGGAAAGAGCTTCAACATCGATGCAAGCCACATAGGGAATTCCTTTGGCTCTCGCTATCAAGGCAGCGTGGGAGTTTCCACCTCCCGATTGCGTCACAAAAGCGCTGACTCTGCAATTTTCTGCGGCTGCAGTGTGAGAGGGAATGAGTTCTTTGGCAAAGACGACAGAGTTAAAAGGCACCGTGGAAAGAGACCTTTCTTTTGTAGGACACAGGTGTCCCATCACGCGCTTGGCAAGATCGAGCACATCGACGAGTTTTTCGCGGAAAAACGCATTGGTATTTTGAGAAAAACGCATCTCGTAGTCTGTGATCGCCGTTTGGAACACCGATTCGGTATTGACCATCATGTGGCGGATCTTTTCTTCGATCTGCGTGGTCATCAAAGGGTCTTCGAGCATCCCGATGTGAGTGGAAATGATCGTCGCTGCCTCCTCCGATCCCTCGTCGACAAGGCTCGAGTGGATGCGCTTGAGATCCTCTCCCGTGGAAAACAGGGCGTTGCGGTAGCGCGCAATCTCCTCATCGACATCACAGAGGGCGATCGGAAATTCGGGAATTTCTTCGTCGAGGGAAAGTAAGAAATGGGGAACGCCGACGGCGATCCCTTCGCTGACGGGGAAACCTTGAACGCAATGCTCTTGATAGTCACTCATGCAATCTCTCCAAATTCCGCATCAAATGCCTGAACGAGCCGATCCATGATCTCTTTGGCATCATCGCCATCGATAACAACTGTAATGAGCGAGTTTTTGGTCGCTGCGAGCATGAGGATACTCATGATGCTGCGCGCATTGATGGTCTCTTTGCGATAAGTGAACAACACAGACGATTTTGTGTTTTGCAGCAACCTGGCAATCACCGTCGCGGGCCTTGCATGGAGGCCGAGGGCAATTTTCACCCTAACTTTGCGCATGAGTTTCACGGAATTTTCCCTTCTCTTTTTGCTTTCTTGAAATGGTCTCGAGCAATTTGCTATTAAACTCTTTTGCCGAGTTATACCCCATCTCTTTCAACCTGTGATTGAGTGCAATCGTCTCGATCAATAAGATCACATCGCGACCCGGCTTCACAGGCAAGACATGATAGGGTATCTTGACACCGAGTATATCGCAATATTTCTCATCAAGCCCAATGCGGTCGTAAAAACGCCTGTCGTCCCACTCTTCGATTTTGACGATGAGATCCACAGTCTTTTCATCCCGCACGCAGACAGCGCCATAAATATGTGCAACGTTGATGATCCCAATCCCCCGGATTTCCATCATGTGACGCGTCAGCTCTGGCCCAGTTCCTTCGAGGTAGGTGCCCTCTCTCAAACGCACTTTCACGACATCATCTGAAATGAGCCGGTGGCCTCTTTCGATGAGGCCCAGCGCCGCTTCGCTCTTTCCGACCGAGGAGTCGCCCTGGATCAGAACTCCAACGCCAAAAGCCTCGACAAGTGTGCCATGGCACGTCATCGTCGGTGAAA
>JAZJZV010000130.1:7954-9244 GCA_040389485.1 Chlamydiota bacterium
ATTCCTCATTTAAGATCAGCGTCATCTTGCTGAGCAAATTCATCGTCGCCATGTCTGAATTGAATAGAGGGATCCCCTCCTTTTCGCAAAAGTCGATCAGCTCCTTCACGGGTTTGTAGCGTCCCGCGACGATCACGGCCGGGGTCTGCGAGGTGAAAATTCCCTGCAGCCTCTCGATGCGCGTTTTGCGACTCAGGTCCTTGAGGTAAGAGCATTCGACATTGCCGAAAATGAGCAGCCGCTTACTGACGTAGTTTTTAAGATACCCCGCAAGACTGAGTCCTGGACGGTTGACCTCGGGCACTTTGATCTGTCTCTTCATTCCCGCCTTCCCGGCGATCAGCTTGAGTCCAAGCGATTCACCAAACTTTTCCACGAGTTCCTGAACGGTGTACATAATCTCCTACAATTGAGGTGTCTGCGGGTGTCTACAAACTCAGAATTGTACTTACCCGAATCGTTTTAGGGAATAGCCGAAGGGTCTAAGAAGAAGCCAATGCAGTCAAAAAAAACAAATTTGAAACACGTATCGGTATATATCCAGTTGCAATTTAATCCCATTTGGAAAACATTTAATAGTAGATGGAGATACAATGGCTTATACTAAGATTGTGATTATTGGTGGCGGTTTTGGCGGACTTAACGTCGCAAAAGCACTTAAAAAGCAAAAGCTCGATGTTTTGCTCATCGATAAAACAAACCACCACTTATTCCAACCCCTTCTCTATGAAGTAGCCACCGCTGCGCTCTCTCCTGGAGACATCGCTACCCCACTGCGAGAGATCCTCCGCCATCAAGAGAATGCCACTGTCATCATGGGAGAGGTTGTCAAGATCGACACCAAAGCCAAGCAGATCACAATCTCCAATGGGGATGTCTTCGGCTACGACTACCTCGTCGTTTCCATCGGCGCCCGCCACTCCTATTTTGGCAACGACGCATGGGAAGCCTTTGCTCCTGGGCTAAAAACGATCAACGATGCCATCAAGATCCGCGAGCAGGTACTCATCTCTTTCGAGCAGGCAGAGCGGCTTGACAGCATCGCTGAGGCAGACAAATACCTCAACTTCGTCGTCATTGGCGGGGGGCCGACAGGCGTTGAAATGGCCGGTGCGATTGCCGAGATTGCCCACAAGACACTCTTTAAAAACTTCCGCCGGATCAAGCCAGAAAAATCCAAGATCTTCCTCATCGAGGCACTGCCCAACATTCTCCCCGTCTATCCTCTCAAGCTCTCCGACAGCGCCAAACGGGATTTGGAAACGCTCGGCGTCAAAGTCAAAGCAGACG
>JAZJZV010000131.1:0-4254 GCA_040389485.1 Chlamydiota bacterium
TTAAGGAAAGCGAGATCGATCAGGCGTCTATCATGGCAGCAAGAGCCAAGATCGAGCTCGAACCCGCTTATTCTACCGTTGCAGCAAGACTTCTTCTCGATGTGCTCTATCGCGAGACCATGCAGATTCCCGCTTCCGATCCAGCACTCGAAGACAAGCACCGCGCCTATTTCAAGAAGTACCTCGATTTTTCCATTTCAGTCGACAGAGTGAGCCCCGAACTGCTGAATTTCGACCTCGACAAGATCGCCCGCGCCATGGTTTTGCAACGCGATGACCAGTTCACCTACCTCGGCTTGCAAACCCTTTATGACCGCTACTTCATTCATGAGAAAGACAACCGCCTAGAGACTCCGCAAATCTTCTGGATGCGCGTTGCTATGGGTCTTTCCTTAAATGAAAACGAGCAGCGCACAGAGCGCGCCATCGAGTTTTACAACATCCTTTCGCGCTTCTCTTTCTGTTCTGCGACCCCCACCCTTTTCAATTCGGGCACAACCCACTCACAGCTCAGCTCGTGCTACCTGTCAACTGTGCTAGACGATCTGCACCACATCTTTAAGGTCGTCGCAGACGATGCCCAGCTCTCTAAATGGGCAGGCGGTATCGGCAATGACTGGACGAGTGTCCGCGCTACTGGAGCAATGATCAAAGGAACCAATGGCAGAAGCCAGGGCGTTATCCCCTTCCTCAAAGTTGCCAATGATACCGCTGTTGCGGTCAACCAGGGCGGCAAACGCAAGGGAGCGATGTGCGCTTACCTCGAAACTTGGCACCTTGACATCGAAGACTTCCTCGAGCTGCGCAAAAACACGGGTGACGAGCGCCGCCGCACCCACGACATGAATACGGCCAACTGGATCCCTGACCTGTTCATGAAAAGAGTCAACGAAAACGGCACCTGGACTCTTTTCAGCCCGAGCGATGTCCCCGACCTCCACGACCTGTTCGGCTCAGCCTTTGAAAAGCGCTACGTCGAATATGAGAAAATGGCTGATGAAGGAAAAATCAAGCTCTTTAGACGCGTGGAAGCCCTGCAGCTATGGCGCAAAATGCTCAGCATGCTCTTTGAAACAGGCCATGCGTGGATCACATTCAAAGATCCATCCAACATCCGCTCTCCTCAAGACCATGTTGGCGTCGTTCACAGCTCTAACCTGTGTACGGAGATCCTCCTCAACTCTTCCAAAGAAGAGACTGCCGTCTGCAATTTGGGATCGATCAACCTCTCCGAGCACGTCACACCAAACGGAATCGACAAAGAGAAACTCGCTCAAACGGTCCGCACGGCGATCCGCATGCTCGATAACGTCATCGACATCAATTTCTACCCGATCGCAGAAGCGAAGACCTCCAACATGCGCCATCGTCCCATCGGGATGGGAATCATGGGCTTCCAGGATGCGCTCTACATCCTCAATATCAGCTATGCGAGCCATGAAGCCGTCAAATTTGCCGACAACTGCATGGAAATCATCTCCTACTACGCCATCTTGGCATCGAGCGAGCTGGCAAAAGAGCGCGGCACTTATGAAACCTATAAAGGCTCTAAATGGGATCGCGGACTCCTTCCGATCGACACCATTGATCTTCTGGAAAAAGAAAGAGGCGCCCCCGTTGACATGGACCGCTCTGCTTCTCTCGACTGGACTCCAGTGCGCGAATCGATCAAAAAGTATGGCATGCGCAATAGCAACACCATGGCGATCGCCCCTACAGCGACGATCTCCAACATCATCGGCTCAACGCAATCGACCGAACCGATGTACAAACACCTCTTTGTCAAATCGAACCTCTCTGGAGAGTTCACGATCCCCAACATCTTCCTCGTCGACCGTTTGAAAAAACTCGGCATTTGGGACAAAGAGATGCTCGACGACCTCAAGTATTTCGACGGCTCCATCGCCGAAATCGAAAGGATCCCGCAAGAGGTCAAACAAGTCTTCCTCACTGCCTTTGAAATCGATCCCGAGTGGATCATCGAATGCGGCAGCCGAAGACAGAAGTGGATCGACATGGGCATGTCGCTCAACCTTTACTTGCCAGAGGCCAGCGGCAAAAAGTTGCACCAGATGTACCAGTTTGCGTGGTCCAAAGGGCTTAAGACCACCTATTACCTCCGCAGCTTAGGGGCCACCCAAATTGAAAAGTCGACAACCGACATCAATAAACGGGGCCTGCAGCCGCGCTGGATGAAAAATAAATCTGCCTCCAGCAACATCCAGTTGTCCCGCGAGGAAGGTGATCAAGCGCCCAAAACAGACAAACCTTTCGTTTGCAACCTCGAAGAGGGATGCGAGAGCTGTCAATAATCCAACTAATAGGGAGACGGAAATATGTTGAGCTTTGAAGATGCCGTAGAAAAAAAAGAAGAAGAAATCTCCGCCACTCAGCGCGTGGAAGTGAACGCAAAGAGGCTGATCAATTGCAACCAAGTCGACGTCAATCAGCTGATGCCCCTCAAGTACAAATGGGCATGGGAACACTACCTCAATGGTTGCGCCAACCACTGGATGCCGACTGAAGTGCCGATGTCCAAAGACATCGAACTCTGGAAATCAGGCCAGCTCAGCGAAGATGAAAGACGCGTCATCATGCGCAACCTGGGCTTTTTCAGCACAGCGGAGAGCTTGGTGGGCAACAATATCGTCCTCGCCATCTTCAAACACGTCACCAACCCCGAGGTGCGCCAATACCTCCTGCGCCAAGCATTTGAAGAAGCGATCCACACGCACACCTTCCTCTACATCGTCGAGTCGCTCAACCTCGACCAGGGCGAGATCTTCAACATGTACAACGAAATCAATACCATCCACGCCAAAGACAACTTCGAGATGGAATTGACAGCTGACATCATGAAGCCCGACTTCACGACAAGCACAAAAGAAGGCGCGCAGAAATTTTTGGAGAACCTGATCGGGTACTACCTCATCATGGAAGGTATCTTCTTCTACAGTGGATTTGTGATGATCCTCTCCTTCCACCGCCAAAACAAAATGACCGGTATCGGCGAGCAATTCCAGTACATCCTGCGCGATGAGACGATCCACCTCAATTTCGGCATCGACCTCATCAACGGGATTAAAGAAGAAAACCCCGAGCTCTGGTCTGCAGAATTCCAGGAGAATATCATCGAGAAAGTCAAAACTGCCGTTGAACTCGAAATTCAGTACGCGCAGGATTGTCTACCTCGAGGGATTTTGGGACTCACATCGCCCATGTTCCGCGAGTACGTCCAGTACATCGCAGATCGCCGCCTAGAGCGCATCGGGCTCAAAGCGATTTACCGCTCGAAAAACCCCTTCCCTTGGATGAGCGAAACCATCGACCTGGGCAAAGAAAAGAATTTCTTTGAAACCCGTGTCACTGAGTACCAATCCTCGTCGTCTCTTACGTGGTAGTCCAATGTTGCCTTTCCCGCTGCAGCGGGAAAGGCTCTCCTTGAACCTATCCCAGTAAAACTTTTTACTGGGATAGGTTCTTATAATTCCCTCTTTTACTAATCACCTCTCTTCTGGCAAGCTACTACGGTACGCGCAGTATATACCGAACGCAACTCAAGAGTCGCATTTGGGCCACGGGAGCTTTGGCGGAGCCGAAATCCGATTCTTGGGTCACGTTCGGTGTAATTAAAGCGGAGATAATACCATGACGCTCACCGTTCGACCCGATTCTCCACAAGATCTATCTCCCTATGTCTCACTCGATGGAAAAACTTATATTGCGCACCCGAGCCCAACTATTTTTAATGACGAGAGTCCAAGGTCGCAAACCAACCCTAGAAAAGCTTTTTACGATCTCAATGTCAGAGTGCTCGATTTGCGTAGAGTCTGGCAAGAAGGGGGAGGAAACGGGGGGCTGGGACTCGACCTGGTCATTCGCACAAAGCCGATTAATGCATTGCTTCTTAGCCATAACCAATTGGACCCAGCAACTATTCCACAAATCAGCCAATCGCTCGTGATGAGTCGCTCTTTGCGCTTATTGGATTTAGACTGCTGCAAAATAACCCATTCGCAACTTAAGACACTCGTAGAGGCTCTGCTGACAAATCCTCCTTTAGAGTCGCTTTCCATCAGAGGAATTGTTTACCCTCTTCATTTAGAAGAAAGCCCCGATGATCTTACTCCGGAAAAAATTGTCGCAACATTAGTACCCCTCTTGACTACTAACACCCATCTTGAACATCTAGCGCTACCTGACAACAATTTGGGCCCGGCCGAAGGATTGGATATTAGCACCGCACTTAAGACA
>JAZJZV010000132.1:0-427 GCA_040389485.1 Chlamydiota bacterium
ACTCTCATCGACAATGTCGGCGTGCGGCATACAATCGACTTGGATAAAACAGAATTCGTCCTGCAGAAAAAAGCGGAACTACTCGTTCCCCACTTGCAAAAGCTCATGGACCAGCAGAAATTAGATGAGGCCAAGTGCTGCATTGACAACCTGATTGAATGCCTGCACACTTTCTATCAAAAAGGAATCCGCGATTACGACAAATCCATCCGAAAAAACTTTGGTTTCATTGGAGATCTCGCCGTGAGTCTCGACATCAGTTCTTTTGGCCCCGATCCCAGCCTCAAAGATCCCGCGCTGCATCGCAAAGAGATCGCCCTCAAAACCCACCGCGTTGCTAGGTGGCTGAAAAAACACCATCCCATTCTCTACTTGCACTACGAAAGCAGTCTGACCTCCATTCCTGAAGAGCCCCTCTCGCAGTGAA
>JAZJZV010000132.1:437-6096 GCA_040389485.1 Chlamydiota bacterium
GAATCCCTGAGATCCTGAGAATGATTTGACAGTAGAAAAGGCATTGAGTTAGAATCTTTTGCAAAAAAGATGGAAATCATGCGCTCTTTCATCAAAAAGTATGCCTTGCTACTCTTGGCCCTTGTGCTCTTCGTAGGCACCGTAACGCGCGTTGACCGCACCTTCTTTAAACGCAACAGCAGCTTCTGTATCCGCTTCCTCTTTACTTCCCTCCCCAATCAGGACCACTGGGAAATAGAGACTCCTTCCGCTGAAAATCTCTCCGAACTCGACCGCATCTTAGAGCAGCGCTTCCACTATCTGGGAAAAGGCGGTCATTGCTACGCCTTCGTCTCCGAAGATCAAAACTACGTCATTAAGTTCCACCGCTATGCCTCACACATGCGGATCTTCTCCTGGATCAATCACCCCTTTTCTTACCGGTTTGATCCCAAAAGAATAAAAATCAAGGAACACAACCTCCAAAAGCTCGACTATAACCTCAAAAACTATAAAAACAGCTTTGAGCAACTCAAAGAAGAAACCGGTCTTATCTTCCTCCACATCAATCGCAGCGACTCGCTCCACCGCACCGCGCGCCTCGTCGACAAAACGCAGGCCGAGTACCGCATTCCTCTCGACCAGGTCACCTTCATCTTGCAGCACAAGGCCAACCTGATCTACCCCACCCTTGATGAGCTCTACAGCTCCTCCCGGTTCGAAGAGGGCAAGCAGATCATCTCCAGCATCATCCAGCTCATGGTCAGTTGCTGCCAAAAGGGATTTGTCGACGAGGACCCCATCCTACGCAAGAACTACGGCCTATTGGGCCTCAAAGCCATCCATATCGACGTAGGAGACCTCATCCCCAAAGAGGGGATCCACCTCAGTGAAAATTACATTCCCTACGTTAAAGAAATGACTGAAAGTCTTCGCAAACGACTAGAACTCCACTATCCGGAACTCCTATCTCATTACTACAGCGAGGTCGAACGCATAAAATAATCTTTTTGCTTTTAAATGAATTATTTAACAGATGAGAATAACGTTTAAAAATAAATGACTTTTATTATACAATAATGGGAAGAATTTGGAGTTTTTCTTTAAGATTTAACCCTAAGAGGTAAAGTATGGCAGCTACTTCATTCAGAACAGATAATATACCCACACAACGTCCCATGTATGACGCGGACGTCGCGCACCTCCTTGAGGCAGTAAGCGAAAATCCCGGAGCAGCCGCATTCGTCGAAGTCGCAACAAAAGCGGTAGACATTCCCGGTTTAGCACGCGCCATTGTCGGAGCTCCAGGCCAAAACACAATGATCATCACCCACAAAGACGCACCACCCGCTCCTCACACCCAGCGCCGCCTTTTCTCTGAGGCAAGTGGATGGAAAGCCGTTACTCCTCAAGTCGAATCCTTTCAAGAGGGAGTCCAAACTCAGATCTACGTAGTACCCCTTGGTCTTGCACAAAAATCCATTCAGTACAAGATGGGTGATATGACCTTTGGACAGCCTCCCATCTTAGAGCCAGGTCCCAACCAACAAGCTCATCTCGTTTCACCCCTCACTTTTGTCGATCGCGGAGCGATCTCCCAAGAAGTGCAGAACCCCAGCATGGATGAACTGAGCAGAGCCCATCCTGAACATGCATCACTCCTCAGAACGGCACACTCAATGCTCGAAAACCCCTCCATTGAAGGGCACCTCATCCACACTTTGGGCAAAGTGATCACCTTCTTTGCGCGCATCGAAGGGATTGAACCCGCTTCCTTTCAATGCCGAATGGTAGGCGCAATATCTGCTGATGGCGTCGCACCCAGAAACTTCTGGAGTTTTGAAGAAGGGATCGAGCCCCTCCGTCACCCTCTACTCGACCACACGCGCATTCGTGACCTCCGCCTTCTTTCGGTGCAATCGGTTCGCGTCGACTTCCCCCCATCTCTTAACCGAGAAACAAGGCAGCCTCCACGATCCCCATCGAAGCCTCCAGCAGGTGCTTTTGTTCTAACCTCTGAAGATCTGCAAAGGACACGCGTGCGCCAGGGTGGAGAACCTTCTTCATCGACGTCACTCGATGCTCACCGATCGATCACTGGCTTCCAACTGCCTCCTCATCATGGACATCATGACGCCTCTCAATCGTTCAGCCCTGGATATCAAGGGACACATGGCCAAGCAGGGCAGGACCCCAACCAATCCTGCGCGCATCAGTAACGCCAAGCCAAAGGCAACAGCATGTCCGCCGAATCTGTGACTGGTTCTTCTAGAACCAGTCACACTCTGCAACTTCCTCGAGCGCCCTCCCCAACTCCGCCAATAGAGACATTGGGTTCCTCTTTAGATCCCACCTATCTACCCACCCTCCAAAAATGCATCGTAATCTCAGCTAGACACTCTCAAGCAATTGGAGAGCTCCGCCTAGTGGGCCAATTTTCAAACGCCAGCACCACGCAAACGTTTTGGAATTATGAAGAAGGAGAGCAACCCACCATCATAACGCAGTCCTCTGATCTAGAGAGTCTGGCAATCTCCCGTTTTGAGATCCTAATTCCTGAGCATTTTGAAAGCGGTCTCTTCGAATTCAAAATCGCCAGGCTTAATCCTCACAATCAAGAAACCAGTTATAGCCGCGGACTCAATCACTGCGTGGAATTAGATTCTTCAGATGAAATCAGCATCAGTCCCACTTTTCGCGCAGATACTGAATCCACTGCACCAACCCCTGATGTCGATCCTCGATTGGAGCTTCAAAGAAAAGCAGAGCGCGCGCTGGAGCTTGTGAGAAGAGATCCACAACTCTCAGGTGCTCTTGAAGCAGGGCTAAACGACCCCAATATCCTGCAGAGCTTGGACCAGTGGCTGCCCCCACTAATTGATCGTTTGATGCAAATGTTTCGAGATGATCCTGAAATGAATTCCTTGCTGACTGAGTACTCGCAGGCATTCCTTGCAGCTGGTCTCGACGACCAGTTCATCCAAGGCCTCAAGCAATACCTATCTTCGTTTCAATCCGGTTAACCTTCCGATTCTTCCACAGGATGTGGCATGAACTCGCGGAACTGCGACTGCAGAGAAGCGGGAACGACCTCTTCAATTCCCGACTTGTCGTACATCAGGAAGTAGGTGCATGCCACCATAATCCCAAACGCCGGACTAAAGAGAGCAATGAATAAAGAGATGCCGCAGACAAGCGCTCTGCGCAGAGAAATCCACGCCGTCTCTTTGAGTGTACAGAAGTACCTCACTTTTTTCATGGTCAGAGCGCTCCCAACGGAAGCAAAGAGGAAGAGAAAGAGCGCGTAGACCGTCCAAAAGCAATCGCCCAGCAGCAGCAAAAAGAAAAAAAGCCGCGTGACCAGTGTGGAGAAGAAACGATCACGAGCCTCCTTCGCCAATTCATCAGGAGCGCGCATAGCTACGGTTTCTCTTTCCTCATCCAAGGTGCGGTGCTTTGGTTCTGCGTAGCCTCGCTCGCTTGCACTCTGTGATGCATTTGCGAAAAAGGCGTGCCCTCCATGCGTCTGCTTTGCAGAGGGAGCTGCCACACTGCTTTGCTGAGGGGAGTTTTGATCATCGCTTTTATCTAAGTTGAAGAGGTCATAAATCGCCATGCTGATGTACTACTTCCTATGTTTAATTTTGTTAAACCCATTGAGGGCCGCAATGCGATACCCCTCTGCATAAGTGGGGTAATTGAACACCTGATCGATGAAGTAGTCGATGCGCGCATTAAAGCTCATCGCCACTTGACCGATGTGAATCACTTCTGTTGCTGCCCTTCCAATGATATGAATGCCCAAAATCTCAAGCGTTTCCGCGTGGAAGAGGATTTTAAACATCCCTGGATCATTTCCCACGATCTGGTTGCGGGCGATCTCGTAGTAGTATGCGCGCCCGATTTCGTAACGAAAACCGAGTTCCTTCAGTTGATTTTCAGTATACCCGCAAGAAGAAATTTCGGGAATTGTATAAATGCCGATCGGGTAAAAGCTGGGGAAGTGATGCGTCTGCGCTCCGAAGGCATGCCGTGCAGCAAGTCTCCCCTGTTCCATACTCGTCGAAGCAAGTGCGGGAGGTCCGATCACATCTCCAACTGCGTAGATATTGGAAACAACCGTCTGAAAAAGGGCATTCACCGGAATGTAGCCCGATTTGTCGACAGCAATCCCCACCTTTTCAATCTGCAGCTGATCAACATTCGCTTCTCTTCCCAATGCGTAGAGAAGCATCTCCGCCTCCAAAGTAGAACCATCCTTAAATCGGACAATCACATGCTCTCCCACGCGCTCAATTTTCTCGAGCTCCTTGTTACCGACCATCCGCAGACCGATCGCAGTGAGAGCCTTTTGCAAGTGCATTCCAATTTCCGTATCGAGCAAAGGCAAGAGATGCCCCTTCTTATCTACAACTGTCACTTCTGTACCCAAAGCGGCGAAAAAGCTGGCATACTCAGAACCAATGATTCCCCCTCCCAAAACGATGAGAGTTTTGGGAACATGGTCAATTGAGAGTAAGCGCGTCGAGTCGAGGATTTTTTCGTTGTCAAAGGGAACATGCGTCGGATTGCGCGGTATTGAGCCCGTTGCAATCAGAAAAAATTCCGCTGAAATGCGGCACTGCTTTTTCTTGCCGTCACCCATAACTACGAGATGGCGCTCATCCTGGAAAGAGGCCGTGCCATGCACAAACCGCACCTGATTTTTTTCAAACTGTTTGAGGAGCATTTTGCGCTGATCCTCTAAAACAATATTGAGGCGGTAGTTCAAATCATTGATCGAAACTTCTCGAATCGGCCGGTCCTGTGCGTAAAAGCTCTTCTGATAGAAGTTCGTCAGGTCGATGATCGCCTCGCGGAGCGACTTGGAAGGGATCGTCCCCGAATTCAGCGATGCCCCACCTGGATGGGGATCCCTTTCGACGATGATCACGCTCTTGCCCAATTTCGCCGCCTGGATAGCCGCCTTTTGCCCAGCGGGCCCCGATCCGATCACCACCAAGTCTGCGTATAACTCTTCCACTCTGATTCTCCGTCAAATTTTTACTTTAACTTCGGGAATATTCTTGTTCAATATGATTTAACCTGTTAATATCTTGCATTCACCGTCTTTCTAGGAGAAATTTCATGTCTAAGAGATGTCAAGTGACTGGCAAGGTCCCTGTCCGAGGCAAATCCTACGCGATTCGCGGGATTGCCAAAAAGAAAAAGGGGATCGGCCTCAAAGTGACAGGAATCAAACGCCGCCGCTTTCAGCCTAACCTCAAAAAGAAAAGGCTTTGGTTCGCCGACGAAAACCGCTTTGTGACCATCCGCCTGTCCACAAATGCACTGCGCACGATTGACAAAGCTGGTCTTCCTACCGTGGTCCGCCAAATGCGCGCCCAAGGCGAGAAGATCTAGTACATAGTTTATGATGACCCGCAACCCCTTGAATCTATCGAATAGGTTCAAGGGGTTGCGGGTCTTCGTTTTACTGGAAAAAATGTGTCCCTATCATTTCTAAAAAAGCGTTTATTTTCTTTTTTACTGATTGCTGGGCTCATCTCATTTTTTCTTTGGCTCGTCCATTGGGCTACCACCGCTTCCCTGCCTTCCGCGCAAGAACCTCTGCAATTTTACGCTACTAAGAATCGGCAAGACATCCATCAGACCTTCAGCCAGGCGATCGGCTCCGCCC
>JAZJZV010000132.1:6106-11371 GCA_040389485.1 Chlamydiota bacterium
GGATTCCATCCACCTTTGGATCTATGGAATGACCGACAAACCTCTCATCCGCCTTCTCGAGCAAAAAGCATCCCATGGAGTGTCGGTCCATATTGCCTACGACCCTTCCGCCTCCTCCTCCCTTTACAAGAAAATTCCCCATGCCCACTTCTTTCCCCACGCTTCCAAAGGACTCATGCATAAAAAGATTTTTTGCATCGATGACCACCTCCTCTTTTTAGGCTCAGCGAACTTCACCCTTTCCTCTCTGCGGCATCACGACAACCTGGTGATTGGCATCGACCATCCCGCTCTCGCCACATTCATCCAAAACCCCCAGGACACCGCATTCGCCTTCACCATCCAGGAGCAGCCCGCCGCCTTCTATCTTCTCCCCGATCGCAACAAAAAAGGCCTCCTGCGCCTGCTCGAACTAATTGATCAGGCCCACCACTCCATCCGGATTGCCATGTTCACCTTTACCCACCCCCAAATCGCCAAAGCCCTGATCCAAGCCAAGAAAAGGGGACTGGATGTCACCGTTGCTGTCGACTACTACACAGCAAAAGGCGCCAGTAAGAAGACAGTTGAAGCGCTTCATCGCGAGGGAGTTACTGTTCTTCTCAGCCAGGGAACTGAACTTTTGCACTATAAATGGGGCTGGATCGACGAGGACACCCTCGCCATGGGATCAGCAAACTGGACGACAGCCGCTTTTACTAAAAACGACGACTTTATTTTAGTTCTTTCATCTTTAAACAAGAAACAAAACCTCTTTTTGAGAAGACTCTGGAAGACGATTGAAATTGAAAGCACCCTAATGTTATAAATAGGAATATATCGAACGCGACTCAAGAATCGGCTTTGGCACAGCTGACAAGTTGCGTTAATAGGAGTAAATACTATGGAATCGGTCTGGTCGCAAATTTTCTCAATGGCTTTTGCCCTCTTTTTGCTCATGGACTCGATCGGCAACGTCCCGATTTTCATGGCCCTGCTCAAAGACGTCGACCCTAAGCGGCACCGTTGGATCATCATGCGAGAACTCTTCATCGCACTCTTCATCATCATCGCCTTTGAATTCGTCGGCGATCTTCTCATGGGCTTCCTCCACGTCTCCATGCCGACCATCATGATTTCAGGCGGTATCATCCTCTTCCTCATCTCGATCAAGATGATCTTTCCCGCAAAGAAAGACACAACAGAACCACCCTCCGAGGATAGAGAACCCTTCATCGTCCCGATGGCCATCCCTCTCGTCGCAGGCCCCGCTGTACTGGCCGCCGTCATGCTGTATGCCGGACAACACAAAAACCATTTTATCCTCATTTCCTCCGTCATCCTCGCCTGGGGAGCCTCCACGCTGATTCTGATCAGCTCTGCTTATTGGAAAAAGCTGCTCGGCCCACGAGGACTCGCCGCAGCTGAAAGGCTCATGGGTCTGATTTTGACCCTCATCGCCGTTCAAATGCTTCTCGAAGGATGCCTCCTCTTTGCAAAGCAACAGGCTTAAGTGATGTCGCAACCGAAAAATATTAAGCTTGTCATTGCCTATCATGGAGGGGCATTTTCTGGATGGCAACGAGCAGATAAAACATGCGTTAGCGTCGAAGAAGTTCTCGAATCTGCCCTCCAAAAAATCTTGCAACACAAAGTGTCTCTGCAGGCCGCCAGCCGAACGGACGCCGGTGTACACGCCGAGGGCCAAACGGTCAATTTCTATCTCCAGAAGGAAATCCCCACTGCGCAGCTCCTCTACCGCCTCAATGCCGTGCCGAAATTGCTGCTATGAACGCAGAAGAGATGCCCCCCGATTTCCATCCAACGCTCTGGAGCGTGAAAAAGCACTACCGCTACCTCCTCTGCTGCTCCTCTACACAACTCCCCTTCTATCGCGACACCTCGTGGCATTTCCCTCATGTCCTAAGCCTCGCAGCCATGCAGCGCTCTGCCAATCATCTGCTCGGCACCCATGACTTCTCCGCGTTTTGCAACGCCCGCAGCATCTGGGACAGAAACCCCATCTGCACTCTGGAATCCATTAGCATTACCCCCCTCGCGGAGTCCGATAGGTACCAGTTTGACATTACCGGGGATCACTTCCTCTATAAGATGGTCCGCAACCTCGTCGGAGCTCTTGCTTATGCCGGCTGCGGCAAACTCGATCCCGACGCGATCCCCGCTATCCTCTCCTCCAAAGACCGTACCCAGGCAGCCATGACCGCCCCCGCCCACGGCCTTTGCCTTAAACAGGTCTTTTATTAACAGTATGTTGAATTTGCCATTCTGATCATTCTGTTATTTTTTTCTCTTTCTTTTGAGGTACCAGCAGTATAACGCATAAGCGGAAGCACCTAATATGAACAGAATCAAAAAAGTGAGATTATCGACATAATTGACTCCGGGAGACATTCCTCGCATTCTTAACCTCATTCATTTGAAAAAAATTCATGTGCTGTATCGAAATGAGACTCTCCAGTCCAAAACTCCTGAAGAGATCTACCCAATTCCTCTATCCCCTGAACACCATTCTCAATTGCCCCCTGAATATCTCCAGCCATAAAACTACCAAGAGACAAAGCTCCTTTTTTACCAGCTTCAATGGTATGGTCCCAGCTCTTTTTGTAATGTTCTGCACCCTGACTGGAAAAATGATGCCTACCAACAAAACCACCTTCGCGTTCAGGGCCGCTAAAACAATTGTCCCGATGCGCCGCTCCACAATCATAGTCAGAATTTCCCTCTCCTGCTTCACATCGATTGATTCCTAGTTGATCACAATTGAATCGAAGTGATTTAAAATTTAAAAGCCCATCATTGGTCTGGGATATATTTTCAAACCTGATGCTAACTCCTGAAACTGCCCTGCCTAGCAGAGAGATATGCCGGAAAAATAGATTCGAGCTATATCCGACGCCTTCTATGGTGTTCACGAGGCGTTTTCCGATGAAATCCCATGTTCTCCCATCAGTCCTGTGGTCCTGTCCCACTACCACTTTTTGAGTCTGGTACGAAGCAACTTCTAATAGATGCATTGTCACCTCTTGATCCCCACCCGCAAATATGTCTTCTGGAAAACTCATATTCGTCTCTCCTTAGTTACTTCTCAAGACGATGCACCAACTTGGCACCGCCCTAGTTATTAAGAAGGAAAAGTCTATCAATGAGGAGAACGGGGTTCAAGCAAATATTTTTCTAGCAGAAACACTTATACCAGAACTGGTTGAAAAGTAAACTTTTCAACCAGTTCTGGTATAGCCGAATAAAATTAAGCCTGGCTGACAATACTCAGTTTGAGTAAGCTCTATGGATATTCATCCCTATTGTTAGCTTTGCAATTTTCTTAGGACTAAAGATGATTTCACGTAACGACCCCTGCTGGTGCGGCAGCGGAAACAAATGGAAAAAGTGCCATTTTCCTCAAACCGGCTCCTCCGGCGGAGAAAACGGCGCAAAACACTCCCACTCGATCAGAGACGCGTACTACAAAAAGTACCGAATCCTCATCAAAACGCCCGAGCAGATCGCAGGCATTCGACGCGCCTGCCGTTTGACAGCGGAAATCCTCGACAAAACCGCGCGCATGGCTCAGGCGGGTGTTACGACGAATGCGTTGAATGACTACGCCTATCAGCTCCACATGGACGCAGGCGCCCTCCCCGCTCCCTTGGGCTATGGCTCTCCCCCCTACCCCAAAAGCATCTGTACCTCTCTTAATGAAGTGATTTGCCATGGCATTGCCAACGACATTCCTCTGAAAGAGGGAGATTTTCTCAATATTGACGTCTCGTGTGAGCTCGATGGCTATTTTGGAGATTGCAGCAGGATGGTTGCGATTGGAAAAGTCGATCCCGAAAAGCAGCGCACAATGGAAGCTTCTTATGAGTGCCTCATGCGCTCAATTGCCATCTTAAAACCAGGTGTGCTCGTGTGTGAAATTGCCGATGTGATCGAAAGCTGTGCAGCAGAATACCAATGCTCTGTTGTGAATCAGTTCGTAGGCCATGGAACCGGTGTGCATTTTCACGAAGCACCCGAGATCCCGCACCACCACAACAACTCTCAAATCCCACTTGCAGCAGGGATGACATTCACCATTGAACCAATGGTCAATGCGGGTGTGCGCGGCGGCTACATCGATCCGAAAGACCAGTGGACCGCACGTACGCTAGACGGAAAGCCCAGCGCGCAATGGGAACACACTATCCTCATCACAGAAAACGGCCACGAGATCTTAACGCTGCCACCCGTCTGATTGATAACGAACCCCGGTGCAAATCTGGGACGCTGACTTTATCAAAAGCGAGTTTTTCAACCGGGTTCGGTATGGCTCTCATTCATGCTTTCGATTTTTTGTTGCAGGAGGAACGGAAGCCCTTGTTCCTCTGCTTTTAGAGACTTAAGCTTACGCGGCTTTCTTTCCTTCTACACCGCCTCTTTTACTGGGCTGGTGAGAAGAGTGATGAGGCCTTCGAGGGCTTCTACATGCCCCTGAATGGCACCGAGCTCCTGCGCCATCTTTTCAAACTCCAGTTCGGGCGCATTGCACCCTTCCAAGTCCCGCTCTTTCTGAAGGGCGAGGAGCTCTGTTTCCGTGAAGAACAGCTCTCTGCGCGTGCGGTCCAGAACATCCGATTTTTCTTCAAACTGCTCTCGCAATAATGCGTGCTGGAATGGGAGCTGCTCGGGAAGAATTTCCCCTTCGGCACTCTCTTCTACCACTGGCACGCTCTGCAAGGCAACAGAGTGGTATTGGGCAGCAGCGAGCTTCACCTGTGCATCAGCCTCGCTCTTCAGCAGGCCCGCAATCGCTTCTTGTTGCTCGGCCACCTTCTTAAGCGACTCCTCATTTTCAGCCCGTGCAGCACTGAGCTGCTGCGTGAGACGCTCAATTTCCTCGCGGCTCTTGCCCTGTTCGACTCTGCGTAGGGCAGTCACTTCACTGATTTGAGTTTCGAGAGTGCTGCAGATTTCCTCTCCTGCGACTAAGAGAGCTGTCCCCGTTCTGCGTCCTAGCAAGGTCAGCCACCAACTGCATGCGATACACAAAGGAAGCGCTATAGACGCCTCTCCGACGTAGGCTAGAGTGGCTTCGCAAGCGGCTAAGAGAACACAAGCCCAAAGAAATCCAAATCCTTCCCATCTATGAATGCAGAAAATACCGACAAAGGAGAGGGAAAAGAGAAGACAATCATAAGTATGGAACTTTAAAAAAATCGCTGCGGCAGCACCAAGTAGAAAAACAGGTCCCAACTGGAACCAAAAAGCGAGTGTGGAAAACTGTTT
>JAZJZV010000133.1:0-236 GCA_040389485.1 Chlamydiota bacterium
CATCGGTGAACAGGTGATGCTCTTCTTAAATCGGCGAGGCTACCATACCTCGCAGATGTGTCTCAGCTGCTCCCACGTCATTCAATGCCCCCACTGCGAGATGAACCTCACCTTCCACCTCGGAGACAACGTCCTCGCCTGCCACCTCTGCAGCTACCAGCTCTCTCCTCCTCCTCGAGAATGCCCCCAATGCAAAAAGGCAGATGCCTTCAAATTCAAAGGCGCCGGAACCGAAA
>JAZJZV010000133.1:246-5278 GCA_040389485.1 Chlamydiota bacterium
TGGCAGAGCGCGCCCTGCACGCCATTTTCCCCGAAGTGCGCACGCTGCGTCTTGACGCTGATACGACGCGCCACAAGGGAAGCCATGAACTCTTCTTCAAGCAGTTCCGCGCTGGCAAAGCAGATGTACTCATCGGAACGCAGATGATTGCCAAGGGGCTCCACTTCCCCTCCGTCACCCTCGTGGGAGTCTTAAATGCCGACAGCAGCCTGCAGATTCCCGATTTCCGCGCCTCAGAGACCGTCTTTCAGTTGCTTACCCAAGTTGCAGGCAGAGCAGGCAGAGGCGATCTGCGCGGAGAAGTGATCATCCAGACGCACATGCCAGATCACGCCGTCATCGACTTTGCTAAGAATCAGGACTACACTGGTTTTTTTGCTCAGGAAATCGCCTTCCGCGAAATGCTCAACTATCCACCGTTTACTCACCTCGTCAAAATCGCAACTTCCGGAAAAGATAAAAATGCGCTTTTAGCATTCACCGAGATGCTCCGCGAAAGCCTCATCAAAAAACTCCCCCCCGAGTGCGAGCTTCTCCCCACCGTCCCCTGCGGCCACGCCAAAGTGAAAGGAGAGTTCCGCTTCCAGTTCCTCATCAAAGGAAAGCTCGGCCCTATCCTCCCCTGCCTCCGCGCGCTGCCTCCCGCACCTTCCCAGATCCGCCTCCAGATCGACGTCGATCCCCTCTCGACCTTCTTCTGAGAAGGCTAGCAAAACGCCAAGTCGCCAAGTCGCAAGGACGCAAAGAAGGAAAAAAGACGCATTTTTGCGACTCAGCGACTTGGCGCCTTTGCGTTTTTCTCCGACTACATAAGCGGTAAATATTTCTTTAATCCTTAAGTCTCAGAGCCCATTGACATCTTTTCATTTTATCGATATAATATAAGATTATCGATAAAATAAAGAGGCGACAGATGGAACACACCACATTGGCCCACCAGTGCTACGAGCTCATCCGCGCACAGATCATCAGCGGCGAGATCTTGCCCGGAAAGAAACTCAAAATCCTGACGCTGTCAAAAGCTTTAAACACTGGTCCAACTCCTGTGCGAGAGGCTCTTTCGCGGCTCATCAACACAGGCCTTGTCGAAGCGACAGAAAATCAGGGGTTCCGCGTTTCCTCTCTGTCTCGCAGTGGCATCAAAGACCTCTACCTCACCTTCTTCCAGATTGAAAGTTTAGCACTCAAAGAATCGATTGCAAAAGGAGATGACGCATGGGCAGCACAAGTGGTCGCCGCCCAGTACCAGCTCTCCCTCACCGAAGATGGCACCGTATTGCAACTAGAGCAGTATCCCAAATGGTTCGAGCGCAATCAGCAGTTCCACGGCGCCTTGATCAATGGCTGCGGATCTCCCTGTCTTCTCGAGATCCGCAACCGCCTCTACGTGCAGTTCGACCGCTACATCCGCCTTGCGCTGCAAAAAAATCCAGAGCCATTTGTACTGGACCACAGCATCCACAAGGAATTGGGAGAAGCTACCATACGCCGAGAGGAAAAACGCGCACTTGCGTTACTCAAGAGCGACATTCTGGATGGGATGGATGCCGTATTAAAAACGCTAGACGAGCATTTGACATGAACATTGGCATATTAGCACATGTCGATGCAGGAAAGACCAGTTTGACCGAGAGGCTCCTCTTCTTTGCAGGAGTGATCGACCGCATGGGCAGCGTGGACAAGGGCAGTACACAGACAGATTCCATGGAACTCGAGAGGGAGCGGGGGATCACCATTCAATCGGCAGTCGTCTCATTCACGCTGCAAGGCCGCAAAATCCACCTCATCGACACGCCCGGCCACTCCGACTTTATCTCAGAGGTAGAGCGCGCACTGCGCGTGCTCGATGGCGCCATACTCGTCATCTCAGCCGTGGAAGGGGTTCAGCCACAAACGCGCGTCCTCATGCACACTCTCTCACGCCTCAAAATCCCCACGCTTCTCTTCATCAACAAAATCGACAGAAAAGGAGCAAGAGAGCAGTCCCTCCTCGAGGAAATCGCCCAAAAGCTCACGCCGCATGCCATCCCTTTGAATCGCGTTTCTGCATTGGGATCTAAAGAGGCGGCAACGCACCCTTTTAGCGATCTGCAACAGCTCATCGATGCTCTCGCAGAAAATAACGACTCCTTCCTTGAAGCTTACGTAAAAAATCCCTCGGAAATTGACTCTGAGACATGTCTGGCCGAACTTGCAAGCCAAACGCAAAATGGATCAGTGCACCCTGTGTACTTTGGTTCTGCCATCACAGGCAGAGGGATCGAAGAACTCACCGCCGGCATTTGTTCCTTTTTATCTCCACCGCAAACGAGTGCAGAAGGTCCTCCACAAGGATCCATCTTCAAAATCGAACGGGAAGACTCAGGCGAAAAGGTCGCCTACGTGCGATTGGATGCCGGCACACTCTCCACGCGAGATGAAATCTCTCTCAGCCGCAGGGCTCTCACAGGAGAAATGCTCACCCACCGCGCAAAAGTCACTGCTATCAAACTCTTCGAAAATGGAAAAGTCCTTTCCGGCACCCAAGCGAGTGCCGGCAACATCGCCAAAGTATGGGGGCTAAAAGAAGCGCGGGTGGGAGATAAGATCGGCGTTGCAGAGACGCTCTCCTCTGACGCCTTCTTCTCCCCTCCTACTTTGGAGACAGCTGTCCGTGCGAAAAACCCTTTAGACAATCCCGCTCTGTTCGCTGCCCTGCAAAAGATGGCCGAAGAAGATCCCCTCATCCACACGCGCATGGATGGAACGAGGCAGGAAATCTCTATCCGTCTCTACGGAGAGGTGCAAAAAGAAGTAGTCAAGGCACGTCTTCTCACCGACTACGGCATCGAAGTTCTTTTCAAAGAGACAAAAACGGTACTAGTCGAACGCCCCACAGCAACGGGAGAAGCCCTCTATCAAATCGATATGCATGGGTCCAATGCATTTTACGTCACTGTCGGCCTCAGAGTCGAGCCCGGCCCCCCTAACTCAGGAGTCCAATACCTCCTTGCCGTCGAACGTGGTTCCCTCCCTAAAACCTACCACTCTGTCCTCAAAGAAAGCGTCTATGCGCGCTTGAAAGAGGGGCTTCACGGCTGGGAGGTTACCGATTGCATCGTCACTCTCACCCATACGGGGATCTGCCCCTTGAGCATGGCCACGGAATTCCGCACTCTAGGCCCCCTCATCCTGATGCAAGCCCTCGAGAGAGCAGGCACACACCTCTGCGAGCCCAGCAGCCGCTTTGACCTCAAAGCCCCTGCCGCATCTGCCAGTATCCTCTTTGCTAAGCTCTGCGAAGCCAGCGCCACCGTGCGCTCAGCGACAGTTGCTGGCGGCTTTGTCCATATCGAAGGCATCCTCCCCACCCGCTCTCTGCACCCCTTTGAAATCCAGCTCCCCACCCTCACACAAGGCAGCGGCATCCTCCACTCCGAATTTGCCGGATATACCGCAATCGGTTGAAATGTTCACTTTTGACCGATTGCGGTATACACCCCCTTGCGCAATTGATCCAAAGCGGGTAATATTGGCTCACCATAACTTATTTCAAAGAATGCCATGACACTACCCGATTACCATCAACACGAAGAATTCCAAAACCGCCTCCAAAAACTCAGCGAGATCCAGCAGCTGGGCATCGACCCTTATCCCCCCAAATACTCCCCGAGCAGCACTGCTGCAGAGCTGCAAGCGCGCTGGGAAGGGAAGGAGATGGGCCATAGCGAGGACGCTGCGGAATCCAAGACGGAATCGGTCGCTGTCGCAGGAAGACTTGTTCTCTTCCGCGCGATGGGGAAAAACGCCTTTGCCCATCTTCAAGATGAGACAGGCCGGATCCAGGTCATGTTCAACCGCGATTTGACACAGGTGGATGGGTATACCCCCACCCCAGAGATGAACGCGCTCAAGTTTCTAGAAAAAAAGTGCGATTTGGGCGACATTCTCGGCGTCGAAGGACACCTCTTCCGCACGCAGAAGGGAGAACTCACCGTTTTTGCCAAGAGGGTCACCCTCCTGTGCAAAACACTCCTTCCCCTCCCCGACAAACACAGTGGCCTGGCAGATAAAGGCGTGCGCTACCGCAAGCGCTGGCTCGACCTGATTGCGAATCCCGAAGCTCTGAAAGCCTTTCAAATGCGCTCGCAAGTCCTCAAACTCATCCGCAACTATTTCGATCGACATGGATTCACCGAAGTCGAAACACCTGTTCTCCAAAACGTCTATGGCGGAGCCGCTGCAAAACCGTTCATCACCAAACTCAATGCACTCGAACAAGAGATGTTCCTGCGCATCTCCCTTGAAATCCCCCTCAAAAAACTGATTGTCGGAGGGATGCTCAAAGTCTTCGAGATCGGCAAAGTGTTCCGCAACGAAGGGATCGACCGCACGCATAACCCCGAATTCACAGAGCTCGAGACATACGCTGCTTATTGGGACTACAACGACATGATGACATTCACCGAGAAACTCTTTGAAGAGATCTCTCTCAAGCTTTTCGGCACGACACAGCTCACCTTCAAGTCAGAAGAGGAAGGAAATGAAACCGTCGTCGATCTCAAGACGCCCTGGAAACGCCTCTCCATGAAAGACAGTATCAAACTCTATGGCAACCTCGACGTCGATGCAATGAACGACGCTCAGATGCGACAGAAGCTCACCGACCTCGGCTCGATCGACCCCAAACAGATCGCGAGCGCCCCCCGCGGCAACCTCATCGCCATGCTCTTTGAAGAACTTGCAGAAGAGCATCTCATTCAGCCGCACCACATCATCGACCACCCCATTGAAACCACTCCCCTCTGCAAACTTCACCGCGATCCTAGCTTGCGCAAAGAGCGTTTTGTCGAGAGATTCGAGTCATTCATTTTGGGAGGAGAGTTTTGTAACTCCTATACAGAGCTCAACGACCCCATTCTGCAAAGAGAGCTTCTCGTCGAACAGGCGCATAAACGCGCATCTGGCGATGAAGAGGCATCACCCCTTGATGAAGAGTTCATCGAGTCAATCTGTCAAGGATTGCCTCCTACAGGCGGTATGGGCATGGGTG
>JAZJZV010000134.1:0-2036 GCA_040389485.1 Chlamydiota bacterium
GACCGAAGGTAGGACGCATTCTTCCCTGTTCATCGCGGATGAGCTTCACTGTACTCAGAGTGGGGTGGTGGCGGATTTCGAGATAGAGCACTCCATCTGCCATCGCAAGGGGATCTTGGTCCGTCAGCGTTTTTACCTGATCGCGGGTGAGTAGGCGTACCAGGGCGTAATTCTTGATGCCCCACAGGTCTCCGTAATCAGAAACCGGAGGTGCTCCTGGTGAGTGGATCTGCGAGGGGACTTTCATCTCGCCCTTGACCTGGTGGTTGGGGGTCATAAAGAGTTTTACGACGGGCTCGTCCATCTGGTAGATGACGATTTTGCGCTCGAAATCAATAATGGGGACGTGATCGATTTGTGCAAGGTCTTCGGGTTGTAAGATCGTCGTAATGTCTTTGCCCTGCTGGTCAATTCCATAGATCAAGCCTCCGTAAAAATAGAGGACATCGCCCGGCTTGCCGATGAGGCGTTTGACGTACTGTTTCTTGCCGGGGAAGAGATAGAAATACATGGTGTCGACATCGCGGATGTCCATGTTTTCACCGGTGAAGATCACGATATTATTCCGCTCGACGAGATCGGGATCAAAATAGATTTCCTTCGGCTGCAGGGGCATGTTGATGCCGAAATTGGTCTTGGAGACGACGAGGCGGTCCTGTTCTTTGAAGGTGGGGCGCATTGAACCAGTGGGGATTTCGTAGAATTCGAACCACATTTGCCGGACAGCGATGGCGACAATCAGTGCAAAACCGAGAGCAAAAGCGAGTTCTTTGAGTTGTTCCCACCCGGTCTTGCGCAGATGGGTGTGGATCAAGGATTCGATTTGTTTCGCGAGCTCGTCAGCCAACTCCTCTTTATCAACGAGAACGGCGCTTTGAAGAGCCAGTAAGGCTTCTTTTAGCAGCGTCAGAGCCTCAGGGGAGAGTTTTTTCTTCTTCTTTTGAACTAGATGGAAGGCCTGGCGTAAAATGCGTTTTGATTTTTTTAAAGAATAAATTTTTGGCTGCGGCAATAAAGACATTGACTCCCCTTGTTATCAAGGTGGCCGCAAAACTTTAATCTCGGCTCAAAACCGCGTTTTGCAACAACCTCAGTGAAATACTTTACGATTTTCACAAAAAGGGGGCAAGCTTTTCCCTCGGAGCCACTCTCTCTATGTCTTCTCGATGAAGCATAGAGGGAATGGCTCCAGGCAATTTTATTCCGTGATGATGGAGATTTTGCCGGTGGCAATCTCGTAATATGCACCGACGATCTGCACCTTCTTCTCTGCGATGAGAGGAGCAATGGTAGGAGATTTTTTGAGAGTTTCCACGCCCTGAACGACATTGCATTTGATCGCTTTATCCAGAGGAATCTTGTCGGCGGGCGCATTTTTTGCGCTTGCCTGGGCTTTTTTGGCACAGTTTTCAAACGCCGTTTCAATCAGAGGGTAGATGCAGTCGAGCTCGGGGACGTTTTCTTTACCGACGAGAGTGGCTTTCACAGCGCTGCAGTTTTGATGTCCCATGACGATGACGATGGGTGTGTGGAGTTTGGCGACGGCAAATTCCACGCTATCCATTTCAATCGGGCCGATCACGTTTCCTGCGACGCGGACGACGAAGAGGTCTCCTATGCCCTGATCGAAAATGATTTCAGGAGGAACACGCGAATCAGAGCAGCCCACGATGACTGCGAAAGGGTCTTGTGATTCTGCAGTGTAATTCTTTGATTCATTGAGCAAGCTTGGGTGAAGAGAATTGCCAGAGACGTAGCGGCCATTTCCATTGATCAACTGATTGAGCGCATCCCCTGAATTGGCCGGAGGTGGTGTGGCGCAAAGGAGGGTAGGGATGGTAAGGAATAAGGCTTGAAAGAAAGAGTGCATTGTTAACCTTTGATGACTAAGTGGGGTTTTAGGCGGGCAACCATTTTGGCTAGCCCTGCTTCCTGTACGGCATTGACCACTTCATCAACGTCTTTATAGGCATCGGGCATTTCTTCTGCAATCGTTCGGTAAGAAGAAGCCATTACGACCACGCCTTGCCGCGACA
>JAZJZV010000134.1:2046-2449 GCA_040389485.1 Chlamydiota bacterium
TCCTTTCCAAGCGGAGAGCGATTTGACTCGACTCCGCGCTCTTCCTGCCCCATGGCAGGAGCTGCACCAGGTCAGAGGATTGCCTTGTCCCACCATCAGGTGGCTTGCGCGTCCCATGTCGCCGGGGACGAGGACGGGTTGCCCCGTTTGCCTAAAGAGGGGAGAGAGCTCTTCTGCCCCAGGACCATAGGCGCGCGTAGCGCCCTTCCGATGGACGCAGAGAAGGCGCGGCTTCTCGTCTACTAAATGGGTTTCAAATTTGGCGATATTGTGACAAACGTCGTACACCAAATGGATTTTTTCTGGGTCGATGGCCAAAACCTCTTTAAATGCACACCTGACCTCATGTAAAATTTGCTGACGATTGTTGAAGGCAAAATTGGCGGCAGAGGCCATCGTTTTG
>JAZJZV010000134.1:2459-4830 GCA_040389485.1 Chlamydiota bacterium
TCCTCGCTGTGGATGGGAGCGGCGACGAGCTGGCGATCGACAAGGCCCTCATCATACCCTTTGCGGACAAAATCGTTCAGAGCGTCTTGGCATACTTGGTGTCCAAACCCGCGTGAGCCAGAATGGATGAGAATGTAGGTGAGTCCCTGCTCCACTTTCCATTTGTGTGCAATTTCGGGAAGAAAGAGCTGCTCGATTTCGCCGATCTCGACAAAATGATTGCCCGAGCCAATGCTGCCTAGTTGATCTTTGCCCCGCGATTTGGCAACAGCAGAGACAAGAGAGGGATCTGCACCATCGATTTGGCCGTTGCTTTCGATGTGGTCAAGATCTTTTGGAAATCCATACCCCTTTGCAACCGACCACTGCGCTCCTTGATGCAGTAGTTCTGTGTAATCTTTGTCGCTCAGTTTTTTGGAGTCCTTTTGTCCCTTTCCCACACCAGAGGGAACAAACTCGAAGATTTTTTTAATGAGCTCTTTTTTGATTCTCTCACTCAGTTCTGCGTAAGGTATGGGAACAATGGCAAGCCTTACTCCGCAGTTGATGTCGTATCCCACTCCTCCGGGGCTGATGACGCCATTTGCAGCATCCATTGCAGCGACGCCGCCGATCGGAAATCCGTATCCCCAGTGAATGTCAGGCATCGCAATGCTATAGCCCACAATGCCGGGCAGGGTCGCAACATTGCGCACCTGTTGCAATGGCTGTTCGATGTCACAAGTGGACATGAGCTTCTCTGTTGCAATGATAAGTCCAGGAACAAGCATTCCCTTTTCTTGGGGAAGGAGGTATGTCGCGGGAGAGATTTTTTTGAAGTTAGACATCGACGATCATCTCCCAATGGAGGATTTGTTGAGAATCCTTATGGATATTGCCATGAAAACTCACAGCTTTAAACGGGCAGCCGATGGCGGCATCAGCGCGCGAGACGCTTTCATTTAACGCGATGATGATTTCAGAGAGAGTGTTTTGCAAGCAATCGGCAAAAAAGGGAAGGAATCCCGGAAAGTGAAAGGCGAGGGCAAGCTGCGCATGCATGTGGAGTTCCTGAGGGGTGCGTGCCCGGATGCGGAAAGCGATATCTGCGGTGTGATCCATTTCTTCGAAAGGAGGCAGATAGGGATGCTCCCATATAGTGGCGTATTGCAAGCCTCCTAGGCTTTCGTAAAGGGCGAGAGAGCGGACGTAAAACGGAAAGGGAGTGACATGCTCTATCCATTGCGCAGGATCAAAGGGGCGTCTTGCCATGCTGATGTGGGGATAAAAGGGATGCTTTTCCTTTTGGTACCCTTCGGCATTCAACCATGCAGCTAATTGCGCCTGGTAGGCAAGGAATTCTGCTTCACCACTCATCCATCGGATTTCCATTGCGGCAACGCGGGGTGTGTGCGGAGGAAGGAAGACGAGGCTCTCTGCAATCCCGGTCTGTCCAATGGTCAGGGGAGGCAAAGGCATTTGAGGTATCTGTTCTAAAAGTTTGGGATAATCGCAGTGGGCCAGAAAAGAGAGGGTGATATGCCTCGAGTCTTCAGGAATCACTCTTCCTTCGGGAAGATGTGGGGGCCAAGGTGCAGATATACTGGCCCCAAAGAACAACCTTCGGACGTCGCCGGCGCTATCGCCGATAGGCTTCATGGTTAATCACTTTCGGGCTCGAAAATTCCCTTTTCGGCATGAGGAGTGGCAGGGACGGATTTATTGGAGGGCGTTTTTTTTCCATCCATTTTAGGCGCAACGGGCGTAGAGTCCGTTTTCCCAGAAGGAGTGGCATCCCCTGCTTTAGGGACAGGCTTACCTGCGGAGTCTGTTTCACCAGGAAGTGTTCCAGAAGGGGTAGGCTCGAAAATTCCTTTTTCGGCAATTTCATTACTGTGATCAAAGGACGCAGAGGCCGCGTGAAGGCCAGAAACTGCAAGGCATGCTGCCAGGCATATTTTTTTCATAAAGCACTCATTGGGTTGATGGTTCTATTCTTTGCATCTTGCAAAATTTCTCAAATGTTATAAAGTGAAATTTTAATAGAGGCGGGGTGATTATGGAAAATGGCAGAGAAGTCGTTCTGATTACTGGAGCGAGCGGGCGCATCGGCTTTAAGGCTGCAGAGCGGTTTTCCAAGAAGTACCAAGTCGTAGGGTTTGACGTTCAACTCATTGGAAGCCTTCCCGATGTGGAATTTGTGGGAGTCGACATGGCCTCCGATAAGAGCATCAGTGATGGAATGGAATACGTGCGCAAAAAATATGGCAATAAACTCGCTGGAGTCGTTCATCTCGCTGCTTATTACAGTTTTGCCCATCGCTTCAGCTCAAGCTATGTCAAAATCACCGTCCAGGGTACTCAAAAGTTACTCAGACAGTTACAGTCATTT
>JAZJZV010000135.1:0-3704 GCA_040389485.1 Chlamydiota bacterium
GCGCTAATGCGATTAGCCCAGCACCACTAGCGCCAAGCTGATTGAGGATCAAGTTCAGGCTTGTAAGGCTTGAGTTTACTCTGAGCGCTTCTGCAAGGGGCTCACCGCCTGCACCGCCGAACAGATTGCCCCCCAGTTCCAGGCTTGTAACAGTTGAATTTACTTTGAGCGCTTCTGCAAAAGACAGAGCACCTGCGGCATAGAGCTGATTGTCCCCCAGATCCAGGCTTGTAACAGTTGAATTTACTTTGAGCGCTTCTGCAAAAAACAGAGCACCTGCGGCATGGAGCTGATTGCTCGCCAGACCCAGGCTCGTAAGGCTTGAGTTTTCCGTAAGCGCTAATGCAAGAGGATGAACATCTTCGCCACTGAGCCGATTGCTCCGCAGATCGAGGCTCATAAGGGTTGTGTTGAATCTGAGAGATTCCGCAAGAGCCGTAACGCCAGCACCGCCAATCCCAGTGTTTACCAGACCCGTGCTCGTTAGGCTTGAGTTTTCTCTCAATACTTCTGCAATTGATACAGCACCTCCAGGACCAATCCAATTGCTCTGCAGTGTCAAGCTCGTTAGTCTTGGGTTTACTTTGAGCGCTGCCGCAATTGACCCAGCACCTTCAGCACAGAAATTATCACTACTTATAGTAAGGCTCGTTAGGCTTGAGTTTACTTTGAGCGCTTCTCCCAGAGACGCAGCACCTGGAGTGCCAATCCAATTGTTCTGCAGATCCAGGGTCGTAACGGTTGAGTTTTGCCCAAGTGTTGCAATGACCGGAGCCACGCTCTCAGCACATGAGTGCTTTATACCTAAATAACCGCTTGGGATTAAATAATTGGCAAACGAACCCACACTTGATGAAGCCATAGAAAACCTCTATTTTTAAATATTCTTGAAACTATATATTAACAAATAACACGATTTTAATTAAAGTAAAAAACAAAATACACAAAGAAATAATAAATAAAAAATTAATTTTACCTACACAAAATTAAAACATTCCTCACTCGCTTCAAAAGTCGAGACGGGCAGAGAGCTGGACGCCAGAGATCGAAAGATCTCCCTGGTTGGCGACGATATCGCCGAGGGCATTGTGCGAGACGAAGCGCATGAGCTGGTTTTGAGCGAAGTAAACGGACTGGTCCCACGCGAGCGCAACCTCGACGCACTTGAGCGTGCCTTGGAAATAGCGCTGCCACATCACACCAAGAGTGCCATCGAGAATGCTTGCTGACTGGTGGTAAATGTTGTGGATGCCGAGGATTTTCTCTTTGCTCTCAAAGAGGTCTTCATCCTGGTGCAGATAAAATTCTCCGAACAAAACGCTAAAGGCAGCTTCCGAAAAGAGGGCAAATCCCCCTTTGATGTCCCACTGCGCATACAGGCCGCAGGTGGGCCCGATGCCAAAGAACTTGTTCTTCGTGCGGATCATCGCTTCTCGGTCTGGCTCGAGTGATCCGCCGCGGTATTCCAAATTGTACTTCTGACGAATCCATGCACTTCTGATCCCGATTGCGGGGCGCAGCTGTAGACTGCGTCCAGGATAAAAGGGGTTCCGGAGAAGAAAGTCAAGCACTCCCAGATGCAAGCGCCAATGCATCTTGGCCTCGTCTGCGACTGGGGTGATGCTGTTGTTGGGCAAGAGCCATCCAGGATGCAGCACTTCATCATGGTTGTGAGAATCGGTGTGGGTTTGCAGCGAAGTGAAGCGGAGCAAGAATTCCCACGCATCGTGTCTGATGCGGTAGCCAATGCCTACTTTAAAACCAAAGTCCCAATCGAACGAGGGCTTCTTGATAGAAGAAGAGGAGAGGTTTGCCGGAGAGGGTGACTCGATTGCGTAACTCAATCCATTCACTTGCGCTTTCCAATAGAGCGCTGCGACTTCTGTAAAAAAACCAGGAGCCTCCTCGGCATGGAGTCGCAAAAAGAAGGGCGCTGTGATACAGTAGAGTAAGAAAAAGTAAAAACGCATATCGGGGCAGTGTAATCCATGTATCTATTTTTTTCCTTTTTTCTTTTTTTGCCGTTATTTCTGTGCGGGCTGGAGGTGTCGAAAGAAGATGCGGAGTGGATTGGCACGCGCATTTATCGCAATGAGTGCAGCAGCGATGCGGACAAACTTCTCTGGTGGAACGCAGGTGAAGAATTTGCCTCTTTGGGGATCGCGCATTTCATCTGGTACCCGGAAGGAAAAACAGGCCCTTATAGAGAGACATTCCCCCACCTGATCGCCTATCTGAAAAGGCAAGAGGTTGCAATTCCTGCCATTCTCGAGCCTTTTGGCGCAAATCCCTGGCCGACGCGCTCTGCTTTCCTCAAAGAAAAAAACTCTTCCTATTCGAGGGAGCTACGCACGTTCTTAAAAAACACCATTCCCCAGCAGACAGCCTTTCTAGTGGAGAGTTTTGAAAACGCACTCTCTTTGCTGCTGAGCTCTTACCCTGAGGAAATGAGGGGACAGATACAAGAAAAGATCACCGCCATTGCCTGCAGCAAAGAGGGGCGCTACGCACTACTTGACTATGCGAATTTCAAAGGAGATGGCACTTTGGAAACAGAGCGCTACCAAGGAAAAGGGTGGGGACTGAAGCAGGTGCTCGAGGAGATGCCCGCTCATTCAGATAATAGCGTCGCCGCCTTCGTCGAGACGGCGAAAAAAGTGTTAGAGCGCAGGGTGGCAAATGCCCCATCTGAGAGAGAAGAGCAGCGGTGGCTTCCCGGTTGGATCAGCCGCCTGAACACCTATCTTTGAAAGGATTCCAGGTGTTTCTCAATAGCGCCGATGTCTCCGAGACCCACGCTCATCCTGATCATCTTTCCACTGGGATCTAGAAGAAGGAGGGTGGGAACTGCGCGGATGCTGTATTTACTAAAAACCTCGGGAGCAAAGTCGGCATTGACCTTGAGAAAAGTACAGCGGTCGCCATAGCGCCTTGCCCAGGCATCGTAGGTGGGGGCAAACGTGCGGCATGGACCGCACTTGGTCGAGTAGAAGTCGACAATGACTGGATCCTTGGATTGGCTCAGCTCATGCTCAAACTGCTTCATGGAGCGGATCTCCACGACCGTGCGGCTTGCGATTTTCTCCGACTCTTTTTTCTGCTGCTTGGCGATGATAGAACCGACATATTGCTGCGCCTGAATCGCTGCTTTGGCAGCTGATCCTGCAGCTGTCACGGCCTGCTGGTACTTGCCATCGGTAATATCTCCCACCGCATAGACTCCCGGTTTGGAGGTCTCCTGGTCATTTTGCAGTTTGATGCTTCCGTTGGGATAAAGAGCGAGCTGGCCCGCAAAAGCCTCTGAATTGGGTTGTGAACCAATGGCCAAGAAGAGGGCGTTCACGGGAAGTGTCGAGGTTCTGCCTTCTCCTTGCGCAAGAGTCACATGCGTTACCTTCTCCCCATCTCCTTTCACCTCTGCAACAATAGTACCGTAGTGAACTTGAATTTTCGGATGGGAGAGGATCTCTTGCATCCGCACCTGTTCCACGCTGCGGAATGCCTGTCCGCGCACAAAGACGTGCACTTTTGCCGCCACATTGGCAAGGTACTGCGCCTCGATTAGAGCGGCATCTCCGCCTCCTGCGACCGCGACGACCTTATTCTTGTAAAAAGCTCCATCGCATACCGCACATGTGTAGACTCCTTGCGACCAATAGGCGGACTCGCCCGGCACCCCCAACCTTTTTGGGGTTGATCCGAGG
>JAZJZV010000135.1:3714-12133 GCA_040389485.1 Chlamydiota bacterium
CGGTGCGGTAGGTCTTGAGCTGACCATCGCCAAAAAGGGGCCGGGTCGTGATGAGATACGGTTGCTGGGAAAAATCGACGGAAATGAGTTCCTCAGCCCTGAGGTCTGCACCGAGCGCTTCTGCTTGGCTGCGCATCTTTTCGCTGAGATCTACTCCTGAAATGGACAGTTCTCCAGGCCAATTTTCAACATTGTGAGACTGGGCAATCGCTCCACCGATCACGGGTCCTGTGATCACAATGGGGGCGATGCCAGAGCGCGCGAGAAATGTCGCCGAGGTCAGTCCCGCGACGCCGCCGCCGATTACGACGACGGGACAGCGCTCTTCAGCCCCTATTGAAGCTGACAAAGTGCAGCTCAAAGCGATCAATAAAAAGAATTTACGCAAACCGTGTTTGAAGGCCATGACACACCTTTTTTATCGTAGGGACTATCTACTGCTTCCGGTTTGCTATTCGGAATTTATTCGGCATCTTTTCAGCCCGGATTTGGACATTCAATCTCACTAACTTGTAACAAGTTAGCTTCGATCTCCACATCCAAACCAGGCAGAAAAATCTTGCCGAAAAATTCATAAAATCAAACCGGTCGCAGTATATCATGTTTTCCATTATTCTGTGACCCAGATATGCTCAAGATGTACAAGTCAGAAGAAAAAGCCCCGTTGGGAGAAGACGCTCTCAATGAGATCCTCGTGCGGGCAGAAACCGCGGAGGAGCCTCCTTCGGAACCACCAGGCGGAATCCCCAGGCAATGGGTCCCTTTCTGGATCCGCTGGCCCGTGCGCGTCCTCATCCTCCCCTTTATTATGCTCGATCTCTTCATGCAAAAGCTCGCGAGCATGCTGATCCGTCCCCCTTTTCAGCGAGCGGGGAACTGTTTAAAGAGGGGCAATTGCTGCCACTACATTCTCGTTCCAGAGGCCAAGGGAGTTTTAGGGAGAATTTTCTACTTTTGGAATACCCAGTTCCTGGGATTTTACCGCAGAACCGGGGATGTCTATGAAGATGCAGGGAAAAGGGCGTATGTCATGGGGTGCCGCTACCTGAGAAAAGATGGGTCATGCCGCCACTACGGGTTGCGGCCTACCGTCTGCCGCAAATGGCCGATCATCGAATACTTTGGCTATCCCAGGATCCTCAAAGGGTGCGGGTTTAAAGCGCTACCACGTGGAGAGAAGAGTCCTCACTAACTCCACGTGTCCCCTCATCCTTCCAGCCGAGCATCTCTTCGATGATTCCGGGAATTCTCAGATGGAACTGATTGGGTGGGACTTTGGAATAGGAGTGCGCAAAGGCCGCTTGGGCTCCTGGATTGTGCACAAACTTTCTCAGTAACCTCTTCACGTCCTTGAATTTGCGAACGCGCTCACCCACGCCATAACCCAAGATCATATCGACATTGCCACGCTCCCAAAACAGGGAAATGTTCGTATTGTCGATGAGCATCGGCAGTTTCATTGCAAGCGCCTCATTGATCGTTCCGGGGCCGGGCTTAGTAACGAGAAGGTGGGCGACTGCCATTAGATCAGAGATCTTGTCAGTGAACCCAAAAACCGTGAGAGAGTTGGAAGGGTGCAGTCGCATTTTCTCAAGATCCCTCTTAAGAGCCGCGTTTCTTCCCGCGATCACGACCAAATGTATGCCTAAATTCATCCCGCCAATCTTTTCTGCATAATCATAAGCAATATTGGCGCCAACGCCTCCTGTCATGATCATAATGATCTCTTTATCCGAGGGAAGATTGAATTCTTTGATGATCCTTTCGCGATCTTTTTCCTCGATGAATTGGGGGCGCAGCGGCAGACCGATTGTCTCAATTGCGTCTGCAGGGATGTTCTTTTGAAGAAGGACATTGCGAGAGAGTGGTAAATCGGCTCCAATGGTCACTTTAAAATGGGGATGTTTGATCTTTTCCATCTCTAAAGACCAGTGCCTTAAGTCGTTATCTGTCGTGATGAGTAGATAAGGGACGTCTTTCTTGCGCGCAGCCTCAGAAGCGGGGTAATTGACGAAGGGGATCAATGAGATGACGAGGTCAGGCTGGTATGTATTGATATAGGAGGCGATGATCTTCTCAATCTTCTTCAATCGGGAACGGAAGAGAGGCGGAACCAAGTGGCGGACGATAAAATTCATCGATCGGATCCACCCATTGCGCAATACGGCATTGTAAAACTGCTCGCCCGACGGAACGCCCCAAATGCGGAGCTGATCAATGGGCTGAACGACTTTGAGCTCGTAGGTCTCCCCTACCAATGTTTCCAAGGTATTGGCTGCAATGATATGCCCCCCACCTCCTGCACTTGAAAGAATCAGGACCTTTTTTTTCACGGCCGCCGTTTCTTCAGCCGCCATCAATTGAGAGAGGCTCACAAGAAAACATAAACAGAGGGAATAAATGTATTTCGACAAGCTGCACCTTGGGTGTAATCGTCACCCCCCTCTGGGGAGAGGAGGGCATAAATTCGTAGCATAATGATCACCTAAAATCAGCACAAGCAGGAATTCTTCGAAATTAGGAAAATGTTGAGTCAATTTCATTTAAACATTTTGTTATCAATGACTAAGAAGCAACGGCAAGCAGATTTCGATCATCTCAACGCAATATCTCAAATTAAAATAAACTAAATAACCGTTTAACTTAAAATACAAGACGTGATAACTATATAATTAGAAAAGCAATAAACGGAAACGAAACGGTTATGTTCAGAAAGCAATTTAAATGGATCATCTATTTTGCGGCCCCGCTAGTTCTTCTTGCAATTCCCTTTAGCGGGGGAATTAACCTCAAGAAGTACTTCCAGACCATTATTCTGCAGCCTCAAAAGACGGGCATTTCCACATTTAACTTCTACGACGCCGAGAGAGACCGTCCTTTGACAACTGAGATCTGGTACCCGATCGATCTCGATACCCCTGCTGAAAGTGCTACTGGCGTCTGGATCCGCTGTGATGAGGCGCGCGAGGCCACCCTCAGCACCAAAAAAGAAAAATACCCTCTGATTGTCATTTCCCACGGCAACCGCGGCGACCGCTTCAACATTTCCTGGCTCGCCGAAGTGCTCTCTGCCAACGGCTATATCGTCGCAGCCATGGACCACTACGGAAACACCTGGAATAATGTCATTCCCAAATGCTGCGCCACTCCCTGGGAAAGGCCCAAAGACGTCTCGTTTGTCTTGGACCAGATCCTCACCGCCTCTCCTTTTAAGGACCGGATCGACCAGAGCCGCATTGGTTTTGCTGGATATTCTTTAGGAGGAGCTACTGGCATTTGGATCGCAGGAGCTCAGACAAATGAAAAAGACGTCGATAGCATGCGCATGGCGTGTACCATGGAGCTCTCTGACATCGTCTCTGACGAGCTGCTCGACGGCATTGATTTCACTCAGGCGTGCCATTCCTTCCGCGACAAGCGTTTCACTGCTATGTTTGTGATGGCTCCGGCTCTTGGCTGGTTATTTGACGAAAAAAGTTTAGAGTCGATCGACATTCCCGTCTATATCATCGCCCCTGTAAAGGATGCTGTCGTCCCCTTCGAGTCTAATGCGCAGATTCTATCTAAAAAAATCACCCGATCCACTCTCATGGTCCTCTCCGGAGATGAGACCCACTTTGTCTTTCTCAATCGCGCATCGAAATTTGGCAAGCGTTTCCTCAATGCCAAATACTGCGAGGACCCGCTGACGATCGACCGGAAGTCGATCCACGACAAGGTCGCCAAAACGGCAGTGGAATTCTTCCAAGAACACTTCTAGAGAATAGCTGCTACCGTCGCTTGACGCTCGGGGGACTTGTCCCTGCGATAGGAGAAGAAATCTTCCCGTCTGGAGTAGGTGCAGATCTCTGCAATTTGAATATGATGTGGCAATACCCCTACCTCTTCGAGCTGCGCTCTGGCAACTGCCCATAAATCAAAGTAAGTAGGTCGCACCTGGAACCTGGAAAATGAGGGCGGCAGCTCGACCGCGTGGTTTTTGAATTCAGAGTGATCGGGTCCTAAGCTAGGAGAGACCCCGACGAGCAAATCATCTGGCTTGGATCCAAATTCCTTTTGCATTTGCAAGACGGTCTCTTGGTAAATATTCTGTACATTTCCTCTCCACCCCGAGTGGACATTTGCAACCACATGGCGGATGGGATCGTAAAAGATCGCTCCCTGGCAATCCGCCAAAGGGATCATCAGCCCCACATTAATAAGGGCGGTCATCATTCCGTCACAGATGCCTGGAGACTCCTCATGGTCTACGCGCGCCACGCGGCAGCCGTGCACGAGGTGAGCATCGATGCACCTGTCTAATTGTAGAGCGTTGAGGATGAGCCTGCGATTTTCCTCTACTGATAGGGGATCGCCCGCTCTGGGGCTGACGTTGAGCGAGCGGCTTGATTCCTCTGCGCGTCGCAAAAATATGCCGTGCACAAGACGGGGCTCTTCCGCAAAGAGCTCGTACTGCAAAAACTCAAGTCCATTGACATTTTTTGAAATCATCATTACCAATAAGATTATGACGCTCGCAACATTCACTCACATTCTCTTTTGGAAGGAACCTCTTTCCACCCTCTGCTTTTTCTCACTGGGAATGAGTTTTGTCAGTCTATGGGTGAAGAAGACGCCGTGGCTATGGGGCTCATTCCTATTCATCAGCTACATTCTGGCTTTCCAAACAAATACCGTCAACTGGCTCTCTGCTATCCCTCTCTTCACGCTGCTCATCTGCCATTATAGTATCCACTGCGACATCCACAAAGGTGCGCGTTTTCTGCTCGTCGGGATTGCGACGGCAGTTTCCTACGCCCTCATCTTTCATCTATTGCCTGGCTTTCACAATTGGAAAATCGCCTCGGAAGAAACGATCAGCGCTAGCTTTGCTCCCGTTTCTCTATGGCTGAGCTACGACAAACCCTGGATTGGGATTTTCATTTTGGGACTGAGTCTTCCGCTCATTTCATCGCGCGTGCAACTCATCCGCATGCTAAAACTTGCCATCCCTTTGAGCCTTATAGGAATCCTCCTTCTCATGCTGCTCTCACTTTATTTGGGAGCTCTTCAATGGGATCCAAAAATCCCCATTTTCATCTTCGTCTGGCTACTCAACAACCTGATCCTTGTCGTCATCCCCGAGGAGGCTTTTTTTCGAGGATTTTTGCAAAGGGAAGTCAACATGTGGTTTGGAGGAACGGCATTCTCGGGATGCTGTAGCGTTGTCGCCTCCTCTCTCTTTTTTACTCTGGCCCATTTAGGGTGGGTCGCTGACCTTCCCCTCCTTGCCACTACCATCACTGCCGGAATCATCTACGGAACGATCTATCACACGACAAAGAGCATCGAAGCGAGCATTCTCTGCCACTTCGGCGTGAATTTGACTAGATTACTGTTCTTCACTTAAGACATCTCGGTACCCAATGACCCCTCTTTCTTTGGCCTCGCCGGCTGTCACCATGCGGTGAACGGCCTCATCGGGAAGCGCTCCGTTCTCGAAGGCAATCATCACAGCCTTTCTCTGATCGGCAGTCAACTTTTCTGCAAAAGTCTTCCGGTTGTGATCCGTGAGCTTGGAGACTAAAACGAGTTCATCGGGAGAGAGCATGAGTGCAGGCGACTCTAAGTGAGAGGCGGGATCTGCATTCAGCACTGCAGCGATAGAAATACATGCACAGATGAGCAATCGATTCACTTTACACCTCACTTTAGGGGACATGCGCCGCCAGGTTTTCGCTTGGGAGTAGCTCCAGCTCCCGTTGCGGAGCCTTGCATCGTTTGCGCCACAGCATCGTCTGCTGAGACTGCATTTCCATTTGCATCAGGCTTGCCGGCGATATCCATTGCCTGCTGCCTTTGTCCTGGACTAAACTGCGAGCAAAAGACGACTTGATTGTTCATGTCGAGAAGTTTTGCCGCAAAATCCTGTTCGTCTTGCGACATGCTGCTGCATCCTGCGACCGGATTTGCCATTCCACTTTGAGGAGGCATTACCGGCGAGGGAGCCTGGCTGATCAAACCGCTTGTTGCTGACAAGAGCGCAAGCGTTACTAGTGTGGCGATTTTTTTCATCTGATATTCATCCTTGTGTGCAGCCCAGACTAGGAGTCTGGGCGCAATATAAGGGTGAATCTATAAAAACGTCTCTATTTTTGTCTAGGAATCGTCTTTATGGGTGGGTCTGTCTGGCACGTCCGTCTCTTCTTGACCATAAGCATCCTGCAATACATCAGCAAAGTCGCCAAATGACCAATCCCCTGCCGCTGGATTCCATATAACGCTCACAATCAAACCCTGTCCAATGTATGGCAACGGAACAACCCTATTTCCTGTAAGGGCGCGGTGTAGATTGGATTGTGTTGGTCGAACATATCTCGATCTCAGTCCTTGTGCTCTAGTGACAGGGTATGTATCGCTCGCATAATCTGTAGAGCTTTCAGTGGCAGGTTGTGCTTGCTCGTCCAGAGGAAACTCAGACTCGCTGAGCTGCGCTTGCTCAATTGCATATCTGGCAACATCAGTAACCATTTCATTATTATTTTCTGGGTCGCGGTAAACGACAACTTCCCCATTGCCTGGATTGAAGTCCATTACATAGATGAGCCGATCCATAACTGCTTGAGCCATGGCTTGTTGCGAACTTGAAATTTCCATATTTTTTCTCTTATTTTTATTTTTGAAAAACACCAATAAATTAATTATAAAACAAACCAAATTAAAATAGAATAATTAAATTTATTTTTACATAATATTAAACAGCAATTAAATAAATTATTTTAACATGGGATATTAGCAATTAATTACAGGGCATTCGTCTGGTAAATAAAGATCGCTCGGTAGGGCTTCGCAATATCGGAAGCGCAGAGGCCTAAGTACTCTCCGCCTGGAGAAAAGGCCACGCCTTTGACGCCCCCCTCTTCGGGGTATTTGAGTTGCAGGTGAATCGATTCAGGGGAGTAAATGGCAAACACTTTGTCTGGCCCGTTTGAATATCTAGGAAAGGCTTCTCCTTTTTTCTTAAAATAGCTTAAGTTTTTCTTCCCTCCTGCGCTCGACACAATCAGATCGTCAGTGATGGGGTGAAAACAGAGCGAATGCGTGAAGCAAAAACTCGTGGCCCCACCTCTCAGCACTTCGATGGGCTGAGGAGAATACAAAATGGGCGCATCCGATACTTTTTGATAGAGAACCACGGAGTGGTTCGCATGGCTTGTGACAGCGAGCAATTCTCCATCTCTAGAAAAGGCGAGTCCATCGGGCGTGTTGAGAACATCCAAGGAATTCTGCAAAACGGAGTACGGAGATTGCTCGTAAACATCCCCCTCATACCGATAAAACGTGATCCGATGTTCTTGCATGTTGCACACGGCGACCGCGTTGCCAACGGGAGAATATTTGATGGCATTGGGAGCACTGAGCAAAGAGGGCTCTCCTTTGATCACGGCAACCGGTGTGTGATGAAAGCGCGTCTGATCGGCATCTCTTTTATAAACAGTGACCAAATCTCCGTAGCGATTGGCGACGGCTAAATGAGTGCCATCGGGAGAAAAGGAAAGATCGTGAGGATAATCGAGTTGCGCCACCTGTCCCTGAATCACATCAAAGGGAATCGTTTCAAAGAGCGCATCATTGCCCGTTTTCTTGTAAAAGCTGATGCAGTTGGCGTGAGCGTTTGCCACTGCAAAAAAATCGCCGCAGGGAGAGAACGCAATTCCCTCGGGCCTGTTGAGCGCTGACGCTTTTCCCTTGATCATCGCGGCAGGTGAGACATCTCCACTACGCGCGCCCGAAAAAAAATGCGCAGCCCCAAAGACTGCTGCGATCAAAATAGCGCCAATCGAACTCTTTTTGAACGCATTGCCCATCGTGAAACAACCTACAAAACGGCCTAATTTACACCGAATGCCCATTAAATAACAGTTGCTTTACAGATATTGCGCGCTCTCCTAGAATCCGATCTATACAGCTTCTCAGAAGCAGTCTCAACTCTAGAGGACTAATGGCGGAAAGGCCTGTCGATTGCAGTCATTGTAAAAAACCCATCGCTGTCGCTTATAAAGAGATTGAGCGCGATTCGATTCTGCCAACGGACATGTGCGCCGACTGTCCGGTCCTCCAGCAAAAACTACACGGCCCAGAAGCTCCTTCGCTTGCCACCGAAAAGATCACAGAAGCAGACGCTGGCCTCTGCTGCGGCAATTGCCGAACGACTTTAGAATCGGTTAAAATGGGCAACCCTCTTGGATGCAGCGAATGCTATGAAGTGTTTTCTGATCTGCTCATTTCTGAATTGATCGCCGCCGATGAAATTCCTTCGCGGATCAAGAAAGAGATCGCGCAGAAGAAAAATCAACCTCTGCATGTCGGCAAGACGCCCAGCAAACCACTCTCTATCCCCTCTTCGAGCCGCCTCACTGCTCTGAACGAGGCTCTCAAT
>JAZJZV010000135.1:12143-12912 GCA_040389485.1 Chlamydiota bacterium
GAGGCCTTGAAAAAAGAGAACTACGAACAGGCCGCTTGGCTGCGCGATCAAATCAAAGACCTCAAAGAGAAGGGATCTAATGAGCCTAAATAGCCTTCCCGTTTATCTTCTCGAACACACGCCATGGGAAAATGCTTCTAATCCGATCTGGCTATCTACGACATTCACTCTGCACAGGAATCTGGCGCGGTACAACTTTCCCGCCAAAATGTCTGCACGGCAAATCCAACAGACGCTGACAGAGCTCAAAGAGCGCCTGTGCAAAAATCCCCAACTCAAAAACCCCGTCTTTCTGAACGCCGAGCAGGTCTTGCCTCTCGAAAAGGAATTTCTCTTCGAGCACTTCTTTTGCCACGAAGGGTTTCAAAACACGCTCGCTGGGCAAGGGTTTGCCGTCGACGAGAGCGCCCACTTCCTGGCGGGAATCAACATCCAAAACCACCTGCAGCTCCACCTCACCGATTGCACAGGAAGTTGGGAGCAAGCATGGAACCACCTCGATCAAATCGAGATGGCAATCGGAACCAGCTCCGACTTTGCATTCTCTTCCAAATTCGGCTACCTCACCTCTGATCCCGATATTTCATACGGGATGCAAAGGCGTTCGGATCATCCGCCGTGGGCAATCTGCGCGGCAGCGGCCTCGAGCGGGCAGCCGGAGATCGTAATGCGATGCATCAGCCGACGCTCGCCGTGATAGTCGTTGGCGGCATAATGCCAGGTGGCACGGTTGTCCCAGAAGGCGATCGAGCCTTCGCGCCAGTGGAAG
>JAZJZV010000136.1:0-5141 GCA_040389485.1 Chlamydiota bacterium
TTCTGGCCATTTTTTCCTTAAAAAATAGCCAGAAAGAAAACCAATAGTTTAGTTTTCGTCTGGTCGTCGAAGTGAAGCCGTCTGTGAGCGGCGAACCGGCGGGGAACCCGGATTCCAGTTCTGGTCACTATTTTTCTCTAAAAAGAAAGCCTGAGGATAGTTGTAATGGCTTCATCCAGTGGTAATATTCAATTTCAAATCTCATTTCAAGGACTAACCAATTATAATGATTGGAATGTCCGTTGTATTGATCTGGAATTTGATGGTTTAGATGTGATATCCGCATGCATTAGTGGCGATATCCCTTCCTCGACAGAACAGCTTCTCCAGTTTCAAATTCGTCATGGGTTTTATCAACGTTCTTTTGATCGTATATCACTGACTCCCGAACTTGCAAATACTCTTAAACTTTCTGCAAGAATGTTTCAATTCTACGAATGTAGCAATCGCTTGACCGTGCAACCCGATGGAAGTGTCAAAGGTGAAACGCGTGCCAAGCGTCGTGACCTTCCAATTCCCGCTTCTAGTATACCCGAATTCAAAGAGGGAGATAGCTTCCGAATCAAAACTGTCAATAATGGACTTAAGCTTGATGTTGTTTTTTTTAAGGTTGATGAAACAACTTCAGATGGTCGAAGCGAAGAATGTCCCCTTGCAGATCTGCATGAGGTTGAAATGGCAATGATGAGTCAAGGAGCTCTCAACTCGAGAAACGCCTATGAGTCCTTATTTGGTAGGGATTTCAGTGGAGATTATCAAGGTAGGGTGGAAACTGATGTAGAACCAGTTCAGAGCTGCTCTGAATTAGATGTCCTTGAAGTATCAGAACTGCAAAAACGTTTCGATGTTGTAAAAGCAAGACATCAAGAGGCTAAAATTCGACTTGGACAAGTTTGTTTCGGTGGCGATGAAGAAACTTCCTGGCAAGTTTTTGATGAAAAGGGGGATGCTTTCGATGAAATGGAAGAAATAGCCCACGCTCTGGAACGTCAGGGCTTTCCTATCGCAGATTTTGAATTGCTTTACTAGGGGTGTTCTCAAAAGAAAGCCAATAATTGGGCATTCGTCTGGAAATCGAAGTGAAGTCGCCTGTATGCGACGAACCGGCGGGGAACCCGGATTCCAGTCTTTCTTTTTCTAGAGAAAAAAAGGAAATCCAAGCATGAGGTCTTATGGGTGGCTGGTCAGAATTCTCAGCAATTCTAAAACCTTCTACGATCTCTGGAATAGGCGTTTTTGCCATACATGATATCGACATAGGTGTGCAGGTTCTTCCAAAATTTTCTCCCAGAGAAGCGAAAATAAGCGATATTCCTGCTGAATTTCTTAGTTATTGCATTTCGCTTGATGATGAGAAATGTTTGTGTCCAAAAGAATTTGATCGTATGGAAATAGGTTGGTATTTAAATCATTCGAAAAATCCCAATGTTGAAAAAAGAGCGGATGGCAATGTATATACCATCATGGCTATCAAAGCTGGTGAAGAAATTCTCATAGATTACAATCAGTTTGGCGAACCGGAAAATTTAAAAGAGCCTTATATGAAGTGCTAAGAGGCGGATGACGATAGCGCTCTAAGGTATCTGTCCTAGCTGTTTCATCATGCCAAGATCATCGGATTGACGCCAATGTTCAACGATTTTTCCGTCTACTATCCGTTCGATTTGCATTTGATTGACTTTAACTTTTTTACCCGTTGGTGGTAGTCCGAATAAATCGCCTTGATGAGTGCCATGCATGATAGAATGAATGGCCACTTGATGAGCGGTAACGACCATATTTTCTATCGTAAAATGCAAGTCTGGAAAGGCTTTACGCAACCCTCTGATGATGGGTTTAAGACCTTCAGGACCAGGTGGGGGATTAGGCATGCCCGGGCTGTGATTGAGATAGTTTGGTGCAATGATTTCGTCTAAAACGTCGAGGTTTCCCCGATTCCATGCTTCCTCGAAATATTTTTTTATGATTTCTTCATTTTGTTGAGGTGTCATATTGTTGTTCCTAAAAACATATTCAAATTGAGGTGGGGTCGGACTTTGCCCCTTTCTTCAGCTGTGAGGATGTTGTTCATTATACTCTTCTCTACATCCGTCCACAAGTGTCATTGTTCCCAATGTGGAAATCGGAAATAGGAGTACCTATTTGGAAAGGATATGCTGCCGTGCAGCGCAGAATATTTTGGCCCTCAATCAAGCGAATATTCAATGAAGTTGATTGGGGAATGCTGCAATTTTAAGTAATCGATGAAAAAAGTAAGTCCAAGCTAGTGAAAATCAAGAACGGAGAGGAAGATGTCAAACGTTGTAGTGAAAGACGCGATTGTTTTCATAACGGGCGCTAGCCGTAAGAGAGGCATAGGACGTGCTCTAGTGGAGGAGGCTGTTAAAAGGGGCGCCAAAAAGGTTTACGCGACAGCAAGGGATATCTCTCATCTAGAGAGTCTTGTTTCTCAGTACCCAGGAATCGTTGTTCCTCTCAGATTGGATGTCACAAATAAAGATGAAATTGACCAGGTCGCACAGGTGGCAAGCGATACCCAGATTTTAATCAACAATTCAGGCTTTGCGGGATTTACCGGTTTTTGCTTTAACTATAGTGAAGAAACCGCACGACAAGAGCTGGAAGTTAATTATTTTGGGTTGATTAATCTCAGCCGTGCTTTTTGCAAAACTCTTATCAAAAATCAAAATGGAGCAATAGCAAATGTGATCTCAATTGGAGGGTTATCTTCTTTCCCCCTGTGCGCTACCTACTCTGCTTCTAAGGCTGCAGCACATTCCCTCACACAGGCCCTAAGAGCAGAATTAGCGCGTTACGGCGTCTCCGTTTTTGGTGTCTATCCTGGGCCCATTGATACAGATATGGCCGATGGGGTGGATTTTGAGAAAGAAACTCCCGCTAATGCGGCGATTCGGATCTTCGATGGGATGGCACAAGGGATTGAAGATATCACTACTGATTGCTTTGCTGATAGCTTTGTCAAAGAACTGAGATTAGATCCCAAAGCGGTTGAAAAAAACAACGGGGATTTTGCCCATCAGATGCCAGATGATTCCTGAATTGCGTTCGGTATAAATAGGTTGAGGGGGTGAGGCAATCGGCCTTAAGTTAGCAATCGAGAGAAAAGCGGGGAATCATGAAATGGGGCTGATCGGTCTCAGCGAGTTCTCTTAAGAACGCTTCCATGCCGCTTTTTGAGATGCGCTCAGAAGCGATGCCCGTTTGGGTGATGAGCGCAGAGTCGATCCCGGCCATGCGCGCGCCTCGGATATCTGTCTCAGGCGTATCGCCGATCATGAGTATCCTTTCTGCTCCACATTGTGCGAGCGCCTCGCGAAAGACGAGGGAGTGCGGTTTTCCAATGAAGTGTACTTCTGTGCCTTCATTTTGCAGCATTTGAGCGATCGTTCCCTGGCGGACGACGGGACGGGCTGGCTCGCCTTCGTGTGCAAACCGATCGGGATTCGCGCATAGAACGGGGAGCTGGAATCGTGCAGCTTCGCGGGTCAATGTTTCAAATGCTTCGGGATCTTCTTGGTCACTCCCATCGATGTGGGGAATCGCAAGGTACATGAAATCGGCATCTGAAGGTGCGAGTACCTGTCTATAGGAAGTACCCTCAAATAGGCTGCTGTGCGGGGAAAAGTGTGGATGGTCTGTGCCAAATAGGCAGTATGATTTGCGCGGAGTGGGAAAGGGGAGTCTGTCTTGTAAAAGAGCCTGGCGAGTCACGGTGCCGGAGGTAACGATGAAATGGTAGTGGGAGTTTTGGATGACGTCCCACTTGGCTAGTTTGAGCTTCTCTTTTTCTGCTAGTTGAGTGGTATTGGACAAAATTCCCACCCTCTTGCCGCTATTGACGAGTGCTTCCATGGCCTCTTTGGCTCCGGGAAGCAGGCCAGTTGCTGCAGAACCCCAGAACACTCCATAGGCATCGAGGAGAAAGGTGTCATAGCGTGGGATTAGATCTTCTAGTGTGGATCTATCTAAAACGTTTGCCATTGACTTGCACCATATCTCTCATGCAGTTGATCAAAGGCGAGATTCCGTCGTTATTCATCGCAGAGATGAGGAAGATGTTCTGCTTGTCATGGGGGTAAAATTCCATGAACCGCGCGATCTGCTCATCTGCTCCCTCGATGTCGATCTTGTTGAGTGCGACGAGGAAGGGTTTTTCGAGCATTTCTGGATTGTACGCGCCGAGTTCGCTGCGCAGCACTTTAAAGTCTTCGATGGGATCTCTCTCTTCAAAACCGGAGACGTCGATGACGAATAGAAGAGTGGAGGAGCGTTCGATGTGTTTTAGGAAGGAGATGCCGAGACCTTTGTCGAGGTGAGCATCTTCGATTAGGCCAGGAATGTCGGCGACGAGCACGCGTGAGTAGTCGTCAAACTGGACATAGCTCAAGTTGGGATAAAGAGTGGTAAATGGGTAGGCGCCGATTTTGACAGGGACGTGGGTCATTTTAGTCATGAGCGTGGACTTGCCGGCGTTGGGGAAGCCGATGAGACCGACGTCAGCGATCAATTTGAGTTCGAGCTCGACCTCTAGGGCCTCGCCCTCATCACCTGGGGTGCAAATGTTTGGAGCCTGGTGCGTGGGCGACTTGAAGCAGGCGTTGCCCTTGCCTCCTTTTCCCCCCTCACAGATCACGCACTTTTGGCCTTCTTCGGTGAGATCGTAGAGCACCTCGCCGGTGGCTGCATTTTTGACGAGCGTTCCACAGGGGACTTTGAGGACGAGGTCCTCGCCGTTGCGCCCCTTTCGATGGTTGCCAGAACCAGCAAGGCCGCTTTCTGCGCTGAGTAGTCTGCGATTGCGGAAGCCTTCGAGTGAAAGGACGTGGACATCCGTTTTGAGTGTAATGGAACCACCTCTGCCGCCGTTTCCTCCGACGGGCCCTCCTTTAGGGATGAATTTCTCGCGGCGCCAAGCGACCACTCCGTTTCCGCCGTTGCCGGCACGCAGCGTGATTTTCACTGAATCGATGAACATATTTTTTCCCCTAAAGAAAAAGCCTCTGAAAAATGATCAGAGGCTATTAAATTTCGTTCCTGCTCGAAGTTAAGTCGTTAAACGGCAGGAAGAACGGAAACGTAAGTGCGGTCGCTTTTGCGGAATGTGACAACTCCGTCGATGA
>JAZJZV010000136.1:5151-8627 GCA_040389485.1 Chlamydiota bacterium
ATCGATCTCGGCGTATAGAGTGTGGTCTTTACCAACACCTACATTTTTAGCTGGATACCATTTCGTTCCGCGTTGACGGACGATGATACTTCCAGTTGAGACGAATTGTCCACCTGTTGCTTTAATGCCGAGGCGTTGTGCGTTCGAATCGCGTCCATTTCGGGTCGACCCCTGACCTTTCTTATGTGCCATAGTGCAAACTCCTTAACCAATAATCTCTGTGATTTTTACTCGTGCGTACTGCTGACGGTGACCGACCTTGCGACGGTAGGGTTTGCGCCTTTTATATTTGAAAGCAATTACCTTAGGTCCTTTGACTTCCTGCAGAAGTTCGCCTTGAACCACAGATTTATCGACAATAGGCTTGCCGACTTTAACTGCGCCTGATTCGCTCACGAGAAGCACATTTTTAAATTCTACTTTTTCACCAACGGTAGCATCGAGGAGTAGCTCCACATCGATGATATCGCCTTTTTCTACTCGGTACTGTTTTCCACCGGTTTCGATAATCGCGTACATTTGACCTCCTGAAAATTTTCATCGCGAATTGGAAATGTCATAGAGATGACAGATCCATGGAGAGGAAATGAGCAATCATAAGAGAAACTTCCTTTGAAAGTCAACGGGAAAAGAAATTAGGGGTTTGGGGGCCCAGCTTAAACGCGACTTTGTACAATTTTGTAGCAGCGTCTTCGACAGGCGACCTAGAGGTCGCTGATCAACTTCACTTTTATTTTTGCTTTTATTTGGTTTTCCATTCTTTGGTTTGATGTTTATTTTAATTTTATCTTGAAATATAAAATGATAATTAATAACCTAAGAATAAGAAGAGATAAGGATGATGGTTGCTTGGGGGCGGGTATGCTTGCTTCTGGGGAAATAAACTGCAGAGGGATGTTGTGAAGTCGTTTAACAAAAGAGTTAACAAGCGCAAAGCCTCAAAACTGACGCTTAAAAACCATCGCAAGAGTTCTCATCCATCGATCCAGGATGAGGTGAAGAGGGATGTTTCAGAAGATTCTGGAGCGCGCCCCGAAGACATTAGGTTTCATCAGCAATATTAAGAGGAGGCATCATGGCCAGCAAAAAAAGTTCAAAATCAGCTCCAAAAAGACGAAAAAGCTCGAAAAGCAAGTCTGAGTCTACTGGGACTTGGAAAAGCTTTTGGAACCGCTACTGCACGATCTAATTGCCTGAAAGCGATTGGTTAAGCTGTACAAGAAGAGCGTTGTCCGCGCAATAGATTAACGCTATAGCCGAGCGCGGCGATGAGAGAGATGGTGGCGCCTGGAGGCCAATTGAGCTCGTAGGAGCAAAAGAGGCCTAAAAGGGTGAATAGTACCCCCAGGAGCGTCGCGTAGAGCATCATCTTTGCCAGATGGTTTGTCATTGTGGCTGCGATTGCAGCAGGGATGGCGAGCATGGTGATGACGAGGATCGCGCCGACGACTTGGATGAGAAGTACCACCGAGATGGCAACGAGGCAGAGCAATAGCAGATAGATTCTACCCACAGGTAGTTTTTGCAGATGTGCTTGCTCTTCGTCAAAGCAGATGGCCAGGAATTTCCGGTAGAAGAGCGCAACTGCCGCTCCAATCAATACGTCTAGGCTCAGTAGGAGATAGATGTCGCTATGTGTTACCCATAAAATATTGCCGAATAAGAAGTTGAGCAACTCGACGTTGTAGCCTGGCGTCAAGGCGATGAAAATCACGCCTATCGACATGCCTGTGGACCAAATGGCTGCAATAACTGTGTCTTCCCGCTCTCTGTACTTGAGGCGGATCCACCCCATCGCAAAAGCGGACAAGATGCCAGCTGCTAGAGCCCCTTGTAGAGGGGAGAGGAAATCGAGTCCGTAGGTTCTCTTCAGCCACAAGAAGACTCCCATGCCGCCCAGGACAGAGTGGGCAATGCTGCCGCTGAGGGAGACGATTCTCTTTACAACGACGAAAGATCCAATGATCCCGCTCGCAAATGAGGCGGCGCACCCTGCTGCCAGGGCCATGAATAGAAAGGGGTTTTGAGTGAGCGCAGAAATAAACGAATGCATTGTTTAAAAGTTAAAATGTTTTTTGGGTGTCATGGGTGTATGGTATAGCCCCAAGGCGAAGTGCTCGCACACTTCCTGGGTTTTCAGGGAGGTTACCTTGCGGTGCACGCAGAGGAGCCTTTTTGCCTTATTGATGATGGTTTGCAGGTCGTGTGTGACCATCATGATGGTCATGTCCTGGTTGAGCTCGAGAAGCAGGCTCAGGATGGCATCCTCTGCTTCGGGGTCGACACTCGCAGTGGGTTCGTCGAGCAGCAGCAGTTTCGGGGTGTCGATGATGGCTCTCGCGATCAGGACGCGTTGGGTCTCGCCGCCGGAAAGGGTGCCGAAAGAGGCGTTGGCTTTGCCGAGCAGGCCGACGCGCTCTAAGGCGATGAGTGCTTTCTCGCGGGTTTGTTTGGGATAGCGTCCCCAAAAATCGAGTTTAAAGAGGCAGCCCATCATGACCACTTCCAAGACGCTAATGGGGAAGGAACGGTCAGTTTTGAGGGTCTGGGGCACATAGCCGATCTGATGGCGGGTCTGCTGAGGAGGGGCTCCGAATAATTGCACGGATCCCTTTTTCGGAGTTAAAAATCCCATGATGAGTTTGAGCAGTGTCGTTTTCCCGCCTCCGTTGGGCCCAAAAATAGCGACAAATTCTTGGCTAGAGATACTGAGCGAGACGTCTTCTAGCACGTTTGCTGTTTCATAGCGGAAGAAGAGGTCTTGGATGGTGAGAATGGGGTTTTCCATCGGCTATTCCGCGATCAGTTTAGCTAGGGTCAGCATGTTGTTGGCGTAGTCCTCATCATAGGGGTTGATGATGTGGGTGGGGATCCGCATTCTCTGGGCGATCAGCTCTGCTCCCTTATTGCTGTATTGGGGCTCGATCAGGATGCTCTTGATCGAGTAAGCCTTCGCCTGTTCCATGATTTGCGTGACCTGTTGGGGGAGAGGTTCCTTTCCCTCGATTTCGACGGGAATCTGGATTAAGCCATAATCTTTGCAAAAGTAGGTGAAGGCGGGGTGGGAGGCCATGATGGCTGAGCCTTTGAGCGGCAGGAGGAGTTGGGTGATTTCCTTGTCGATGAAATCCAGCTCGTCGAGAAGGGTTGCCAAATTGCGTTCAAACTCTTCTTTGAGGTCGGGGAATTGCAAGGAGAGAGCGTCTGCGATGGTTTTCGCCTGGATCTTGGCTAGCCGTGGGCTAAGCCAGATGTGGAGATCTTTTGCTTCGGGGTGGTCGCAGCTCGCATGGCCAGCAGAGATGACGGGGCCTTCACAGCTCGAGAGGAGCTCGATGCCATCGGTCACATCGACGATGGTGATGGGGCTGTCCATCTCGCGGAAGACGCGCTCGACTTTTTTGTCAAAAAGTTCGCCGAGTCGGATCCACATGAAAGCATTTCTGTGTTCTTCCACTTGCTGTGGGGTAGGCTCG
>JAZJZV010000137.1:0-7792 GCA_040389485.1 Chlamydiota bacterium
AAATATTTAAATTATAGAACTTGTTGATTTTTTGTTATTGTTTTTTATCTTATTTTTTGTTAATATCTTACTATAATTTTGGGTTATTATGAGTTTATTAGCTTCTGGTGTGGTAGGAGGTAATCTCCTGAGCCGTATGGCTTTAAATGTGGATGAAGGCAGTGATGTGGAAGCTCGCATCGGCAAACTCATTGTCAAAACGGGCAGGCTGTACCATGCAATTGCACAAAATGCTCTGCTAGCGTGTAGGCTCCCCGAAGACGAGCAGCGTTTTTGTAAATCGATCAAAAAATTATTACTATACAGTTTCCCTTACGCGAGTGACAAGCGCACTCTATGCCATTTGGCCCTGTTCCTCTTTCACAATTCACCCAAAGATGCACTCTGTTTTGCCATTCACACTGGGGATATTCATCTGGTGCGTAGAGCAATTGAGATGGGCGCAGATGTCAATGTGCCGCTCTACCCCCGAATGTCTGCTCTTCTTCTTGCTTGTAAGCAAGGACATGCAGAAATCGCGCTCTTTCTGCTCAGCTGTGGGGCAGCGGCCCGCTTCGTAGGGGGAACTCATCACCATGAGACCCCTCTTAGCGAGGCGCTTCTGCGCCCTGTAAAGATGCAAAGCTGTTTGGAGGAACTGATAGCGGCAGATGGCGGTTTCACCAAGGAATTGATGACGAGAAAACTCCTTGCCCACGAATTTTCCTTAAAAGGGCTTTGCTTTGCTGATCGCAGAAGGTCTTTATCTTCACTATCTCGCCGGGATTTTAAGTGGTTGGGTTTAAGAACGCGGGTCGTTCTCGATGCTTATTTGAAGGAACCTTCTTTCTACCACGCCTTGCGAGCGGAATTAGCAGCGGGCTCTGGGGCGACGTTGGATCGATTGAATGCGTTGCTGCCGCATTCTCTCACCTCTATTCAACGTGAGCAAATGGCAGTTGCCTCTGAAGAGCTATTAGAGATGATGCAGCACTCTTTGGATAGCGATTTGCAAGAGCTCTATTTGCATCCACAGCAGATGATGGAAAGCCTCTCTGCCCGTTTAGCGCTGGGTAAACCAGCGATTTGCTTTGGCGTGACGCGCACCGATGTGAAAAAACACGAGCTGCATGCATGGGGACTTGTGATCACAAAAGATTTAAGCGCGGATGCTACAGACTATAACGTACAGCTCTGCAACAGGGGAGCAGGCTCTGGCGAGCATCCAGGAATCATTGAGAAGAAAATGGACCGCGCAGAAACTTTTGCTCTCATGCAGAGCTGCGTTGAGGCGTTTAACTGGAAAAGGACGTCTTCAAAACCAGATAATAAAGCGCTCATAGAGGTCACCAAGCGATTTTTAGAGGGAGCTTTTGTGCATGTTCCAATGGATGTGCAGTCATGTGGCAACTGTTGTGACTATTCCCACCAGGCAATTGAGGTAGCGAGTTGGAGGGCCCTTTTGTCGCGGATTGTGGATCGGGAAGAGGGGGACATACTTTCCCTCGCGCTGCAAGAAGAGAGTGCGACACATAGGCGCCAGCAACGATTAAATGCATACCTCTCGAAACCGCACACTCCAGGCATCGATTTCGATTATGGGCTTCTGGCGGCCATCTGCACAAATCAAAAGGTCTCGGAGCGGGAGCCCATCATCGAGCTGCTAAAAAGGGAACACAAGCGTGGCGAACACACTTTTGATTACAAAACGGGTCTTCCTTATCTCTACATCCCATTTTTATTTGGGGGTAAAGAGCTCTTGTATCGCGAATTAGAGGAGGTCGCTAGATACGGCGTCGAGGAGCTGATTCTCTGGGCAATTGACAACAAGGTGGACCTTGATTTGGTTGAAGATGTTCTCAATCACCCCACTATTTTGCGCAGATTCCCCCAAATCAAAGATTCCCTGATCTCTAGAATCCAATTTGAAAAATGGGCAGACTCTCGATTTGGTCGGCTTTTGGATCTCAAAATCATTCCGCCGCATCTACTTGTCAATGACATCGGTACGGCGAATCTCTTTAATCCTAAAACGTTGAAAATATTGGACGCGAGTGGGATCGATATCAACGAGCGGGATGAAATGGGCAAAACCCCGCTCATTCGCGCTGCTTCATTTGTATCTGATCAGTTAGTCGCTCGCAAAAGTCGTATTGCTGAGCTCACAAAAGCTGCAGAAGAATTTGATAAGAGAAGAAATGAGGGGCAATTGGCAGAGGATGATTTTGAGGCTCTTATACAAGAAGAGGAGTTATCCGAGAAAATTAAGAAAGAGACTGCTGATTTGCACGTCGTGGAATTCTATTTTGGAGAGGGTAAAGGAAAGAAACTCCAGATCGAGATGTGCAATGTCATTATTGAACTGGGAGCGGACAAAGAGCGCACTGATCCCAGCGGTCTTCGCGCATATGACTACGCACTGAAGGATGAGAATGCAGATCTAGCAGAGCTATTGCGATAAAGGGAGCCTTGCGGCTCCCTTGCATTTTGAGATTCCCTTAGAAATCAAAGCGTGCGGAGAATGTCCAACCTTGGAATGTGAGGTCTCCCTGGTTAGAAACAATCGTTCCCATATCGACATCATCGACAAATACGGGGAACTGATTTTGGCTGAAGTAAACGTGGTGTTCCCATCCGCCTTGAAGTCTGATGTGGAAGCGGTCGTTAGAGAACATGCGGTCCCATCTCAGCCCCAACTCTAGATCCAGGATCGGGTGGGAGATATGGTAGCTGTCCTTCATTTTGACAAAGTTCACATCTGTCGGCTCATCTTCATTTTCGATGTGCATTTTGTGGAATCCGTAGAGGATCGCTGCGCCGAGGTCGCCGAAAATGCTCCAGCCGCCGCCAAGACCCCACTGAGTGTCGATTCCGCCTTCGAGTCCAATTCCCCACCAGCGGTCTTTTTGCTCGACTTCAACATCGCCAGTAGTGAAATTATCGTAGTCGATTTTCGCTTTTTGGTTGATCCAGTCAGATCTCAAACCAAAGTGTGGACGGATGGTGAGCCATTTGCTAACAAAGAACTCGCGTCCCATGTCGAGGTCCAATTGGTTCAGGTGCAATTTCCAATGAGCATGCGCCTTTGTGCACGTTCCGCCTGCAACAACAGGGTCTCTTGGATGGACGCGTGTGGGGAAGATCGCTTGGTTGCTGTGCGCATGAGTGCGGCTATGGCCATTGGTGTAGAAACGGAGCCATGTCAAGCTGAGGTCCCATCCATCATGGGGAACGTTGTAGCCTGCTGCCACGCGGAAACCCACATTCCAATCGAAGTCAAAGTTTTTGACATGCGATTTGGAAAGATTCGCAGAAGGTGTTGATCCCTTATTGACGATTGCGACAGGAAGGCCATTTTCACGTGCTTGCCAAACGAGCAAATCGCCGGAGATAAAGAGATCCGCGCCGTCTTTGATTTGCGGTCTTGCGGGAGGATTAATCACCCCGCTCGCTCCTCTGCGCTGCTCGAGTGCAGAAACGCGGTTTTCTAAATTGCGCATTTGTGAGTTATCCACGTCTGCGTTTGCGATGCTGGTGAATGCCAGTAGAGAAGTGGAAATGGTAGTCCACGTCGTATTGAATTTTCGTTTCATATTGATCTCCCGAATTTTGGAACAGCTTCTAAAGCCCATTTTTAACGAATGCAGGATAATTCTCACGCATTTTTTTTGTGAGCGTAGGAACCTATCCTAGCAAAATGGATCAGTCGGATTTTCGAGGATTTTTGAGCCAATATTGAATCGAAAATGGGCAAAAAAATTTATCGGGGCGGATTCAAGTGCTGAAGGATTTGGGCGGTGTCATTCATCCAGATCATTGTCTGCTTGCTCATCTGTTGCAAGATGAAGTACCAAGCGACAGCGAGCATCGCAAGACCGACGAGAGATTTGAGCGACATACCCAAGAATGCGATTTGGACTTGTTGTGCCAAGCGGTTGGCAATTCCGAGAAAGAGTTCTGTCATCAAAATGGCAAGTAGGGAAGGAGATGCGAGTTGAAGGCCAATGGAGACAATCTTATTGACGATATCCCAGACGTGTTGCCAAACGTAATTGTTAAAAGTGAAAAAAGTCGCAGGAATCCATGCATCCGCGGGTAAAACGTCATACGAGTCGAGAAAGGCGCTGAAGAAATAATAGGGACCGTCGATTTGGTAGAAGATGACGATTAAGATGAGGTTGTAGAGGATTCCGAGGTCGGATGCTTGCGATTGCGTAAAGGGGTCAGTGACCTGCAATGAGGAAGCACCACGCGTAAAGTCGATCATGACGCCGGAGGTTTGCGCGATGAAAAAAGGGACAGAGACAAAAATCGCCAGGATCAAGCCCACGAAAAATTCTTTACAGCAGAGCAAAGTGAACTCAGCATTGAAACCGACAAACGTCGTGCTCGTCACTGCAACATGAGGAAAGAACAGGGACGTCAAAGCGAGTAGGAGTCCCATTTTAACAGGCGATGGAGTTTTAGTGCCGAAGAAGGGCGCTAAGACGATGGAAGGGGCCAAGCGGAGCATGCACAGCAAAAACAGAGAGAGCGCTGAGATAGGGGCATATTCTGTGATCAGCGAGTAGAAGCTAAGGTAGGTGTCTGTGCTGGGAGCCATTTAAGAGGCCCATTTCGGGAAGTTGGTGAAAATGTTATTTGTAAACTGAATGATTTGAGACGCCAGCCACCCTCCAAAGAAGAGCAGAGAGATGATCACGGCAAAGAGTTTGATCATCGTGGACAGAGTCTGTTCCTGGATCTGCGTTGCCGCCTGGAAGATCGCAACACCGAGGCCGAGCACGGTGCTGATGAGGATAGGGGGACCGGAGAGGAGAAGGATCAGCAGCAGCGCTTGGTAGGATAGTTGTTGGATTTCTGTCGAATACATGTCAGCCCTCGGCATTAGGAATTTTTAGCTCTCAATGGAACGATAGCACAAGTCCTTGAATGATCAAAGACCAACCATCGACCATCACAATGAGGAGCAGTTTGAGCGGAAGCGCAATCGTCAGTGGCGAAAGCATCATCATCCCCATCGCAAGCAAGATGTTCGAGGTCACGAGGTCGATCACAAAGAACGGAAGGTAAATGAGTACGCCAATTTCAAACGCCGTTTTGAGCTGTGTCGTGATAAACGCAGGCATCAACACGATAAAGTCTGTCGGCTTGAGACTCTCTCGGTAGCCTTCGGGGAAGGAGCGCAGGGCAAGCTGGTAATAGCTGGCCATGTGTTTCCCTGTGGTATTGCGTTGGAGAAAGTCGCGCATTGGTTCTTTGCTGACATCCATCATTTCAATGATGTAGGTAGCACTGTCTGCAGAAAATAACTCTTGAGGTGGAGCGTTATGCATCACAGCCTCTCCCGCGTTGTACATGGCCAGTCCGGTAGGGAACATCACGTAAATGGTCATGAGGAGGGCGATGCCCGTCAGTACCTGGTTAGGAGGCGACTGTTGGACCCCTAGGGCGTTGCGGAGCAGGGATAGAACGACGACGATCTTGATATAGGAGGTGAGGAGCATGACCGCAAAGGGCAAGAGCGACATCGCCGTAATTGCTGCGAGCTCTTGCATGACAGAAGGAGCGGGGAGGTGTTCTGTCCCAGGATTGGGATTTTGCAGGGCCGATTCCAGGGAGGCTCCCGCGGTTTGGAGCTGCTGCAAGGGACTGGCCTCTTGCGAGAAGAGCAATTCGGTTCCAAGGCCAATTGAGACCAACAGGAAGAGAAGAAAGAAGATGATATTGCGTTTTTGCATGCTTCAGTAGGGCGTTGATCTGATGAAGAATTCAGATTACCCCACACTTATGGCATTTATTCCTTTTTCATGGAATGAAAAACTATGATGGCTTCATGTATTTTTCGAAGGCGGCTTCGAGTGCGCGCCACTGATTTTCTATGGAGGCGTTGATGATGCCCGATTCCGTCTCGATGATGCATCCACCTGGGGCAATATCGGAGCGCTCTTGAATGATGAGCGTTTTGACGTGCTCTAGAATTTCTTTGATGCGATGCTTGTTAGCTTCTAAGATTTCCTTGTCTTCCTTGTTCACATAGATCGTGTAGCGGAAGTTTTGCGTCGCTGGGGCGATGGTTTGCAGGACGATTTCGACGATGGTCTCAGGGTGGACGCTGAGCTGTTCTCCCACGATTTTTTTCGCGGCTTTGAGGGAGAGGGGCAAAATCTGTTTCTGCAGCTCGAGGCGGATGAGCTTGATCTGTTTGTCGAAATTGACAATATGCTCGTTAAATTGCATGAGCCCTTCCTGGTAGCCCTCTTTCTGAGCGTCTTCTCTCAGCTTCTCGCAATCTTTCTGCACTTGTTTTTTATACTCTTCGACATCCTCTCTTGCGCGCTTCAGAAGTTCGCTTGCCTCCATCAGAGTGCTGAAATCTTCGGCGGGAATGATTTTTTCATCTTCAGAAGGGTGGACATCCCCTTGATAAATTAAAGAGAAGAATTTCATGGGTTTAGCGTGGGGTTATGAGTTTTGATCGCAAGGGCGAGTTCAGAGACCTGGTCCGTCAGGAGTGCCGCAGCACGAGGGTGGTCGAGAGGAGTGCACAGGTTCATGAGCATAGCTCCCTTCTCCGCATCGAGGCGATGGGCCGCGTGCCAGAGCAGACTGGGAGGGCATCGGTGCAGCGCCTTGGCAATCCGATTGAGCCCTCTTTGCGTCAGCATGTGGCGCAGCGAATCGGTGTCCATTTTCCAGTTGATAAGCCCCATTTTCTTAAACGTGACAGCCTCTTTTTTGTGCAGGAGCGTTTTGAGGAATGTGGCTTGGGCCTTGGTTAAAACGCTGTAAATTTTTTTGATTTTCGAGGTCTCGATGATGTGGCGTATTTCAACAGAAAGGTCATGCATGCTCAAGAGTTCGATGAGAGAGTTCAGCCCGTTATAGGAAAGATCCAGCAATGCATTGAGCGGCGATGCGGGCAGGTAAGAGACGGGGATGATCTCTTCACTTGTTAACGCCTCCCAGAGAGATTTTCTTAAAAATTCCATTGCAGTCGAAGCGGGAGTGGGCACGGAGTTAGAGAGTAGAAGCATGGCCTTCAGTCCTTTCACTTGCTCTGGTGCCAAGCAGCCCAAGAAGAGCTTGATGTCGCTTTCGCGCTGGGAGCGCAGGAAAGGGGCGAACCATGAATAGTGGACGCGCAAGACCTCATCTTCGCCCTTGCCCTCTTTGAGCAATGATTCGGGGGCGGAAGCGGAAGACTCAATTTCTTTGAGCAGTTCGGTGGTCACAGAGCGATTCAAGGCATCGCGCATGGAGGCGGGTGCCGACTGCAAAAAGGCGTGCCAGATGAGCGTAGCTGTCGTGTTCATACCGGTTTACTACTTCTTATCCTCTGAGGTGTTGCGAGGGGGCTCAACTTCATCCATCGGGACGGGGTTGAGGAGCGCGCGCAGGCCTCCTTTCTTTTTCATGAGGGGATAGAATTTCCAAATGATCCATCCCATGACAGCCGCGAAGAGAATGGTGCAGACGATCAACATGAAGAAAATGAAGCGGAACCGGCTGGCAGAGCTCTTGCTCATGACAATCGACCAGATGCTGACGTATTCCTTCGCCTTTGCCTCGAGGGGCTCCGACGAGGGAGTCAGAGAGATATCCGTGAGGCGTGAGCGGTCGGAAATGACTGTGACGTCATTGACATCCAATCCCGTAACGCTTCCAGAAACCAAACGCTTTATCTTAGTGATGAGGTGGCTGTTGGGGTCGTCGAGCACGCCCTGGTGCTTGACGTAGACGGCCGCTGTGATCTTTTTGGGTTGAGCTTGTGCTGTTTGTGGCCCGATGGTTCCCGTTTCTGCAGGAGGGA
>JAZJZV010000138.1:0-5249 GCA_040389485.1 Chlamydiota bacterium
GATGCGCTAAAACTCGAATCTTTGGGATTTAAGGCAGAAGAGCTGGAGGCCCATTTCCCCACATGCGGATTTCTCCATGAAGCTACAGCTCCACTCAAAGTGCTGATCGAAGCGCTGAAAAAAACCTACTGCAGCCGCATCGGCGTTGAATGTACGGGTTTGGGATCTTTGGAAATGGAGCGGTGGATTCAGTCGGAGATCGAACCTTATTTTCCGTTAAATCTCGATCGAGAAAAAAAACTGCAAATCCTGCGCGATCTCAATAAAGCGGAACTCTTCGAGTCCTTTCTGCACATGAAGTTTGTAGGGCAAAAACGGTTTTCTCTAGAGGGATGCGAGACGCTGATCCCGATGCTCTCGGCAATGATCGATAAAGGAGCAGAATCGGGTGTTGATGAAGCCGTGCTTGGAATGTCTCACCGCGGCAGGTTGAATGTGCTTACCAACATCCTCAATAAATCCTATTCCCTACTTTTCCACGAGTTTGAAGACCACTACACTCCGAACGAATTCGAGGGAACAGGAGATGTGAAGTATCACAAGGGATTTATTGGAGCTCTTCCCACGGCATCGGGCAAAGAGGTCACAGTCACTCTGGTCGCCAACCCGAGCCATTTGGAATCAGTGGATCCTGTCGTCGAAGGGATCACCCGAGCCAAGCAGGAACTTAACCGAGGAAAAAAAGAGCGCAACCAGATCGTTCCCATCCTGATCCATGGCGACGCGGCCGTCGCAGGCCAGGGCGTCGTCTACGAAACGTTGCAACTCTCCCGCCTCAACGGCTATAGCACTGCCGGCACGATCCACCTGGTGATCAATAATCAGATCGGCTTTACTACGCTGCCCAAAGACACCCGTTCCACACGCTACTGCCCCGATATCGGCCATGCGTTTGGATCGCCTGTGTTTCACGTGAACGCTGAAGACCCCGAAGGATGCGTGCGCGTCGCACAGCTGGCCATGCAGATCCGTCAGAAGTACGCTTGCGATGTCTTTATCGATGTCAACTGCTACCGCAAGTATGGTCACAACGAGAGCGACGAGCCCACATTTACCCAGCCGCTCGAGTACTCCTTAATCAAGAGAAAAAACTCGATTCGCGAACTCTTCCGCAATCAGTTAATTTCAGAAGGAGTATTGACAGAAGAACTGGCTTCTGCGATGGAAGGCGAATTTAAATCGCGACTGCAAAAAGAGCTGGAGTCGGTCAGCGCGCCCAAGCCGGCCGCCGCACCTGTCAAAGAAGAGCCGAGGGCCAAAGAAGGGATCGCCTCTGAATTCAACACAGCGGTATCTGCAGATCTCTTGATCGATCTGGCAAAGCGATTTTGCACAGTTCCCGAGGAGCTGCGCATCCACCCAAAAATCCAAAGGCTGCTGCAAGATCGCCTTGCAATGGTGACTGGCGCTTCTGACCAAGCGAGCATCGATTGGGGCATGGCAGAGCACCTCGCCTACGCAACGCTTCTTGAAGAGAGCGTGCATGTGCGGATTTCCGGCCAAGATGTGCGTCGCGGGACATTTTCCCATCGGCATGCCATTTGGGTGGACCAGGTGAAAGATGTGAAGTACTTTCCTCTCTCTCATTTGAGCAAGCAGCAAGCCCCTTTCGACATTTTTAACTCCCCTCTTTCAGAGTTTGCCGTACTGGGCTTTGATTTTGGCTACAGCCTCGCCTATCCCCGATCTCTTACCATTTGGGAAGCGCAATTTGGTGATTTTGCCAACAGCGCGCAAGTGATCATCGACCAGTACATCTCCTCTTCGGAGCAGAAGTGGAGTCTGCCCTCCAACATCACGCTGATGCTGCCACACGGCAACGAAGGACAGGGTCCAGAACACAGCTCAGCCCGCATTGAGCGCTACCTTCAGCTGGCAGGCCATGAGAACATGCGCATCGCCAACTGCTCAACGCCCGGACAGCTGTTTCACCTGCTCAGAGCCCAAGGGCTGCTCCCCGTCAAAAAACCGCTGATTCTCTTTACTCCAAAAGCGCTGCTGCGCCATCCTCAGTGCGTCAGCAACATGAACGCGCTCAGCCAGGGGCATTTCCAAGAGGTGATCGACGATGCAAAAGCAGCATCTAGCGCAAGCCGCCTCTTTTTCTGCAGCGGCAAGGTTTACTACGACCTTCTTGCGGAAAGAGAAAAGAGAAAGGCAGAAGACATTGCTCTCATCCGCGTCGAGCTGCTCTACCCCTTCCCCCGCGAGAAGATCGCCGCAATTTTGGGCAAGTACAGCGCTGCACGCGATATCATTTGGATTCAGGAAGAGCACAGCAATATGGGAGCATGGGAATACATCCGCCCCTATTTCAACGAGGTGCTGGGAACAAGGGGACCGATTCAGTACGTGGGAAGGGACAGAAGCGCTTCGCCCGCAGCAGGCTCGCATGCGCTCCACCAGAAGCAGTACGCCCAACTCATGCAAACAGCTTTTAAAGACGAGGAAAAAAGATGAAAGTGGAGATCAAAATCCCCTCAATGGGAGAATCCGTTTCTGAAGCGATTGTGAGCAACATTTTAAAACCTAGCGGAAGTGTTGTGAAAATCGATGAGGAGATCCTTGAGCTGGAGACGGACAAGGTCAACCAGGTTCTTTATGCTCCTCAAAGCGGCACACTCACTCTGAGCGTCAAAAAAGAAGAAACCGTCAAAATTGGACAGGTCATTGGATTTGTCGATACGGAAGGCGCAGCTGCTTCTGCACCTGAAGTGAAAGCCCCCGCACCTGAGGTCAAGGCGCCAACAGCCCCTACGCCCACGCCTCCTCCTGCCTCCAAAGAAAGCGCGCGCGTCATGATGCCTGAATTTGCTGCTTCTGTACAAAAGCCGGCTCCGGCTCCCACACCTACCACACCAAAACCCGTGGATGAATCGAAGGTATCGCGCAAAAAAATGAGTTCTTTGCGCAAAGTGATCGCCTCGCGCCTTGTCGAAGCAAAAAACACCACCGCGATGCTTACGACCTTCAACGAAGTCGATATGTCAGCGATCATGGAGATCCGCAATCGGGAAAAAGACACCTTCCTCAAAAAACACGGAGTCAAACTGGGCTTCATGTCCTTTTTCATCAAAGGAGTTGTTGCAGGCCTAAAAGCCATTCCTGAAATCAATGCCTACATCGACAAAGACGAGATCGTCACCCTTGGCACCTATAACATCAGCGTGGCTGTATCCACAGAGCGCGGACTCATGGTTCCTGTGATTCAAGGTTGCGATGAACTCAGTTTTGGAGACATCGAAAAAGCGCTCGAAAAATACGCGAAGAAGGCGCGCGAAGGGACGATCTCGATCGATGACTTGCGCGGAGGCAGTTTCACCATTACTAACGGCGGCGTTTTCGGATCACTGCTCTCTACTCCCATCCTCAATCCCCCACAAAGCGCGATCTTGGGGATGCATTCAATTGTGAAGCGCGCTGTTGTCGTGAACGATCAGATCGTCATCCGTCCCATGATGTACATCGCTTTGAGCTATGACCACAGGATCGTCGACGGGAAAGAGGCCGTTCTCTTCCTCGTGCACTTGAAACAAAGTCTGGAAGATCCTTCCCGACTCCTTCTCAACCTGTGAGGCACCATGTTTGATGTCGTCGTCATTGGATCTGGTCCTGGAGGGTACGTCGCTGCCATTCGCGCGGCTCAGTTAGGACTGAAAACAGCTTGTATCGAGAAGAGAAAGGAGCTCGGCGGCACTTGCTTGAACGTCGGCTGTATTCCCTCGAAAGCCCTCCTGCATTCATCAGAGATGTACTACAAGATGCAGCACGAGGTCAAAGTGCACGGCATTGAGTGTACGCTCGCACCATTTAATTTTGCACAGATGATGAATCGCAAGCAGCAGGTCGTCTCTTCCTTCAACGAAGGGATCAACGGTCTGTTTAAGAAAAATAAGATCACCCGCTTCTTTGGCAAAGCCACTCTCGAGAGCCCCAACCGCATCAATGTCGAAGGCGAGGCCAATCCCATCGAAGCCAAGCACATCATCTTAGCCACGGGATCTGAACCCATCGCCCTCCCCTTCCTGCCCTTTGACGAGCGCAGGATCGTCTCTTCGACTGGAGCACTTTCTTTGGAACAAATCCCCAAGAAGTTGCTCGTCGTTGGCGCAGGGATCATCGGCGTTGAACTTGGCTCTGTCTACTCACGCCTGGGCACTGAGGTGGTCTTTGTCGAATTCCTTGATCGGATTTGTCCCACACTCGATGAAAGCCTCTCCAAAGAACTGCAGAAAATCCTGCAGCACCAGGGCATGCAATTCCATCTCTCCTCAAAAGTGGTGGGCGCACAAATCAGCGAGCGCTCTGTCTCGCTCAACGTCGCACTCCCCGACCAGACCACCAAAGAGATGAATGCGGATGTCATCCTGGTCAGTATTGGACGCAAGCCCTACACGCACGGATTGGGACTTGAGAAAGTGGGAATCACCCCCAATGCGAAGGGATTCATTCCAATCGATGGGCAGTTCCGCACGCAAGTTCCCTCGATTTTTGCCATCGGCGACATCGTCGACGGCCCCATGCTTGCCCACAAAGCCTCAGAAGAAGGAGTCGCTGTTGCTGAGATCATCGCCGGACACTCCGCTAAAATCGAATATGCGGCCATTCCCAACGTGGTCTACACACACCCCGAAGTGGCATCTGTTGGCCTCACCGAACAAGAGGCACTCAATGCAGGCATCGAAATCCAAACGGGAGTGTTTTCCTTCAAAGCAAACTCCCGCGCTCGCTGCACAGGCGAAGAAGAGGGATTTGTCAAAATGATCGCAGCATCTAAAACGGGAATCATCGTCGGCATTCACATCATCGGCGCGCATGCCTCTGAGCTCATCGCCGAGGGAGCGCTCGCCATCCAAAAAAGAGCGACCATTGCCGACATCAGCGCGACCCCCCACGCGCACCCCACCCTCTCCGAAGCGCTCAAAGAAGCCGCCCTCGCCGTCGAAAAGCGCGCCATCCACAAATAGATGAATGCAGTTTTGGAGATAAGTCAGAGTTGAAAATTGGAATGGGGCATCAAGAGACATGTCGGATGGCGCGTCCTCTTGGCGGGGCCCCTATTCGCATCCTCTCGCAGAGCCCATTTTTAAAGAGGACCATCATCTTTCCATTATCTCGCCAAATTCCATACATAGTCATGTGCGTTTCAGAAGGATGGTATCGTTGTTAGTGGGATGTAACTTTGGATTGTATTCAAGATTGGCTCTGCGAGTCGACGTGAGCTAGGGACCCGCCAAGAGGACGCACGT
>JAZJZV010000138.1:5259-10995 GCA_040389485.1 Chlamydiota bacterium
CACGTCCGGCGGGAGGCGAACGCACGAGCAGCCGATGGACTCAGATGGCACAGCGAAATCGCAGCGCAGGAACGCCCGAAGGGCGGCAGGGGTAGCGTGTATCACACGCTCGCTTGACGAGCACGCGATTTGGCAAAGCCAGGTGAGTCTCAATGTGGTCGCGGGAGGCGCGCCTTTGGACGCGCCATCCGACATGTCTCTTGAAGCCTTGCTCCAACGCTAAACCCAGCAGAACATATTTCTAAGACACTACCATTCTAGTAGCTTTGGGATTTGCCGCAGCCGCAGGTGCCTTTCGCGTTGGGGTTGCTGATCTTGAAGCCGGATCCGTTGAGGCCATCGACAAAGTCGATTTCAGAGCCGAGCAGACGGGAAACAACACCCTCGTTGACAAAGATGTCGACGCCGTGGGAATGGAATGTGACATCCCCTTCGAGCGCTTTTTCAGAATAGTCGAGAACATACTCAAAGCCGCTGCAGCCCGCTGCACGGTCTGCAAAGCGCAATCCCCAGCCCTCTTTCCCTTCTTCTTTGAGAATACCCATGTACTTCTCAGCAGCGCGTTTGGTCATGCTGATGGAGTTTAAGTCGGAAACTTCAGTGAGGATACCATTCAGACGGCCAATCAAAGCGTCAATTTCTTCTTCAGGAAAGCCGTGGCCGATCATCCCTGCTTCGAGGGTCTCCCAAGTGGCAGCTCCGCAGCCTACGCAGTGCAGTCCCGTATTGGTCATCTCTTGCCCCAGTTTTTGGCTTTTGTGGGGGAACTTAGAGAAGATCGACTCGATGGTCATGTCTCTAGTGATTTTTGGAGCAGCTTCCGATTGCGTCATAGTGGTCCTCTAGTATTTGATTTTTACACATCCGCCGCGAATCTTGCACTGGCAAGCGAGGCGCTCATCGTTGGGGTCTCCCAGAAAATCCTGTTCTTCTTGAGTGAAATCGGAAAGGTTTTCCATTCCATGGACGACCTGGATCACGCACGTTCCACAAACACCTTCTGTGCAAGCAAAGGGAACCCCTGCTTCTTCACAGCACTCTTGAATAGGTTGTAGATCATCCAGTTCTTTTTCTTCACCGGTATTTTCGAAAATGAGTTTCGCCATAGATTCCTTTTCTCCCCTGAATTTTAGATGGAGAATAACACAAGGCTGGCAAAAAAACAAGGGGCAGGCGAAACGCCTGCCCCGAGCAGTGTAAATAACTGACACCAAATAGATTAGATCAATTCTGGTCTTTCATGAGTCTGAGAGAGGGATTCTTCTGCAAGTAGTTCCTCTACAGTCTCTTTGAGTGTATTTATCCCATCGGAGAACCCGCATCGCACGAGCATCTCGTTGAGGTAGCTAAGCTCAGATTCGAGCATATCCAAATGGCTTTCTAGGCTAGCAACTCTAGCTTTGAGCAGTTTTTCCGTATTATCCATGATATTACCTCCCTTAGGGAAATTATTATTAACGCACTTATAACTTAATTGTAACACAAACAAACCATTTATTCAATTAATACACACCTTAATTCTAATCATCTCACTGCTATTAAATCACCAACAAAATGAAAATCAATAGGTAACAAACATAAAAATAATGCCCCGAAAACATTTTAGTGCCACGTTAATAAAAAACAAAATACATAAACATTTAAAACAAAAGGACTTATGACTATATTTGAGTTGATTAACAAACCCAAACTGACTATAATAAACCGTGAGTCAATTTAACTCAGGAAGTAATAAAAATGGCCGCTACAGCAGTATATACAGAACAACCCAGCCAAGCAGTGGTAGCGCCCTATTCTGCTCAATATGCCTATTATTTCCCGCAGACCATCAATGCTCACGGGTTTGAGCCCTATCAAATTGACGCACATCCCCTTCATGCCTCACTGGGTCGAATTATCCTGGACGATGTCGAAATTCTTCGCCTCTACCATCAAAATATAAGTTCAAGTAGGCAGGACCTTTATCTTCTTTTCATCCACGAAGTCAAGCAATCCGCTCCCCTCTTAATCCGAAACGAGACTGAGGCAGGAATCCGCTACCACCTTTACAGGTTCCTTTTATGCGAAGAAAAAGCGCACATTAAAGAGCGTTACGACAAACAAGGGATTTTCCCCTCAGATTTGACTCTAGTGGTAAATGATTTAGTGTGCCTTGTTTTTCCATCGGGTGAGATCCCCTCGGATTTCATCAATCAAACTCAGAATTACTTAATCCCCGAAGGCCTGCTTATTGCCAATACAATTGGAGAGTGGGAGCGCGCCTATATTGCGCAGGAAGCAGATCAGCGACTGCAACATGGGTATCAACTCACCACGCGCATTGCCAGCGATCTGTTCCAACAGTTCCAGGCGGGATACCTAAAGTCAGCAGCTATCGATTGCGCCATTCACAGCATTACCAATTTTATCACGAGAAGCGGCAATTTCTTTCTTGCAGATCGGATTGACAAGCTGCTTATCCAACAGATTTTTAGTCTCGACATCACAGATCTCTCTAATCCATTTGATCGGCTAAAAGCAGAACTGTATTATTACCCCGAACATGCTGGCACGAAGATCGAGGCCCTGCAACATGCAGAAAAAATATGGTACTCTACTCGCATTGCAACTGCAGTAGAAACACCTGTACCAGTAGCCGCGACACTACTTCAGCCAGAGGATTTGGCATGTCTCTCTATGAAGCCCTCAGCGCCACCGATGGAAGAGAACCTGCCTCACTCATCACCTAACCCAACGCCTACTACTCCCCCTCCAATAGTACTTGAAAGCACATGGCCTGTCATACCCACCTTAGTCAAATCCTTCCCACCCGTTTCTTATTGCGACATTCGCTACCAAGAGCGCTTTGTAAATAAAGGCGCGCAGCAGATCTGGGATGTGCTACTCGATGTTCAAAAGCGGGATGTACTGCGCCATGTGGTCACGGGAAGAGCTATCGGCACTGCTGAAATGGCGGCGATGACCCTCTTTCCTCCCTCTCGATGGGATAGATTTTCAGGAGGAAACAAAATCGAAAAAATGTTGAAAGGGTATGCTCAAAATCCTCCGACTGATTATCCCTGGAAGCTCAGCACCGCGTTTGTAGAACAAGGAGAAAAGGTCTTAGATCAATTCTACCAAGGAAAAGAGGAATATTACCCAGAGTTTGCCAAACTACATAAGACTCCAGAATTCTACCTATTTGTGTATCTCCAAGCCAAGGCTGCGGAGGTCACCATGCCTGTAGAACTTCCAAACTGGGCAGAAATCCATTGGAATGCTCCACACATGCTCGAGCATTCGATCATCGCCCTCGAAAGGTATCTTCATAGCCTGCCGACTACCCATTAGATTTTAAGGCGAAAACGGCAGGGCGATCATCGAGCTGCGGCAGACTCTGTTTTTTCCAGTGGCTCACGCGCTGCGTCCACACCTGCTCAGTTGGCAGGGTCAAATCACAAGCAATACAGAGATACGTCGTGGGCTCGAGCACGCTGAGAAGCTTTTGCAAGAGTTTTTGATTGCGGTAGGGAGTTTCGATAAAGAGATGGGTCGATTGCTGCTCTTTAGAAGTGCGCTCGATCTTCTTCATCGCAGCCATGAGGGCATTCTCTTCTTTGGGTAAATAGCCGTGGAAGGTGAAATGCTGTCCTCCCAGACCTGAGAGTATGAGTGTTAACAAGATGCTCGATGGGCCTGAGAAGGCTTTGACGGGGATGCCCCTTTCTCTTGCCATGAGAACGATGTCGGCTCCAGGATCGGCAAGACACGGCATGCCGCAGTCGGAAATAAGCCCCCAGCACCCCCCCTTGCTCAGCAAATCAATCAGCTCTTTTTTCTGCGCTGCTGTCGTATGTTCGTTGAGCAGATGGATGGGGATATCGCGGAATGTTTTCGGAGCCGGGTAAATAAACCGCTTTAAAAAGCGCCTGGCCTCTTTTTCATTTTCAGCAATGAGAAAGTCGATGGTGGGAACCGCGAGGCAAACAGCCTGGGACAACTGATCTTGCGGCTCTCCGTGGTCGGCGAGCAAATTAGGAAGAAGGTAAAGCATGATGTATTCGCTTGGGAAATGGTCTTAGTTTTGCGGAGAGCAGCTCCAAGAGGAGCGCTGGATCGATGGAGCTATTTTTCGCCATGAGTTCGATTTCAAACAGGATGCGGAGTCCCCGTTTGAAATAGAGAGGCCTCTTTTGTCTTGCGATGGGGAGAAGCTTTTCCATGAGATGACTTCTCATCGTGGGCAGGTAGTGGCTAATCTCCTCAAATCCAAATCCCTGTTCTTGCAACAATGCTAGGGAAAGCCCTTGCTGCAGCTGAACCCTAATCTGCGAGAGTAGCGGGAGCAGCAGAGAAAGATCAACGTTTTCAGTCCCTTTCAACGGCTCCCCTTTCCAGACGAGGTTTTCTGCCATCTGCCAAATAGTAGAGCTCTTTTGTTGGAAACACATGGTCTCGACAGCCTTAAGACCGATATTTTTGCGGTCCGCTGCGTATGTCACGAGCTTGAATAGCTCCTGCTCAAGGCCAGCAAGATCGAGCCCTACGTTTTCTAAGAGGTATTCTGCAGCATCGGGGCTGAGGACATGTCCAAAGGTAGTCACATAGTGCAGTAGGTGTCTTTTGAGCCTTTCCTTGCGCTCCCAGGGCTTTTCATCGCTCAGATCGCAGATGATCAGCTCTTTTTTGGCCTTCGTATAGATTTCAGAGAGGCCCTTGCCCGATCCTGCTCCGAGAATCAGGTAGGCAAACGCAGAGGGACTTGCTGCATAGGCCGCAATCGCAGAGTGTCCAGGTTTTTTGAGCTTATCGACCGCATCGAGATAAAGGGCGAGCTTTCCGCCAAAGAGAGCGGATGTGTTGAGTTTTTCAATGCTTGCATCCAAAGAGGAGGGCGCAGCCTCTTCCACACATAAATGGATTTCCTCTTTTTTTCGGATTGCAGCCAAGATTTTGTCGACAATCTTCCTGCGCTCATAGGAGCAAGAGGAAACGACGAGATAGACGCGCGCGGGATGGTTAGGAGCTGCTTGCTCGAGGTGCTTCTCAAACGCTAAAAGATTCTGGTACTTCAAGGCGTCCCCCAATGATAGATAAACTCTTGGGAAATCTCGGGATGCAGACTCTTGCTAACGGGGCAGGTTTCAATTGCCTGGATCAGCGCTTGCGTGATCGCATCATCAAAAACATGAGGGCAAAAAATCTCGAGGTGCAAGACAGAAATGCGCCTTTGGGGAGCAGCTTGCATTTTTTTTGTGGCCACCACTCGGGTTTTTCCAATAGCGATGTTGAATCGATTGGCGGCGATTCCCATCAAGGTCAAAACACAGGAAGCAAGCGCCACGGCAACGAGGTCAGTGGGAGAAAATACCCGCCCCAGTCCCTGACTCTCTTTGGGGGCATCGGTCACGATTTCCGCCTGGTTGTCTCCGTGGACAGCTCGCGTAGAGAGATTGCCTTCATACCATACGACGATTTCGCTCACCTGATTTCTCCCTCTCTCATTCTCAAGTTACCGGAAATATATCATTTTAGAATATCCACTTGAAGATCAAAAAAAAGATTGACATCCTGCCCTGCCAGCGCTAAACTGAGACTTAAGGCGGGGGTGTCCCATGATCTCAAGATTCTTCAAGCGCAGTCCCAAGAAAGCGGTGAAGAAGCCTGCTCCCAAGACGGCTACACCTAAAGCCGCTCCCAAGCCAAAGACGCAACACAAGGCTCCTATGAAACCTGTAAAAAAAATCCTCACCGCGG
>JAZJZV010000139.1:0-5037 GCA_040389485.1 Chlamydiota bacterium
GTCGCGCTCATATAGTACTGCGAATATTGACCAGAAGAATCTATCCGGATCGTCGTGACATCATTGTTAAAGTCCAGATCAGGCTTAGGAACAAATGTGCCGCCCGGTTGATAAAATCCCCCGTTCTGGGAAAGAAGAAAGCTTATCCCTCCGAACAAGAGCGTGTACATATCCTTTGTCTTTCGCGAGTACAGTCCAATGTTTGCGCAATCGTAATTGTTCATCCCCTGGGCAAACTGATTGGGGTTGGAAGCGCTGAGCATTTTAGAGGATCCGTCGGCTGCAATTTCAATGGGAATCGTCCAGGCTCCGAAATCGTTACCTGGTGTAAAAACCCCGCCTAGAACGACAAATGCCTGCTCGAGAGACTTGCCGACTTTCTTGATGACTGGAACGATGTTTAAGTCCCTGCGTCTATATGTGGAAATGGGAGAGGGCTGAGAATAGGGCTGCACCACAATGCTCTTGCCCGAATCGATAATTTGGAAGGGGCGGATCTGATGGGTGTAGATGCCGTTGGAAGTGGTATTGATGTAGCTACCGATAAAATTCTGTCCGAGTCCAACGAGGTAAGGCTGATGCGGATTAGACTGGAAAAGAGCTCCCCCTGTCACCTGCAAAAGAGGATGAGAAACCTGACGAATGCACTTTGCAGCGCTTTTACTTTTCTTCTTTCCTTTCACCCATTTGACAAGACTCGGAACATCGATCGCGGTAAGGACAGATTTCGTCTCATAATCGCCGAGCTCCGTATTGTAACCATATCCCCCGACCATGTAGAGCGTCGAAGAGCCATCGCCCTGGAAGAAGAGCGCATTGGTTACAGAAAGCTGGTCTATTTGCGTCTGGGAAAGCTGTGAAGCAGGATCCGCTAGATCCCTTGAAAGAATCCTTCCCGTTTTTAGGTTCAGAACGTAGGCCACCGTGTTTTGAGAGGTCACGGGGAACGTATCTCCCATGAAACCATGCAGCCCATACGTACGTCCTCCCAAGAGGAGCCATTCATCGTTGTGGCTTCCTGCGACATAAGCTTGTAGTCCGACTGGCAAAGAGAATGGAGCCTCTTCAATTGAGAGTCGAAATGGCAGCGAATACTCCGGCAGGGGCATCGTCACATAAGAAGTTTGGTTTTGCCCATATAGAGAGCAAGTAGCAATGCAGCACAGCAGTTTTTTCAACATATCTATTCCTCTATCCATTGGGGTGGTAGCACAAAGTCGGCTATAAAAATTTGGCATGTCCCGTCGCCCCGTTTTGAGGTCCATGCGATGCGATTTCCATCGTTACTAAAACTCGGCAATCCCTCAAAAGTGCGGCTACACGTCAAACGGTATTCATGTCCCGTTTCAATGTCAATCAAGTAGATCTGATATGCCGAGTGGCCATGCTTTGAGGTCGTATAAGCAATCACGCGTCCATTGGGATGCCAATAGGGAGCCCAATTCACGTGAGGATTCTGCGTCAGCTGTCTCTCTTCAGAACCATCAGCTCGAATGAGGAAGAGCTGCAGCAAGTCTTTTTCTTGCCGGTCCGCGCGAAACACAATCCATTCGCCATTCGGTGAAAAAAAGGGGCCACCGTGATAGCAATTTTCTTCTCTTGTCAGAGTGCGCACATTCCCTCCACCCGCATCGCAGATGTAGAGCTGCATGCTGCCGCTGGAGTTGCTCGCATAGACGATGTTTCTTCCGTCCGCTGAGAATGCGCATTCCGCGTGATAAGCAGAACCTGAAGTCAATGCCCTCAAACAAGACCCGTCTGGATTTGCCTCGTAGAGATTCATGTAGGGGGTCAAATCCCACTTGTATCCTGAAGATTTCTCTTCTTGTTCGCGAGTAAAGTCGGGAGGGGTCTCATGACTGGAGGCGAAGAGGATTTTTTTTCCATCTGGTCTAAAAAAACCGCAGGTGCAAGCCCCTTTTCCCGTACTGACCATGCGCGGCATTCCTGCCTGCAAATCCATGGTATAGATCTGATAATGTTGTTCTCCCTTCGGCACTGCTTGAAAAATAATCGCCAGGCCATCGGGAGAAAAATAGGCCTCGCCCGCCTTTTCAAAACCCATTGAAGAAAACGTCACCTGCCGAATATTGCTCAAGCACAATGCTTCTTGAGCTGTATCCGCCCGTACGACTGAACAAAACGACAAGAGCAAGAGCAAAAAAAACTGAATCATCAGATCCTAAAAATAAGGTCGCGGTTGACGAAGTAAAGGGAAGTCTATATAAGACCTAAGGAAAAATTGCAAACTCTTTCTTTGAGGAATCATGACTAAATACCTTCCCTTCTGCACCCTGTCCCTCTTAAGCCTGATTGCTAGCAGCACTGCATTTGCAGGTTTCTACCACGGCGTTGTCAATGCGACGTCAGAGCCCTCTACTCCCAAAAAAGTTGAGCCTCCCCTCTTTTACGAGTCCCCTTGCCCAATGGAAATCGATTTGAGTTTGGGAGTGGATGATTTTCGCGGCATTTACTCGGGAAGTTTTAACGACTCCTTTGGAGGGCTAACAGCGCTCAATTTGACATTTCCCTTCCAACACTACTTCACCATGCAGTTTGGCGGAAGCTATGGTCTCTATGACTGGTCGGGAAGATCTTCTACGCCTTACAAGAATTCCAAATCCCTCGAACAGCAGGCCTTTGTGACCGCTGCAATCAACTGGCTGACACCGAGTACATCGGGTTGGCATGCGGGCGCCGCATTTGACTGGGTATGGACGCGGAATTTTGGACAGTTTGCCGTTAACCCCGACGTTGATCAAGTGCGCGCGCAAGTCGGCTATCTGATCAAGGGAGGAAATGAAATAGGAGCCTGGGCCACCTACGGGCTGCACAGCGATCGCGAAAAATCGCAGCACATCTCTCTCAAGTTTAAAGCCATCAGCCAAGTGAATCTGTTCTGGTGCCACTACTTCAAAAATAATGGGTATGGAATGCTATGGGGCGGCGTGCCTTACAAACGTGGGTTAAAATACACCTCAGGACCTGCAGGCAGATTTATCATCGGCGCTCAGTTCTCCATCCCCCTCACGCATTCTCTTAGTCTGGATGGGCATGGTTCCTACATGGATCCCAGAGGCGGATCAGGAATCACTCCCTCTAAAAATTATGGCGCTAACGTCTACTTCGGGCTCACCTATGCTTATGGAAAACGGCGCGTGATCAAGAACCCCTACATGAATATCGCCAACAACAGCAACTTCATGATCGACACGAACCAGAATTTCTAAAAAGTTAAATCCTCGCTAATCGCCTATGAACCACTGGCAATTAGCGAGGATTTTTCGCATTTAGAAGTCGAACTGAATCCCTGCACGCACGCCCTGGAATCCCAAATTTCCCTGGTTGCGGATGGGAACGCTAGAGATCGTGTCTTGACCGCGGAAATACAGAGTGTAGAACAGCTCGTTTTGGCTGAGCCACTGTGAAAGCTCATAGGCTGTATTGATCGCAAGATGGTATCTGTTCTTTTTAAAGAACACTTCCCATCCCAGGCCCAAGGACTCCTCGAAATTGAGGCGGACGCGCCAAAATTCTTCCCTCGCTGTGAAGTCGAGTGGCATCGGATCAATTTCCCCCTCGCCCAGTCCCTGATCGTTCTTGTTCTTCATCGAAACGTGAAACTGTCCATACAGAAGGCTGCCGTTGAGGTTACCAAAAATGTTCCAGTTGCGGCTCAAGTGCCATACAAAACCGGAACCACCTCGCACCCCAAAACCTGCGAAGTCATTCTTACCTTCAAACGTCACCACGCGTGGAAAAGGGGTCTGCCCCTCGCCCAGAAGAAAATTTGTCTTGTACTTTGCCAAGTAGCGCTGGTCGATCCACCCGGCGCGCACGCCTAGGAAAGGCCTCATCGCCAAATGCTTGCCCACATTCACATTGCGTCCCAAGCCCAAATCCAAGGTGTCGTAATCCAAATGCCAGCTCGTCTTAGCTTGAGAAGCTCCCGCCCTTAGCTCAAACACCAGATTGACCCAAGTGGGGATGATCGTATTTACACCCCCTGCCTGCGATTCAATCCCTTTTGCATGCGAATGGCCATGCGCTTGGCTGCGCATGCGGGTCCATTCCAGACCCAAGGCCCAATTGTCAAATTGTTGAAACTTGTAGCCCAGACCCAAGCGGAACCCCGCATTCCACTCGAAATTGAGATCGAGCAATTTTGTCTTGGTTTTGGAAGCTTGCCCCAGGATGGGACCCGCAACCATTTTTGTACCATACTCGAGACCATCCTCATTCGCTTTCCAATACAAAAGGTCGGCGCTCATACAGACGCCGTAGGGATGTTTCGAGCGTTCCGTTTTTTCACCTTGGTAACGCCCATCACTTGCCGCGAGGGAACTTCCCATCTGCACGCGTGGCCCGCCGATCCTCGTCCTCTGTCCGTCAAAGTAGGGATCCGCTTGTGCCTGCAAACTCCCCTCACGCCCCTTAAACAAGAACTGGGAGGACCCACCCTGATCTGCAAGTGCATCGTCGCGTTGCACCAGCTCGGAGCGATTGTTTAGAATCAGAAACAGAGAGAGCGATGTCACTCCAGCTGTCAAGAGAGATTGGCCAAGCCATTCAGGGAACTGTTTTTGACGCATAATAAGCCTCATGTGAACAGGTTTAATTTCCCTCACTCTCTAATTTAATAAATTAAAAATAAACAAGAAAAACGAATGAATTTAAACTACAAATCAATATCCACAAACAAAATGACAACCTCATCACATTCTGTTCGGGCTTTCTTTTAGGATCAACTGCGGATTTTGCTTTTTTCTAAACAGCCCATGATTTGATCTCTTTCTTGAGCCGACAGCTGTAATTTCAGCGCTTGTGCATTTTCAAGTGCCTGTGCTGCATTTCTAGCCCCAACAAGGACACCAGTGATTCCGGGAACTAGAGAGGAACAGGAAGCGATGAGCTGGGCAAAAGTACACTGATGCGCATTTGCAATAGGCCGAATTGACTCGAGTGCATCCAATACGCGCTGGCGGTTTTCAGAAGAGAATAGCGCATCTTCTCCTCGATGATCCCCCTTGAGAAACT
>JAZJZV010000140.1:0-4660 GCA_040389485.1 Chlamydiota bacterium
ACTGCGTCTGCTCAAGGGGATGCGGAGGAAATGAAAGGATTCTTTTCTCCTGCACTTCTGCGCATCGCCCGTGAGCGTGGGATCGCACTCGAAGACTTGTCCAAAATTCCAGGGACAGGCATGGGAGGGCGGCTCACCAAAAACGATCTCGAAGCCTACGTTGAAAAACGTCCTCAGACACCCGCTCCCTGCCAATTTAAAGCCAAAGCTCCGCTACCTACACAAGCGATCAGCACTGAAGTCGAGCGGCTCAAAATGAGCGGAATGCGCAAAGCCATTGCAGAAAACATGGTGAAATCGTTTTACGAAGCACCTCATGCAACGCTCGTCACCGAAGTCGATGTCACCGACGTACTCAAGCTGATCCAGAAAGAAAAAGAGACCTTTTCAGCGAAGCACGGGTTTAAGCTCACCATCACCGCTTTTGTAGCGCAAGCGATCAGTCGGGCTGTTCAAGAATACCCGCTGATCAACTCCTCGCTCGAGCAAGACACGATTCTGCTCAAGAAATTTGTGAATTTGGGGATCGCCGTCAGCGTTGACCAGGGACTTCTCGTTCCCGTCGTCAAGAATTGCCACGCCCTCAGTCTCACAGCAATCGCCCAGAGAATCAGCGAACTCTCCGCCAAAGCTCGCACGGGAAAACTCGCCCCTGACGATGTGAATGAAGGCACTATGACCATGACCAACTTTGGAATGTCTGGTGTGCAAATCGGCGTTCCCATCATTCGTTTCCCTGAAGTGGCAATCATCGGCGTAGGCGCTGTCTCGAAACGGGTCGTTCCTCTTGAAGATGACATTCTCGCTGTTCGGTCCATGGTGTACGTTTCACTGACCTTTGACCATCGAGTCCTCGACGGCATGTACGGTTGCGGCTTCTTGGGTGCTGTTAAAAAACACCTCGAGCAAAAAGTGAGCGTCGAGTGATCAGGCGACTTTTCTGTCTTCTGCTCTTTCTTGCGACTGTGGCTGCGCACGCATCCCCTCAAATTCTTTTTGTGGGATATGATGCAGGAGAGACCAACATTTGGATCCAGCTGCTCAGTGGGTGGGAAAAGGCAGAGGAAGCTGAACTGCTCACCTTGTCGACAGCCACAAAAGTGGCCCAAGATGCGCGCGTCCCCCATCAATTGCAGTGGGAGGGTGTTTCTTCCAACCGCTTAGAGGAAATTTCTGATCTTTCCCAGCTCAATGCGATCAATGTTCCCACTGTCGCTATCGGGATGTACTCGGCCCCCTCAAGGCAAATTGCAGAGTATTATGCAAAGAAGGGGAGTAAAGTCATTGCCATTTGGGACAATTTTTCCACCTTCGATAAGCTCCCCTCCGAACTCGTCGCCAACGTCGAAAGGATCGTCGCTGCAGCTACTGCCATCCTCACTCCTTCACTCGAGATCGCCAGCGATCTCAATAGCCGATTTTCTACACAGAAAGCTATTCCCATGGGACAGCCCACTCTCGAGGTTTGGGAGAAGGCGATCAAGTCCGTCGATTGCACTCAGGCCCTAGCAAAGCTGTCCCTTCGCTCAGATATCCCCATCATCACCTATATCAGCGGCTACGAAGAGAAGAACAACAACTACAATGCCTCATTTGCTCTATTTGCGAAGAGTCTGACCCTTCTCAAGCGCCCCGTCCAACTCATCGTCCAGCTCCATCCCCGCTCCGATGGCGCATACGAAAGGGGAGTGCTCAGCGCTCTTGCCAAAGAGCATCCTCAATATCCCGCTTACGCTATCGGGCATCCCCTCACTACCTTTGAATCAGTTGCGCTGAGCTCTCTTGGAGTGTGCCATCGCTCGACAGTAGCGATCCAGGCCCTCTTTGCGGGCAAGAGGTTCATCCACGTCGATGTCCCTGAAACAGCATTTAGCCACTTTGCGATGGAGAAAGGACTCATTGCCCAATTGCATTGTCCCGAAGAGATAGCCAAATACCTAGAAGGGCACTTGGACGGCGAGGTTGATGTCGCTACTCTATACGAAAAAGGGGGCATCGTTCCAGGTGCTACCCAAAAGTTCCGCGATTTTCTTTCCCCATGCCTTTCGCATGCAGATCCCGAGTGAAATTTTAACGTCAAGACGCTGGGACGCAAAGAAAAATCTCTATTTAGATTTCTTTGCGTCCCAGCGTCTTGGCGTTTAACTGCCTGTCAGCTTCTAAGAGTTTTTTTCAGAATCGCTTAGCCTTGTGCAGAAGAAAATGCAGCAGCACCATCGAACAAGTAAAGGTTCTCGGTGCTGATGATGTCAAATCCATGGGTGAAAACTTCATGGAGAAGACGCAGGATCTCTTCTTGAGTCACCGCGCTGGTCTTGTCTTTGTGCATGAAGCGCAACCGCCACTGGTCGATGCAGAGAGTCTCCGGTTGACCTTCTGGCCACACGCGAACGCCCCGATTGGAGATCATTTGCAGCGAGAGACTTTTCCAAGTGGCGGATGTCGCTCTTGCTACAAAACCCTCGGCCTTTTCTTTCGCGCTAACAAAAACATCTGTGCCGACAAGCGTGCGTTTTTCTGAAGAAACATAATGGGGTTGCGCCAGAGTGACCATTTTTTTCTTTCCGCTGTAGGAAACAGCAGGAAGATGCTGAGGTTTTTTACCTAGGCATTTGACGACAGCCGATGCGAACTCTTTGGTCCCCACCTTTTCCTTACTCACACCCGCTTTAAAGATGTCGTAGGTATGATAACCCGACTCAATCGCGTAAAGCCATCCGTTATGGATTCTCTCGGCCACTTCGTTTTCGCCCAGATAGGTCAGCATCAACACGCTTGCCAAGATGAGGCCGGAGGGGTTGGCCATGTTTTGTCCAGCCCTGCGGGGAGCAGAACCGTGGATGGCTTCGAACATCGCTCCTTTAACGCCAATGTTCGCAGAACCCGCGAGCCCTACCGATCCTGAAATTTGCGCGGCGACGTCAGAGAGAATGTCTCCATAGAGATTCGGCATGACAATCACATCGAACACCTCGGGTGTGTCGGCCAGTTTTGCCGCTCCGATATCGACGATCCAGTGCTCATTTTGGATATCGGGGTATTCCTTAGCAATCTCGTCAAACACTCTGTGGAAGAGGCCATCAGAGATCTTCATGATGTTGTCTTTGGTAAAACAAGTCACTTTTTTGCGGTTGTGGTGTCTGGCGTACTCAAAGGCATATCTAACGATTTTTTCCGAACCAGGGCGGGAAATGATCTTGAGGGACTTTTGTACCTCGTGTGTCTGGCGGTATTCGATGCCGGCGTAGAGGTCCTCTTCGTTTTCGCGCACAATCACCACATCCATCCCGGGGTGTTTTGTCGCGACGAAGGGGGCGTAAGCGACGCAGGGGCGGACATTGGCGTAAAGACCCATCGTCGTGCGCACCGTCACGTTGAGGCTCTTAAATCCCCCACCCTGGGGCGTTGTAATGGGCGCCTTCAAAAAAGCTTTTGTGTTTCGGAGAATCTCCCAGGCCTTTGGGTCCAACCCGGTGGTGAGCCCCTTGAGGTAGACTTTTTCCCCAATTTCAATCACGTGAGGCTCCAGGGGAGCTCCCGCTTCATTGAGAATATGTAGGGTGGCGTCCATGATTTCAGGACCAATTCCGTCTCCATGAGCGACGGCGATAGGGATTTTCGTCTGTGGCATATGTCACCTCGTAAACTTGTTTTTTAAAGCCTTTTACCGATCGAATCAAGTAAATTCCCGTTTTCCAAGAAACGCAAATGTCGTATACTCCCCAGTTTTGAGCCAAAAGTATTTTTTTGTATGTTAGCGGATATTCTTAAGCAGCAGCGACAGTACCTCGATCAGTATTTCGGCACGCTCGATCTCAGTGCAGCGGAGGCCGCCGTTCAGGCATGCCTAAACACCACGGGAACGATCGTGTTTACAGGCGTGGGAAAGAGCGGGATCATTGCAGAAAAAGTTGCCATGACGCTCATCTCGACAGGGACAAAAGCGCTCTACCTTCCACCGATGAATTTTTTGCATGGCGATATCGGCATCCTCTCAGAAAATGACCTCTTGGTCATGTTCAGCCGCAGCGGGGGAACCGAGGAGCTCATTAGTCTCATTCCCTTCGTCAAAAGAAGGGGCACTCGCATGATGGCCATTGTATCCAACCCCCATTCGCGTCTAGCAAAAGAGTGTGACCTCTTCGTGCATCTGCCCTTTGAAAAAGAGCTATGTCCTTTTGATCTGGCGCCGACGACATCGACTGCGGTCCAGCTGCTATTTGGCGATCTTCTCGCCGTCGCTCTCATGCGCGCTAAGAACTTTGACATTTCCACCTACGCCCTCAATCACCCCTCTGGCGCTATTGGGAAAAAATTGACCGTGATGGTGGATGAGATCATGCTCAAAGGGGATTCTATCCCCTGCGCCCGCCCCTCAGACCGATTACTCGATGTTCTCGTCGAACTCTCGAACAAAAAATGCGGGGCATTGCTCATCACAGACGAAAACAAAAGGTTTTTGGGAATCTTTACCGATGGAGATTTGAGAAGGGGGCTTCAATCGCAAAAATCAGAGGTCCTGGACAAGACCATGGCCGAGCTCATGACTGCAAATGCCCTGTCTATCGAAAAAGATCGGCTGGCTTGGGAAGCGCTCTCTCTCATGCAGAAAGATCCGAAGAAATTTGTCAATGTACTACCAGTGCTGGAAGAGGGCAAA
>JAZJZV010000141.1:0-228 GCA_040389485.1 Chlamydiota bacterium
AATATACGAAAGTTGATATTACCCCCGCATTTTGGAGCGAAAATTGACCAAAAATCCTCAGAAAAGCGACGAAGTCATAATTCAACGACAGTCTCCAAGGCCCGCCATTGTGTGGCGAGCCTGAAATGGACAATGGATGCTTATCGCCAGAAGTTATCTGGGTCTTCATTGGGATCGATTCCGAGAGAGCGCAGACCGGCCGCTTGTGTTTCCCGGGTCTCATTGTGT
>JAZJZV010000141.1:290-3677 GCA_040389485.1 Chlamydiota bacterium
ATGGGGATCAATAGGGTCGACCTCATCTCTATGTGAAGAGCGCGCGCTGTGTTGGCTGCCCGCGGGTGCCATCTTCTTGGCTAAGTCGCGTTCAATTGCATCGAATTCCCCTTTTAAATGGGGAAACTTATTGCCGATTTCCTCTTTGAAATAAGCCACATTATTCGCAAAAGTCTTCTTTTCGTCGTCGGTGCGAGCATCGAATTTAGGGTCATGGAGCTTTTCTTTAAGATCTAGGATGAGGTTACGGGCTCCTCTTTCCAATCCGGCGCGGTCAGCTGCTTCCGCTCTGCTCTGGGTCGGCGCTGCTTCTCTGTTGGATCCTTTGAAGTTGACAGGTGCCATCTTGGTATTCAGTGAAAATTCCACAGTGGCAAATTCGGTGGCTAGGTGTGGATTGTGTCTGAGAACATTCTGTCTAATCGCTTCAACGTTTCCCGCAAAGATCATTTTTTCTTTAGAGGAGAGTTGATCAAAGCTGCGATCATCGATTTTGCTTTTGAGAGTGGCAATCATCAGTTTATCGTTATAAGCAGGGTTGAATTTATCGAGAGTGATGATATGAAATAATTCTCGAAAGATGGCTACGATCCCTCTGTTGCTGACAATTTCTAGATCTTTCGTAATGGTCACCTTCTTAGGTGTTCCTTCCCGCGGCTTATTAGGATCCTTACTTGCCCAAATTTCGGTGTTCCATAATGTTTTAGGAACTGAGTTAGTTACTGAATTACTAGGCATGATTGTTTCTCCAATTTTATTTATTAATTATATAACCTAATTATATGCTATTTTATTATTATGTTCAATTAGTTTTAAAAAATGATTTTTACAATAACTTTACAAGATGCTGACTGGGAGTTAGATAGAAAGAAGATAAACTTTCAATAATAAGTTAACGCATTGAAAGTCAGTGAATTGCATTTAGATGGGCCGGATTGATGAACAGAAAGCCAATCCACCCGTCCAGTTCGGCTTCTTCGAGGAGCCCCCAGCCCCACTCTCGGGTGAGCTCCAGATAAGCCTCTCGATCAGCTGCAAGGATTCCCGATGTGATGATCGTTGCCGGTTGAGAGTGCAGCCTGGGGAGGCTATCCCAGGCCTGCTGTTGCTCGGAGCGGATCATATTCATGGCGATAAGGAGGGATCTTTCTTTAATATGCTCAGAATCAATAGTTTGTGTGAAAATCGCGCGATTGCTGACCTGATTGAGGTCGGCGTTGGTCTGAGAATGAACGATTGCAGCGGGGTCGATGTCGATCCCGATGGCCAGGTCAGCGCCGAGTAGGAGCGCAGCAATGCTCAGAATGCCGCTGCCGCATCCGATATCGATGACGGTTTTGGAGGCGATGTGAGAGGTCATGAGGGCAAGGGTCAAATTTGTCGTGGGGTGGGAGAGGTCGCCAAATCCTCCGCCTGCTTGGAGTTTGAGGGTTTGACCGTTGGAGAGGAGGATGTGTGCCGCATCATCGCGGAAGTCGGGGGCGAATTGTTGCCACTGCTCCAACCAGTTCACCTCGTGCGCGGGGCCCTCTTCCACAAGGAGAGAATGATCAAGGCTACTTGGGAGGGGCGCGTTGGAGTAGCCGCCGATCTGCTGGCTTTGGGTATCTGGGTCCTCTATGATATAGAGGTGCTCCAGATGGGTAGCGAGCTCGCGCTCAGCCTCTTCTACAGAGGAGGGGGCTTTGACGTGAAAAAGGTAGTGTTTCATAGAGCTATTTTCCAGGGTGGCGCCTTTTACCGCAGCTCAAAAACTCTCTCCTTGTCATTAATTAGGGGAATCGTCAGAATGGGAGGCCCCTATGCACTGGTAGCTCAGCTGGATAGAGCACCCGGCTACGAACCGGGAGGTCGGAGGTTCGAATCCTCTCCGGTGCATTTACACTTCAATAGCGCCCATGATATTAGAAGTTCACTCTTCAGGTCCCGCCGAAACCAACACTTATCTCCTGATTTGCCCTACTACGCGCCAAGCTGCCGTTATCGATGTTCCCTTTGAGAGCGTAGGGTGGATTGTGAAACATCTTCACCAGCATGACGCTCGTTTAGACAAGATTCTGTTGACGCACTCGCATTGGGATCACACAGCTGCGGTGGCCAAACTCAAAGAAAAATCGCAAGCTCCCGTCTATGTACACCATGCGGATGCCGGCAATCTTGAAGAGCCAGGATCTGACGGCTTGCCCCTGTATTTTCCCATCGAAGGCGTCAAACCCGATCACTTTTTGAAAGACGGCCAGATGATCTCGATTGGCGATCTGAAGATCGAAGTGATCCACACTCCGGGACACACGCCGGGTGGCGTTTGTTTTTACCTGGAGAAGGAAAAAGTATTGATTTCAGGGGATACGCTGTTCCGCGGTACGATTGGAAATTTGAGCTTTCCAACGGCGCGTCCTGCTTTGATGTGGGAGTCCTTGAAAAGATTGGCGCGTCTGCCACATGATACGATCGTTTATCCCGGCCATGGCGATCCGACTACGATTGGCCGGGAACAGTGGATATCACATGCAAATGAATGAGGAAAAAAAGATGACAAGTTCGCTCGTTGGGAAGACTGCTCCGCATTTCACAGCCAAGGCTGTTAGAGATGGAGAGATCATTGAAGAATTTTCCTTGAGAGATTTTCTCGGGAAATACGTTCTATTTTTTTTCTATCCTTTGGACTTTACTTTTGTCTGTCCTACCGAGCTCCACGCTTTTCAGGACAAGCTCTCTGAGTTTGAGAAAAAAGGTGTACAGGTCGTGGGTTGTTCTGTCGACAGCTGCTTTTCCCATTTGGCTTGGCTCAACACGCCTAAAAACAAGGGCGGGATTGAGGGAATCGAATACCCGCTCGTGTCCGATCTCAATAAACAGATTGCGCGCAACTACCAGGTGCTCAAGGAAGATGAGGGGATTGCTTACCGCGGATTATTCCTCATCGACAAACACGGGATGGTGCGCCATCAACTCGTGAATGATTTGCCGCTCGGCCGCTCTGTTGAGGAAGCTCTGCGGATGGTGGATGCCCTGGCTTTCTTCGAATCCAATGGGGAAGTCTGCCCTGCAAACTGGAAGCAGGGATCAAAGGCGATGAAGCCGACGCAGGATGGTCTCACCGTCTATTTCAAATAGACTTAAGCTCTTAGAAAACGCAAAGGCGCCAAGTCGCTAATTTGCGTCTCTGCGGCTTTGCGTTTGTTAGCTTAAAAACGTCTACTTAGCTTGATTGTGGGTAATGAAGTCGTAGAGGTCGTTCTCTGAGGTGATCAGGACGCTTTTGTGGAGGGTGCAGATAGGAGTTGTCGCTTCGATGATTTCTGCATCTCCGACCCCTGGCATGCAAATGGCTGAAAGGCCTCCATAGACCTCTTTGTCTCCGAGAAGCTTAATTCCACGCATGTA
>JAZJZV010000141.1:3687-5306 GCA_040389485.1 Chlamydiota bacterium
TCATTAATGCTAAATCCCTCTTCTTTGACGCGAAAATAGATCAGCTCCCTTTCGTAGAGGATCGCCTGCACGGCATACATCAGGCCGCGGCTCTCTTCTGGGGGATTGCCAAATGTGTCTGCGAGCTGAGGCAAAGACTTGCACACAAAGGGTGTGCAGTAGTCCCCTTTTTCCGCTTCACCAAATAAAAAGATCTTCAGGCGCATGCGCCTACCCTCCCTCATTTCCGGTTTCACAACCTCATTCTATAAATTAATTATTTTAATTCCAGTTGTAAGAGACTGCTGCTCTCCTGAAGCCAAAAGTATTTTTAGAAAAAAGTTGAATGGAATGAAAGTAATTGACTATATCCTTTTTCTAGAAATTTATGACGGCCAGGCTCTGAACGGAGCGGTCAAGAGGTATAATTGATGAAACTTTCTCTAACTCATGTGATTGGACTCGCAGCATGTGCATTTTGTATCAATGCACAACGCATTGAAATGGATCAGCAGATCCCTAATGAAACGCAGGTCAAAAGACGTGCGCTCGCCAATGGCGTGAAAACGTTTATTCAAGAAGATTTGCGCAGCCCCAGACATGGCTCTGTCAGGGTTGTGCTTCGCAGAGCGCCATTTGATGACGTTCTTTACGTCTATGATGGCAGAGTCGATGACTTGAGTCAGGTGGAGGAATTTTTTTCCTTTTGCCAGCAAGAAGCGAAACGGGAGATCCATCAGCACCCTGCTGAACCAGTCCGCCAACGCTTTTTCAGCTCGAGTTTGCCCAGTTTGCGCGATGCTTCCGTTAATGAGATGGCAGTTGTTGCCGTTGGAGATTTTCCTGCCGAGCAAATGCAGGAGATGATCGACCACCATTTCTCGAACATTGAGGTGGGAAGTGATGCTGCAGCCCTGGAAGAGGGGTATATGCCCATTAAAGTGTCACGCGATAGAAGCATGCGGGACGTCGGACTGCGCGTTTCCATCCCCAATCCCAAATTCGTGTTCAGCACCTATGCCGATCTCAAAGAAGGTTGGAAGTGCTTGCTGCTGCAGGACATTTTACAGAATAGGATGGAGCGCTGCTCCCGTTTTCAGGAAGAGGGATGGGTCCATCCTCACCCCCGCTTCTTTTATCCTGTGACAGGTTATGCCGTCGCTTCCCAGGAAGTGTCTAAAAACCTTCTGTCGTTTTTGCTTTGGCAGATCGAGGCAATTCGCAACGACGGATTTTCTGAAGAGGAGTTTTTCGTCTCCAAAAGGAATGCGCAAAAAAACCTTCAGTACCTCAGCTCTTGTGCGTACGATCCTGACAGTCGTTTTCTCGCCTCCTATTACGTCGATCAGTTTTTAATGGGATCTGATCAGTGCTTTGACCACGCGGCTTTCTTAAATGCATCTGAGTCGGTGATTAGCGGTATCCAATCGGAGGAGCTCTATCCCTACATTTCTGAATTGCTCGATTCGGGCAAATGTTCCATTCAGGTGGTCTATCCCGATCATTCTCGCGAAGAGGAAATTCTGACCACTGAAAAAATCCAGAAAATCACGGATCGCATTACAGCGCTATCCTCATTCTTCGATGAGAATTACGAAGAAGACGATTCCGAATGGATGTTTGATGAGGAAGACGAAAGA
>JAZJZV010000142.1:0-3710 GCA_040389485.1 Chlamydiota bacterium
GTTCTGGTTGAGGTAGGCCATGGCGAGGGTCGATTGCTCTGATTCGACGGAAATATTCCATTTCGCGCCGCCCTCTGTTGCAGTGGGGTTTGTGCTGGTGGCTTCCGTTTTGTCGGCAGGAATACCTTTGCTGGCGAGAAAGACGATAATCTCATTCGCTTCTCTTTCACCTACATCATTGATAATGACCATTTTATGTTCGCAGCTCGTCAAGCAGAAAATCATCAGAAGGAGGAAGAGCCGGCGGAAGAGAGAGGAAGTGTATACCATAATTCTATCAGGTTTGAGTATTGAAGATGGTTGGCCGAGCATACCGCGTCCCCACGAGAAGAGCAGGTTTTACCAAAAAAGCCACTCGGCCATATCTTATTTATATCAGTTTCAGCCTCCCCCGTCAATCTTTTAGGGATTAAGATCGCGCTTCCTGCATGCTAGTCAGGAACAGGGAACAATTTTTTGGCATAATGTAGCGCTTCCCTAACTCTATTGATCAAAGACTAATTCTTTTCTAGAGCTAGCTCATGAAAGATTTCGGTGATGAGGAGGTCGAGGATGGGCTTGTATTGGGTGTAGGGGCGGGGGCTGTGGCAGTCGATGTAGTTGGTGATGTCGAGGTGGGGGATGTCGGAAAACCAAGTAGATCTGTCGAGGCGGCCAGAGACGCTATGTCCGAGGCGGATGAGATGGCCTCCTCGGCTTTGCTCCCAAAAGAGGGCGTGGGAGGAAAGGACGATCTCATCGGTGTTCCAACCGTAGCCGAGTTCTGACCACTCGATGAGCTGCTGACGGATGTCATCTGCGGACTGGATGTCAAACACCTCTCCGAAGACCCTTCCTTTAGCAGCTACATAACACATGGGGAATCTTCCAAATTGGTACTCGTCGGCCTTGTCGCGGTAAATGAGCATGGTGTCGTCGGGGCAGTCCTTGGCGTTATCGACGAAGTAGGATTTGGAGATCGGGATCATGTCGATGTCAGAGAGAAGGCACCCTTCGTCCGGGTAGAGGATGGGAAGGAGAAGGCGGATGGCTTGGGACTGAAGTGCTTCTGTGACCCCGGGGATGGGGGCAAAGCGGATCACGTCGCCGATGGAGGTGTCGATGGGGCAATCTTCGTTGGCAATGAGTGCTAGGGTGGGGCGGAGGCCCATTGCTTCCCAGATCGGGGCAACGACGGGCCAGAACTCGATGTAGAGCGGGTCATCGTTTGTCGATAGGATGACGCGGTTGAGTTCTAGCCCGTTCAGGGCGGTCATCGAAAGAAACAGACATGTGAGGATCTTTCGCATTAGGGTGCCGCGTTAACGAGGTGGGGGACTTTGGGGATGGAGTATTGGATATTCCTTTCCACGCATTCGCGGATGGATGGAGGAAGATCGGGGCGGGCAAGCAGTTTTTTGCAAGCGCGGTAGGACTCTTCATATTTTCCAACGTAGTAAGAGGAGATAGAAAACTCGAAGAGGAGTCCGAAATCATAGATCCATGTTTCGACAAAGAGGGGATCATTGGGTTCTCTCAGGCTGAGTCCATGCTTTGCCGTGAGGTAGCTAAGGAGATGATTGTCATGCTTGCGGTAGTAGGCGCTCAGGCGGTAAAGGGGTTCTGCGCGGGTTGGACGGAAAGTAAAAGCATCTGTATAGGCTTGAACGATTTGGTCTTCCGATTTACCCATGGACTCTTTAATGAGGCCCATTTGGTAGAGGGAGACGAAAACTTCCTGATCCCAGCCGCCCATGCGCACTCTTTTTTCATAGTTGGTAATCGACTCTTCAAGCATGCCGGCATCGCGGTAGCTTTGGGCGAGATAAAAGACGCTACGGGTGCAGAAGGGGTTCCTTTCTACCGCTGTTTCGAGGAGAGCGGCATCTTTTTGGTATTTCTTAGGATCGTTGGAGCGGTCTCCGCCGCCAATGATGACCATCGTGACTCCGTCGAGAATCGCTTGATCGCCCATGTTAGGGGCGACAAGCACTTCGTGGACGGCGCCTACCCATTTCCATCCCGTATTGGCGCGGATCATCTGGACGCGGTAGTAGGTGAGACCTCCGTAGCGGATTTTCACAGAATAGGCGTCTCTATTGAATTCAGGACGGACGAAGTCAGAATCATAGGTGTAGATGTCATCGGCGTCGATGAAGAGGAGGTATTCAGCCTTTGACTCTGCGAGTTGAAGAGCTTCGTTGCGGTTGTGTTCAAAATGGATCCAAGGGCGCTCATGGAGCTCGCCGGGGATGTCCTTCATGAATTCTCGCACGATGTCCTGCGTCCCGTCAGTTGATCCGGTGTCTACGATGACCCAGTAGTCGATGAGAGGCTTGACAGACTCTAAGCATCGGGTGATGACGTGGCTTTCGTTTTTGATGATCATGTTCAAGCAGACTTTGGGCTTCTCGGAAGCGAAGGAAAGATGGGAGGCAACGAGCAGCCATGCAAGAAGAAGTAGCTTTTTCATTCAGAATCCTTACGTTGCAGGTGTTGTGATGAGTTCCATAAAATTGTCGATAAAATGCTCAACGGAAAAGCGGTGAGCGCGAGGAGTTTCTAAAAACTGCTGGATGTTGCGGATGTACTCTTCGTGCTGCTCTTTCTTCATTCCCTTGAGGAAATGGTAGAGCGCTTCGTGGCTCTCAAAATCTTCGCGGGAAATGAAGCAGTTTTTGGGAATGTACTGTTCGATGTTAGGCGCTCCCCAATAAACGGGGACGCATCCTGCTTGAAAACAATCGAAGATCTTCTCTGTTACATAGCCGGGGATGGCTTTGACGTTTTCATACGCAAAGCAGAACTTGTAGTACTTTTGAAAATCCACCTTTTTATCGATGGACCCTTGGTAGTTTTTGAGGTAATTGGGCCAGCCTCTGCCAAAAAGATCGAAATCGTCGCTCTTAATGTCCTCAAAGTAGTCGATGACGTTCCAACGCTGGGAATAGAGTTCTGTTGGATAATCGGAGTTTTTATTGCAGGCGATGAGTGTGGAAAACCGTTTCCATTCGAAGTCGATGGGATTTTTGATCATGGGCCGGTAGACGGGGTAGTGGAACTTGAAGTATTTTTTGTTGTCGATGAGGTCATCCCTCCAGGTGTACACCTTGGAGAAGTACTCGTGGTACTCTGGGTTGTAGTTTTCTGGAATGACAGAAGGGGGTTCCCACAAAAAGAGGATCAATTTTTCTTTCGGATACTTCTTTAAATAAGGCAGCTGTTCAGGAAAGACCTCATAGAGGATGAGGTACTCAAAGTCATCTAGGGATTCAATAGAATCTGCTTGGATGAGTGAATAGCCATGTTCCTTGGCTCTCTCGCGGAGCTGGTACATGACGTCGAGGCAGTTGTCGCGATTAAAGAAGGGGTTGTCGATGGAGAAAAGCTCTCCCCAGTAGCCGGGAGTGATGTAGATTTTTTTCTCAGGGCCGCTTTGATTGAAGTGGAAGATGGGTTTGTATTTGGATTGTCTTCTCAGGTAACGGTCAGCAGCAGCCTGCTCTTCGAAGTGGACTTTGGCATCGTTGATGGGTGTGTTGTAGTTATAAACGTAGCTGACGTCGGGGATGTACTGGATGTGCGTCCCTGCCATTTCTAACATGGGAAACATCATGGCCAGATCGTAGGCTACCCAGAAAAATTCCCCTTCGAAAAAAAGGTCTTCTTTTTGGATGCGGTGGAAAAGACCGGCGTAAAAGGTGCGCAGTGCCGTCGTCCCCCGCGTGTAG
>JAZJZV010000142.1:3720-6487 GCA_040389485.1 Chlamydiota bacterium
CGGAATTCATTGTTTTCCATTACTTCGCGTGGAATTTCTACGCCAATTCCCATTTCATAGCTGGGCCAATAGATGAATTGGCTGTAGGTGAGCCACACGTTGGGATCTTTGTAGGCCTGATTCAGTCGGTTAAGAACATTTTTGTGCGGCAGCCAATCGTCTCCATCGAGGTTGACGACAATTTCGGTGGGATTTGCGAGGTGGATAGCGCGGTAGAGGTTGGCGAGTGCACCGACTCTTTCTGTGTTACAGATGAGGGTCACTTTATCGCTCCATCCCTTTTTCTCGACGTAAGCTCTGACGAGTTCGCCTGTTCCGTCGGGAGAGTTGTCATCGACGTAGATCACCCGGAAGTGGGGATAGTCTTGGGCGAAGATGGAGTCGAGGTTGTATTCGTACCACTCGCTATTGTTATAGGAGGGAACGACGAAAACAAACGACTTTTCGTTTGTGGAGGTTCTGTGGGCCTGCGGGATGGGGTTGTTAGGATCGAGCTCATTGAGGTCATAGAGCGGCTTATAGTGACCGCTATAGGCGGTGGAGATGAAGGTGAGAAGTGTCAGTAGTAAGCTTTTCATTCGTGTGGTCTCCTATCTAAAGAAAACGAATTCTCTGTCGAGCCAAAACAGAGAGTTGGGTTTGATCTCTTGTTTGCTATGGGGCATCAGATCCATGCTTGTGTACTCATCGACGTTGTTCTGGTAGAGAATCATCGAGAGTGCATTTTGATCGGAGCGGCTTGAGAAAAAGGCGTCGGGATCGTGCGCTGCACGGTACCAGGTATCGAGGAGTGATTTTCCGATCTTCTGAGTGAAGTCCACTCCAAACAGACCTGCGGAACAAGACTGGATGTCGTAGGTTTGCTCGTGAGTCATCCCAAAATAGGCAGCTGCAGTTGAATTGCAGAAGCGGCCGATGATCTGATCGCACCCCATGATGAAGTGTCCATTGCTTTCAATCTTCTCGAAAATCGTGTTCATACTGACGAGGGGAACGACGGCGGTATCGAGCCAAAGCGCGCGTTTGAATCCCATGCTTTGGGCTTCTTTGAAAAAGCTTGCCTTGAATGCGTAGGGAACGTGGGACAGGATGAGTGAGCCATTCTCGACGTTGGGCCAACCTCCGAGGCGGAAGAGGATGTGCCCTTTGTAGTTCGAATTTCTGATGAGGGTGATCAGTCTCTGGAGGCCCATGGGATAGTTGCGGTTGAAGGTGGCATAGACGAGAATGCAGTTTTCACGATCGTTTTCATCGCAGTTGACGGCGAACATCCCTTTGCGAGGAAACTCTTCGGGGGTGTCGCCGATGAAGCAGATTCCTCTCATGGCGTTATACATGTCTTCTAATCGCTCGAGGTTGGGCCTGCGGCCATAGGAGAGGTAATTTTGCAAGAAGTGGTAGTCGTGCAAAGTCGGGTGGCAGATGTCTGCTATTTGTTCATAGAAAGGGTGGTTTTGCATGATGTAATCGACTTCTAAAAAGGATGCGTCGATCGGGTCATAGGGTTCCTTGCTGCGGATGAGTCTGTCCATCTCGGTTTCCATCTCGCCGGAGGTTTTATGATCGTTGAGAGGATGGCTATTGTTGTAGATGTAGTGGACCTGAGAAAGGTAGCGGCTATGTGTGCCTGCCATTTCCATGATGGGGATGATATAGGCGAGGTCATAGGCCTTCGAGATGAATTTTCCCTCGTACAGCAGATCCTCTTTGCGGATCCGTTGGAAAAGACCGGCGTAGAAAGTTTTGAGGTGAGTGGTGGCTCCTCCGAAGGTGCGGATGGTGTTGTTTTCGAGAACCTCTTGAGGAACTTCGAAGGCAAATCCCCTGTTGTAGGCAGGACACGTAGAGAATTGTCCGTAGGTGACCCACACATTGGGATCGCTATACGCTTCATTGAGCTGGGAGAGCACTTCTTCGTGCGCCAGCCAATCATTTCCGTCGAGGTCGACGACGATTTCCGATTTATCGCAGGCAAAGATCGCCCGAGCAAGACAACCGAGCGGTCCTGAGCGTTTGCGATTGACGAGTAGCGTGAAGCGGTCTTCTTGTCCCTGCTCTTCTACGAATTTTCTGACGAGACGGTCTGTGCCATCTGTGGGGGCGTCGGCGATATAGACGACGCGGTAGTTCTCATATTTTTGGCGAAAAACAGATTTGAGGTTTTGTTCATACCAGTCTTTGTTGTTGTAGGAGGGGATGACAACGACAAAGGGTTTTTCTTCATTTTGCGCTTGGGCATTTTTCGTGAGAAACAAAGAGAGGACAAGAGCGATGAGTGTGTAAATTTTCATAGCAAGTTCAGTAAGGTTTTTTGAGCGGTTGGTATCTTTTTCTTTCTCGGGTAATCAAACCGAGGTGTCTTTGGAGGTCGGGATCTTTTTTGATGTCGTTGATTGAGGTATCCATGTTGTAGACGTAGAGGACATCAGGGATGAAGCGGCTGTGGAATCCTGCCATTTCTAAAATGGGCCACATGTAGGCAAGGTCTCCCGACATGGGGAAGAATGCTCCCTCGTAGAGCAGGTCTTCTTTCTTAATTTTGTGGAATAGTCCAGCGTAAAAAGTGCGCAATGCGGTCGTTGTCCAGGTGTGCTCTCTGAAGGCGTTTTGTGCGATAATGCTTTCGGGTACTTCTGCAGCCCAACCAGGTGTGTTACAGGGGTAGTAGACGAATTGTCCATAGGTGACCCAGACGTTTTTGTCTGCGTACACTTCATTGAGTTTGGCTAGAACGTATTCGTGTGGGAACCAGTCATCGCCATCGAGT
>JAZJZV010000143.1:0-10531 GCA_040389485.1 Chlamydiota bacterium
TTCGTATCCGTGACCGTTTGGTACTGGATCGTTCCCTTGCCGTAGGTGCGGTCGTCGCCGACGACGAGCGCCGTTCCGTAATCCTGAAGGGCTTGGGCAACAATCTCCGCCGCAGAAGCAGAGGCTTTTGAGGTCAGGATGACAAGGGGCCCATTATAGTAGCACCGTCCGTCCAAGTCGCGCAGGTACTGCACTTCACCCTGGGAGTACTTCGAGACGACGATCACGCCGCTCGAAATGAACAGGCCGGCCACCTTCACTGCCTGGTTGAGAAAGCCGCCCGAGTTGTCCCGCATATCGAGAACAAGGCCGAGAAGGTTTCCCTTTTGCTTGAGGGCGCGCAGCGCTTGGCGCATGTCTTCTTCGCATCCCGCTCCATCTGCACTCTCGTAAAATGAAGGAAGGATCAATTTGCCGATGATGCCATCAGCGTACGGCTCAAAGGTGTAGCGGACCCTTTCATCTTCCATGATGATTCTTTCGCGTCTTAGGACGACGGTGTGAAAAGTGGTCTTGTCGCCAGTATCTGAGCGCATGAGGCCCAGCTGGATGCTTCCCCCTCGTTCCCCCTGAAGCTTCTTAAGTATATCCTCGTAGGTCGCATTGGACATCGACTCGCCGTTAATGTCGACGATCAGATCCCCCGGGGCAATTTTTCCCGATTTTTCTGCAGGACCTCCTCTCACTAACCCCTGAATGACCACCCCATCAATCCCCTCGCGGAGAACGACGCCGATCCCCTCAAATTGCTTCTCCAAGCTCGTGCGCATCTCCATCGCCTCATCGGGGCTAAAATAAGAAGTATGGGCATCCAAACATTTTGCCATCGCCTTCAGGCTATGCATCGCAAGATAATGCTCCAGCATCTGAGGCGAGACCTTCGCCCCCTTGGGATCGATCGCGAGGTAAGAGTTTTCCACTCTGTTAAATCTTTTTTCCCAAAGAGCAAAGACCTTCTGCTTCCGCTCGGCAGTCCACTCTTTCGTAGGAGCATTGCGCATCTCCGCTAAAAGAATGCGCGTATAAATGTTGCGGATGCGAGAGGCTAGTTCCTGCTCGCTTGAGGCGTAGTCTGCATACCCCTCGATGGAGACCATTTTAGGAGCTTCTTTGCTCGAGGCCAGCTGCTGGGCAATTTGCGCCCTCAATGCACGGCCCCTCATAATTGCTCCCTGAACCACCTGGTTTAGGGCGCGCCATTCCGAGAGGTCATCTTTTTGATACGCTTGAACAACCGACTTGAGCTGTCTGTCGCTGGGATCGAGATAGGGCTTCGCCTCATTAGAGAGCAAATAGACTTTTTCACCGTCGAACTGCTCCAAATAAATTTTTAATGATCGCTTGGCAAGCATGGGAGTAAATTCTTTGTACTCAACGTGATAAGCTAACATCTCATCCATGCTCGCACGGACATCGATGGTCCTGAGCTGAAAGGGCATCAGCGATAGCAAAATCAGCAGTGCGCAGATGGGGACGACAAAAATACTTGCTCGCGGCAGCCTCATGATACTCCTTAACTCTAAAACCCCTATTTATCCAAATCTCTCATTTTAAAAAACAATTATACAGGAAAAGGGCAAAATTGATTTTGCAAATAAATCCCTCAAGAGGCTATATTTCCTTGGATGTTCGCAATGGGACTGACACTGAACCTATCCCATCGACACCATGGATCGAAACCAACTAAGGAGAAAGGCAAAAATGCCGACAATTAGCCAATTAGTTCGCTTTGGCCGAAGTGCAAAAGGTAAGAGGAAAAAATCTCCTGCCCTTCAGCGATGCCCGCACAAACGCGGAGTATGTCTTCAAGTGAAGACCAAAACACCAAAAAAGCCTAACTCAGCGCTGCGAAAAGTCGCATGGGTGCGCTTGTCCAATGGACAGGAAGTCATCGCCTACATCGGCGGAGAAGGCCACAACTTGCAAGAGCACAGTATCGTTCTCGTCAAAGGCGGCCGCGTGAAGGACTTGCCTGGCGTACGTTACCACATCGTCCGCGGATCTTTGGACTGCGCTGCAGTAAAAGACCGTAAGAAATCGCGCTCCAAATATGGCGCAAAACGACCCAAGTAATATTAGGATGCCTCGCCAATAGGTATCCTGGCTCACCGTTGTCTCTTTTCTAAAATCAGATGAAGAGTCAATCGCGGGCCGCGGCTATGAGCATGTGCTCATGACGCAAGTGAACTGGATTTATTTACGAATATAGAAAAGAGGATAGTATCCATGTCTAGAAGAAGACGCGCTGTGAAGAGAGAGACGGAACCAGATCCGCTCTACAACAGCTATGTGCTCACGAAGTTCATCAACAAAATCATGTACAGCGGCAAAAAGTCACTCGCCCGCCGCATTGTTTACAATGCGATTGAGAAATTTGCGAAGAAAATCAAAACCGACGATCCCCTTGCTGCTTTTGAGCAAGCGCTCGAGAATGCAAAGCCTGCACTCGAAGTCAAATCCCGCCGTATTGGTGGTGCGACTTACCAAGTGCCTGTCGAGATCCCACCAGATCGCCGCACAGCGATGGCGATGCAGTGGATCATCAAGTATTCCAGAGATAAAGCAGGACGCCCCATGGAAGAAGCTCTCTCTACCGAGCTGATCGATTGCTACAACAATCAGGGCTCTACCATCAAAAAGAAAGACGATACGCACCGCATGGCGGAAGCGAATCGCGCCTTTGCACACTACAAATGGTAAGAGGGAAAAACTGCTATGAGTAAACGTCCGGAAACTGATGAATTAAAAAATGTGCGTAACGTCGGCATCATGGCTCACATCGATGCGGGCAAGACCACAACGACTGAAAGGATCCTCTTTTATTCTGGAAGACTCCACCGGATTGGGGAAGTGCACGAAGGCGCTGCCACGATGGACTTCATGGAACAGGAAAAAGAGCGAGGCATCACGATCACCTCTGCGTCAACAACCGTCTACTGGAAAGGCCGCAAAGGCGAAACTCATAAAATCAATATCATCGACACCCCCGGCCACGTCGACTTCACGATTGAAGTGGAGCGCTCGCTCCGCGTTCTCGACGGAGCCGTCGCAGTCTTTGATGCGGTTGCAGGCGTCCAGCCTCAATCAGAAACCGTATGGCGTCAGGCTGAGCGCTACAACGTCCCGCGCATCGCGTTCATCAACAAGATGGACCGCGTTGGAGCAGACTACTTCATGGCCGTTGACTCGATGAAGGAAAAACTCGGCGCGAATGCCGTCATGGTCCACTGCCCGATCGGCGCAGAAGGCGACTACAAAGGAATGGTCGACCTCATCGAAATGAAGGCCTACCTGTTCCTCGACGAGACCATGGGAGCTAAATACGAAATCGTCGACATCCCAGCCGACCTCGTAGAGAAGAGCAAGCAGCTGCGCATGCAGATGCTCGAAGAGGTCGCCACCATCGATGAGAGCAACGAGGCCTTCATGATGAAGGTTCTCGAGAGTCCCGATGCGATCTCGACAGACGAAATCCATGCATTGATCCGTCAAGGCGTTTGCCAAAACAAAATCACTCCCGTCTTGTGCGGAACTGCGTTTAAAAACAAAGGGATCCAGCCACTGCTCGATGCCATTGTTTCCTGGATGCCGTCCCCTCTCGATCGCGGAATGATCAAAGGGATCAACATCGATAGCGGCGAGCCAATGGAACTTGAGCCGCGCGACGACGGAAAACTCGCTGCGCTTGCGTTCAAGATCATGTCCGACCCGTACGTCGGCCGCTTGACCTTCGTCCGCATTTACTCAGGAACGTTGACGAAAGGCTTGAACCTCATCAACACGACAAAAGACAAAAGGGAGCGCGTTTCTAGGCTCCTCGAAATGCATGCCAACCAGCGCAAAGACCGCGAAGAGTTCTTCACAGGTGACATCGCAGCGTGCATCGGTCTTAAATACACAAGCACCGGAGACACTCTCTGTTCAGAAGACTCTCCTCTTCTCCTCGAGAAGATGGACTTCCCAGAGCCTGTAATCTCGATGGCAATTGAGCCTAAGTCCAAAGCAGATCGCGAGAAGCTCTCCTTGGCCCTCAGCTCTCTTTCCGAAGAAGACCCCACGTTCCGCGTCACGACTAACGAAGAGACAGGACAGACGATCATTGCCGGTATGGGCGAGCTCCACCTGGAGATCCTCCGCGACCGTATGATGCGCGAGTTCAATGTCGACGCTAACGTCGGTAAGCCAGAGGTCGCCTACAAAGAGACGATCACTTCCCCTTGCAAAAACGAGATGAAGTACGTCAAGCAATCGGGCGGACGCGGCCAGTACGCGCACGTCGTCATCGAAATCGAGCCGAACGAGAAAGGCAAGGGCAACGAGATTGTCAGCAAGATCGTCGGCGGTGTTATCCCCAAGGAGTACATCACTCCTGTTATCAAAGGGATCACCGAAGGACTCGCAACAGGCGTTCTCGCCGGTTACGGCCTTGTCGATGTCAAAGTGGCAATCGTCTATGGATCGTACCACGAGGTCGACTCAAACGAGATGGCCTTTAAGATTTGCGGATCGATGGCTGTTAAAGAAGGGGCGCGCAAGTGTAACCCGATTATCCTAGAACCGATCATGAAAGTGGTCGTCACAACTCCTGACCAGTTCATGGGGGATGTGATCGGGGATATCAACAGACGCCGTGGACGCATTTTGAACCAGACCACGCAAAAGACAGTCGTCATCGTAGAAGCGGAAGTGCCGCTCAGCGAGATGTTTGGCTACTCCACGCAGCTGCGCTCATTGAGCTCTGGCCGCGCGACATATGTAATGGAACCGTCTCACTTTGAGCGCGTCCCGCAAAAGATCCAAGATGAAATTGTAAAGAAATAACCTAAAGAAAAAGATCCTATGGGAAAACAATCAAGACAAAAGATTCGCATACGACTGAAGGGCTATGACCAGCGCGTACTAGACCGCGCCGCAGTCGATATCGTCGAAACAGCAAAGCGCACTGGCGCTCGCATTGCAGGACCGATCCCTCTCCCTACAAAGAGAGAGATCTACACCGTCCTTCGCTCTCCTCACGTCGACCGCAAGTCGCGCGAGCAGTTTGAAATCCGTACCCACATCCGGATGCTCGACATCCTCAACCCCACACCTGACACGATCGACAAACTCAAAGTCCTTCCTGTCGCTGCGGGCGTCGACATCAAGATCAAAGCATAACTGCAAAAGGCGGGTCTCACGACCCGCCTTTTTTTTTGCCATGACCATCATCCCCCTCCTCACCACATTTGGACACTTCGCCCAGTTCGCCCTCCCCATCGGCACTGGACTTCATGCGCTCTACAAGGGCTACCACAAAGAAGCGCTCTCACTTGGTGCCGTCAGCGGAATCCAAAACATTGTGGTCAAACTTGTCAAAAACATCATTTCAGCCCCTCGTCCCTATCCCAATCACCTCAGACTCAACTCTTTTCCCTCAGGACATACCACAGGCGCCTTTCTTGCTGTGGGGTTTGTCTTGGCCCTCGATTTCGTGCACTCTCAGAAATCGAATACTCCCTATATAAGCACTGCCTCTAAAGCATGCATTGTCGCCCTTGCAGGAATTGTAGGGTTAAGCCGCCACCTATGCCGGGCGCACTGGCCTATTGATATTGTCGCAGGGAGCTTCATTGGAATGTTCTTCGGTTCTACAGGCGCATTAGCCCCTCAGTGGATCCCAAGGAAACCACAACTGCTGCTGCGTCCCTAAGAGACTATTGTCAATCTGATCCGATGGCAAGCTCTAATCAACTGATACTCAACAATTAACAAGAACGTCAATCGTAAAAATAAAATCAACACTTTAATGTTATAAATTATTTAATCATTTCAATTAAATCAACAAACATGTAAAATACATATTGCTTAATATATAAAATGATTTCAAAGACATAAATTTTAACAAGGAGACACTTATGGCCACGTCATCTACTCCAATAACGAGCTCATCTACACCACACCCGTGTTACGAACACAGTATAACCTCATTAACCGCACGTGAGCCAACAGAAGCTGCACACGCCCTCGAGTCGCTTAGAAATAATGCCAATCTCACTAGTCTGACGTTTTGCTCAAATGCCTTTACAGGTGGACTGCAGGGACTTGCACAAGCCCTTACCTCCAACAGGACCCTCACTAGCCTAAGCTTGTTAAATTGTGCTTGTCTCAATGACAAACGTGAAACAGAACAACTTGCCCAAGCCATTAAGGACAATCCCAACCTTACCTCTCTTCAATTGAGTCTACGTTCTAATCAGATTCTACGCGCACTGTCTGATGCTCTAGGTCCATTAGCCATAGAACCGCTCACTCCTATGCTTACAGATGGCCCTCTCACTAGTCTAGATTTAAGTGAATGCAATCTCAGAGATCATGAAGCGGGACTACTTGCGCTGGCACTTACGACAAATTCCACCCTCAAAAGCCTGAATTTAGGAAGCAATCGCATCGGTGAATCAGGAATTGAACAACTCATGCAGGCCGCTACGATTAACTCCACTCTCACCCACCTCACTTTGAGAAAAAATGATTTCACAGATAATGGCTTGCGACAGATTGCGCTAGCACTTAGAACAAATTCTACAATTGAGTCCCTAGATTTGGCTGCCTATGGAATTACAGACGGGGATGGGATAAATGACCTCACCCAGGCGCTCGCCACCAACTCAACACTCACCCTGCTGGATTTATCCTTCAACTATATCGATACCGGCGGTTTAGAACAGCTAGCTCTAGCACTCAAAGTCAATTCCTCTCTCTCCATTCTCAAGATGTGCGCCACTAACTTTGGGACCTGGCAACCAGGCTTAGATGACGTTGGAGCGGGACTTCTTTTTGATTCGTTTACTCACAATACCACCCTTACTACTTTGAACTTGGCAATGAATCATATTGGCAAAGGCCCTACGGCCGCAGAGAAACTTGCCCTGGCTCTTACGGTCAATTCAAGCATCACAGAGCTGATTTTGGAATCCAATGATATTAGAGACGGTGGTTTGACACCATTAGCTTTAGCGCTCACAACGAACTCAACTCTTACCCATCTGGATTTGAGCCGTAACAATATCCGCTCAGCTGGAGCAAATCAACTTTTACAGGCTCTTACAGTGAATACGGCTCTTTCCAGGCTGAGTTTGACTGCAAATATGGTAGATGATGCTCGAGAAGGGCTAGCCGGGTTGATCCGTTCTAACACTACCCTAACCACTTTAGATTTGCTTGCTAGCATCAGCCCTGATCATTTTGGAGATGTTGTAGATGCCTATAGGATGAATTCAACCCTAATGGATCTGAATTTGGCACCATCGGACAATAAGCTCTTCGGCCGTAGAGCATTAAGGCACAATCAACACAACGACGAATGTCGCAACCTATCGTTGGAGAAGCTCATCCATAGATCCTTCCAAAAGGAAGCCTTTAACCGCATGCCACAAGATTTGAAGAATCAAGTCTATTGGCAGATATGGAAACTCTTAGACTTTCCTCTAGAAGACTCTCTGTTTGGTGAGAAACATGTTTTTGATGATTGGTCGATGTTCTGTACCGCTCTTGAGCTTGCCGGAATCACGCTACATTGATCTTTTTTCTACAACCGGTGCATCTTCAAGGAGATCCAAACGACACCGCGAGCGCTCATGATTTAAGCAAAGGACAGCCTGGAAAGCTGTCCCTTTTGCTAGCGCTAGCTCCCAGAAGGATAGCCGGGGTAGTTGGGCTCTTCCTGGTAGATGAGGTCGTAGGCAGGAGGCGTTTCGCGCGTCATGTACTTGCCGACGACTTCATTGTCCTGGACGATGATGAAGTAGTGGTTTTCGGCGACGATGGCGTTCCCATTATCGATCCGCTCGATGTTCAAAAGCTTCTTTTGAGCTCGCTGCAAACTTAAATTTTTAATATATTTTCAGCTTTATCAAAACTACTGATTCATATTAAAAAACATTTTCATAGATCTCATCTATAAAATATAGATATTTTTTTACTTTCATTCAAGTATTGCAAATTGTAAAATATACATAAAGGAAATCAGCAAAATTTTTAAAAGGGGTCTTTATGGCATCGTCATCCACTCCAGCATCAAGTTCATCTACATTTTATCCATCATATAGAACTGGTTTAACTGTTTCTACTCCCGAAGCGGCCGAACACGTGGTCGATTCAATTGGGAGCAATGATACTCTCACTAGCCTGACTATAGATTCAAACGCGCTCCCACTTGGTCTACGGGGACTAACAACAGCCATTGACCATAACGAAACCCTCACCAAGCTAAGTTTATTAGAGTGCCATTGCCTCAACAATGGTTATGAAACAGAACTACTTGCTAGAACACTTACAAACAACCAAAACATCACTAGCCTCCAATTAAGCCTCCGTACTCTCTTTCATTCATTCCTTAGACTAGGACCTATGGCTGTGGAACCTCTTTCTTTAATGCTTAGTCGTAATTCATCGCTAACACATCTAGATTTGAGAGCATGTAACATCGGTGATCACGAAACGGGACAGCTTGCGTTAGCGCTTACCACCAATTCTACACTCAGGAGCCTGAAGCTAGGGGCCAATTCAATAAGTGATTCCGGAATAGAACAGCTTTTGGAAGCAATTACTGTTAATACCACCCTCACCGATCTTGGTTTGAATTACAATAAATTCTCTGATATTGGCATGCAACGTATTGCGACAGCACTTAGGACGAATTCGATACTCATGAACTTGAACCTGAGTGAATCGCATCTCAGAGTTGGTACTGGGATGGAAGCCCTTACCCAGGCACTTACTACCAATTCAACACTCACCATGATTGATTTATCAAGTTGTAGCTTGAGAAATCGCGGTTTAGAGGAGCTTGGATTGGCACTCAGGGTCAATTCCACTCTCTCAGTGCTTAATTTGCGTGAAAATAACAGTAACCGCTTTGCGCCAAACTTTGACTACATCGGGGCAGGGCATCTTTTTGACTCTTTTGCCCATAATAGGACCCTTACCTGCGTGGATTTACGTAACAACAACATAGGCTCTACAGCTGCAACTAGACTTGCTCAGGCGCTTGCAACTAATTCAAGCATCACAGACCTGGATTTGTTTGAAAATAATATTTCGAACAGTGGTTTGTCATCTTTAGCTTTAGCTCTCACATCAAACTCAACTCTTACTAGACTCGATGTAGGCCATAACCACATCATTGGATCAGACCCTCGCTTTGCCCAGGTCTTAGGAGGTGTACTCAACTACGCAAACAGGGGACTGGATAATCCCGATGCCGAAAGACCTGGAATTCAATGTCTTACTGAGGCTCTTAAAGTGAACACGGTTCTTACCAGGCTGAGTTTGAAGGAAAACACATTACTTGGATCTATGGCAGATCTAGCCACCATACTCACTCATAACACTAGCCTAACCAGTTTAGATTTGTCTACCTGCTCCATGGTCGATGTGTCATATGGTGGCCCTGATGATGGAGCTGTTCTTGCATATGCATGTGAAAAGAACCCAACCCTGAGAGATCTGAGAATGGTAGGACCAGGACTCGGTGGACTCACCCCACACAGCTTCGAAAGGATTCATCATTCAACCGCCCGCAATAAACGCAATAACGATCTTCGCTCCTTGACATTGCTAGACCTGCTTCTCAGATCATCCCAAAAAGAAGCCTTTAACCACTTGCCACAAGCAGTGAAGAATAAAGTCTATGAATCGATATGGACACTCTCGGGCCGTCCTCAGGGCGATCTTCTGTTCGGAGAGCACCATGTTTTCGATAGTTTCTCGCTATTTTGTGCCGCTCTTGAGCACGCCGGAATCACACTGCATTGATCTTTTTTCTACAACCGGTGCATCTTCAAGGAGATCCAAACGACACCGCGAGCGCTCATGATTTAAGCAAAGGACAGCCTGGAAAGCTGTCCCTTTTGCTAGCGCTAGCTCCCAGAAGGATAGCCGGGGTAGTTGGGCTCTTCCTGGTAGATGAGGTCGTAGGCAGGAGGCGTTTCGCGCGTCATGTACTTGCCGACGACTTCATTGTCCTGGACGATGATGAAGTAGTGGTTTTCGGCGACGATGGTGATGCCATTGTCGATCCGCTCGATGTATTCATACTCAACAGAACCATCTTCTTTAGCATGCATGGCATAGGGCTTGCCCACCTGATTAGTGAGGTCGGCGACGCTGGAGCCCGTTTTGATCGAATCGTAGGTCTGATGGGACATGTATGTTCTTTGGGAAAAACAGCTAGTGAGAGCGAAGAGTGAGAGGAATAAGAGCGCAAGCACTCGGTTTACTTTGTTTGTTGCCATACCCGTCCTTGAATTAGAGTGCGGAATTGATCGTTTGTCGCATACTCAGCGCGCATGATGTAGGTTTGATCGTCTTGCAGTTCATAAAACTCGAACCCTTCAAAACCGATCTCTTCCACGCGAAACTCCCACGCGATCAGTTTTTCATTGATAAGCCCAGTTCCTGTGACCCTTCCTAAAGCCTGGTTCTCGAGTTCGATGACGAACTCTCCATTGTTCAAATTGGAGATCACAAAAGCGTTGTTCATGATATCCGACAG
>JAZJZV010000144.1:0-4671 GCA_040389485.1 Chlamydiota bacterium
CAAAAAATTAAAGAATAAATACCCATGATCATCACCCCAACGATTTCTCACGTGACGCAGTCAGTACCTGCATCTCAAAATGCACGTTGTTTTGTCAATCTAGGCGCCAGAGGACCGCTCCGCTGTGATCCATTCGGGATTGTCGTCAACGCGGTCATGGCAATTTATGGACTCTTTGTCGCCGATTGTGCGCGCAGAAACTATGAGCGCTTGCGGGAAAGCCGTGCTGGGGGGTTTGGTAATCGGGATATGATCCTAGCAGGAAGCAACCTCTTTAAAGATAGTGTTAACTTAGCAGGGACAATAGCCTATTTATCCCATTGGCTGCATGAAACAAATGCAATCACCTTGGGAAGGATGGCTGGAGTTGTTCAAAAAGTAAGTTATGGATCCTCGGTGGTCTCAGGCGTGATCGAGCTTGCGATCGCGTTTCACGACATCTATGTCAACAAGCAAAAAATGGATGCAGTGCAAGATCCCCAAGAGAAAAGATTGCCCAGTCAAATCGTCAATTGGTCGCTAATGAAGGTGGCAAGCAACGTGAGTTTTGTCACGGCAAGCGTATTGAGCGTGGCAGGCCTATCAGCCGTTTCCTCACCGTTAAACGCAGCTGTGATGCCCATTTTGGGAGTTGGCTGCCTATTTTTCGCCGCATCCGTGCAATATCGGACAACATTTAAGGTGGAAGGGGAAAAATGAGCGAAAAATTGAGGCGGTGCGAATGGATAATCATCGGTTTTTTTTTGGCCATTTTGCTTGCCCTCATCGTAATAGCGTTACAAAACTCACCGTCCTAAGTCACTCATTTTGTGTGTTCTATTAAAGCATGGAGAGACAATATTCGATTTGAGGTCGAGCACGAAAAAGGCGGAGGATCAGGGCTCATTAAATTTAGATTGTGCGAAAATCAAAGGTTTTGATAGCCTCTTCCCTTTAGCCTTATTTCACAAGGCAAACGAACAAGCAAGTACAAAGCATCGTGCTAGTATACTACTTGTCGCTGTCATCTGAGGAATCAGCTCGCGTTAGCCAATCGGCGAAGCACGGTCTGCAACCAAAGTGTTCTTGATCGAGAAAGCAGTGTAGCAAGCTACACTCGCAATCTAGAAGAGTAGCGATAATCTGTATATAGAAAAGGGATAAATATGACTTTGAAATTTATGGGAAAAAAACTGGGCATGACACGTCTTTTTGATGAAAAAGGCAATCATGTTGTCTGTACAGTAATTTCAGCAGAACCGAATATTATCACTCAGGTTAGACGCAAAGAAAAGGAAGGGTATGAAGCCGTGCAGTTGGCTGCAGTGAAGGTAAAGCCTTCCAAGCTGCGCAATGTTTCGAAACCTCTCCAAGGTCACTACGCAAAAGCAGGGGTAGAGCCAAGAGTGCACGTCGCAGAGTCTCGCGTGGACAGTGCGGAAGCCTTTCAAGTAGGACAAGAAGTGGGTGCTAACTACTTTGCTGACGCCGCCTTTGTGGATGTCGCAGGAGTTTCAAAAGGAAAGGGGTATCAGGGTGTGATTAAGCGCCACCACTTTGCAGGTGGACCAGCATCTCATGGTTCAGGCTTTCACAGGCATGGCGGATCTACGGGAATGCGCTCAACTCCAGGACGTTGCTTGCCTGGTCAGAAAAAAGCGGGCCGCATGGGTGGAGAAGTTGTGACAACGCAGAGTCTTCGCGTCGTAAAATTAGATGAAGACAAACAGGTCATTTTGGTCGAGGGTTCAATTCCTGGAGCAAGAGGTGGCTTAGTTTATGTAAGCAAAGCAATTAAGAAAGAAAGCCCAAAGAAAAAATAGTTTTAGGAGTAAGCCGTGGCTTTACTGAAGAAATACAACCTGGCCGGAAAAGAAGTAGGACAAGTAACGATTGATGACCATCTGATCGAATCAGATGTCAACTCTCAAATGATTAAGGACTACCTGGTCGCAATTAGAAATAACGCGCGTCAGTGGTCAGCGAATACCAAAAGTCGTGCCGAGGTAAATCATAGCGGAAAAAAACCGCACCCTCAGAAGGGAACAGGAAGAGCGCGTCAAGGGTACCTTGGAGCTCCACAGTACAAAGGTGGAGGAAGAGTCCATGCGCCTAAACCTAAATTTGATCAGCACGTGAGCATCAACCGCAAAGAGAAAAAGGCGGCAATCCGTCATCTGATCGTCGAGAAAATTAAAGAAAACCGCATTCACATATTGCAGCTAGAAAACATCAATGAACCTAAGACGAAAATGATGCACCAGTTCCTCGGTCAGCTTGCTCTGACAGGAAATCGCGTGCTGTTCTTAGGGGAAGCGTTTGCGATGAGTGGTGAGGAGCAGCAGTCTCCAGCGAAAAAATATGAGAACCTCGTGCTCAGCATTCGCAATATTCAAAGAAGCGGCTTCATGCTCATGCCCAACGTCAGCGGTTATGATGTCATCGTGAATCACGATCTCGTCATCGTTGAAGCTGCGGTAGATCAACTTAAGGTTATATTAGGGGGCCAGCGTTAATTATGCAGAAAAGAAGTCCATTTGAAATCATTGAAAGCAGGCACATTACTGAAAAGTCAAGAGTGCTCGGACAGCTGCAAAGCAACACCAGCAATCCCAGCGTAAAGAAATGCAACACGCCTAAATACGTCTTCATCGTCAATAAGAGAGCAAATAAGAACGAAATTGCTGATGCGATCGAAGAAATTTACGCTGAAAGAAAAATCAAAGTGGTTTCTGTAAATACGATCAATACAAAGCCGAAACAACGGCGTATGCGTGGTCGTTCAGGGATGAAACCTGGTTTTAAAAAGGCTATCGTGACGTTAGAAGCCGGCGATAGCATTGAAGAGCAAGTATAATTGAGGATCTGAAGGTTTATGTTAAAGCAATTCCGTCCAACGACTGCAGGCCAAAGACATTTGATCCTGACAACGCGAGATGAATTAACATCCGCAAAAAAAGGTAAAGTAGCTCCAGAAAAGTCGCTCCTCGTCAAAAAGGTGCGTACGAATGGGCGCAACCATCATGGACATATCACATGTCGCCATAAAGGTGGTGGGCACAAGCAGTTTTACCGCATTATCGACTTTAAGAGAGATAAAGAAGCTGTCCCGGCAAAAGTGGCAACAGTTGAATATGACCCCAACCGCACAGCATTCATCTGCTTGTTGAATTATGCAGATGGAGAGAAGCGCTATATCATTGCGCCACAGGGGATCAAAGTGGGACAAACTGTTACTTGCCATGATGAAGGTGCATTCAATGTAGGGTGCTCTATGAGACTGAAGGCAATGCCTTTGGGATCCGTTGTGCACAATATTGAGTTGCAGCCTGGCCATGGAGGACAATTAGTCCGTTCTGCTGGTCTCTCGGCTCAATTGATGGCTAAGAGCAATGGATATGTCACTTTAAAAATGCCATCGGGCGAAGTTCGCATGGTCAATGAAAACTGCAGAGCCACATTCGGTTCCGTCTCCAATCCAGAGCGCAATCTCCGCGTTGAAGGTAAAGCTGGCCGTTCTCGCTGGAAGGGCATACGTCCTACAGTGCGAGGAACTGCAATGAACCCTGTCGACCACCCACACGGTGGAGGCGAAGGAAAGCATAACGGATACCTGCCACAAACTCCATGGGCACAGTATACAAAAGGTTTCCGCACTCGATCTAAGCGCAAATCTAATAAACTGATCGTCAAAGATCGCAGGAAATAGAAGGTAACATATGGGAAGATCGTTAAGAAAAGGGCCATTTGTAGATCACCACTTGCTGGATAAGGTGCAGAAACAAAATCAAACTGGCAAAAAAAATCTGATCAAAACCTGGTCAAGGCGTTCGATGATTTTGCCTGACATGATTGGACATACTTTTGAAGTGCACAACGGAAAGAAGTTTATCAGCGTTTTCATCTCTGAAAACATGGTGGGTCATCGTTTAGGAGAGTTTTCACCTACTCGAGTATTCAAAGGACATGGATCCAAAAAAGTTGCGGAGGCAGGCGGATCTTCTGCTCCTGCTCAACCTGCAGCAGCTGCAAAAGGAAAATAATCTATGCAAACTGCATTTGCTAAAACAAAATACGTACGCATCAGTCCTCGCAAAGCAAGGCTGGCAGCAGCTCTGATTAGAGGCCGCAGTATCGAAGACGCGACTACGCAATTGATGTATTGCAACTTGAAGGCAGGACGCCTTTTGAGCAAAACGCTCGACAGTGCTGTTGCCAATGCTGAAACGCAGCTCAACGTGCAAAGACGCGATTTGAAAGTCAAAGAAGTAAGAGTTGATGAGGGCCCGACGATGAAGCGCTCTAAGCCTAAGAATCGTGGTGGAAGCCATCCAGTCATGAAGCGAACAAGCCATTTCACAATCGTCGTGGCTACACAATAATTGAGGAGACATAATGGGACAAAAGACATCTCCAGTTGGTTTTAGACTTGTACGAACCAAAAAGTGGCGCTCGATTTGGTATGCCAATAAGAAAGAATTTGGCGACCTCGTCGGAGAAGACTACAAGATTCGCAAGTTTCTGATTACAAAACCATGCTGTGTAGGAACATCGCAGCTCACCATCAAAAGAATGAGCGGCAAGATTGAAGTCACGATCCACACTGCCAGGCCCGGTTTAGTCATTGGGAAAAAAGGCGCTGAGATCGATGTTCTCAAGCAAGATCTCAGAAAGCTCACCGGCAAAGAAATT
>JAZJZV010000144.1:4681-10307 GCA_040389485.1 Chlamydiota bacterium
GGTTGTGCGCCTACCAACCATGACAAAGCGCGTCTCGGGCATCACGGAAACGGACGCCCCGGGCGATCCGCAGCCGGGTATCCGTCCCTGCTTCTACACGAACCGTACTGTTCGTGAGTACATGGACATCCAGACGATCCGCGACAAAAACGTCCTGATCTCGATGCAAAACTCGTTGCTGAAGGTATCGCGAAACAACTCGAACGACGCATTCCTTTCAGACGCGTCATGAAAAAAGCGATTCAAGCATCCATGGATGCCGGAGCAGTAGGGATCAAAGTTCAGATTTCCGGACGTATTGGCGGAGCCGAAATCGCACGTACTGAGTGGTATAAAGAGGGAAGAATTCCTCTGCATACGATCAGAGCGGATATTGACTACGCAATGGGCCGTGCCGAGACCACTTATGGCTCGATTGGTGTAAAAGTTTGGATTAATAAAGGCGAGGATCAACCTGGCCGCGCTGTAGTAGGAGGCTAATTTATGGCTCTGATGCCAGTACGCACTAAATTTAGAAAAATGCAAAAAGGCCAGCATGCTGGACTTAGCAAAGCTGCAACGTTTATTGATTTCGGTGATTTTGGGATGCAAGCGTTAGAACGTGGTCGCATCACTAACCATCAAATCGAAGCATGCCGCGTTGCCATTAACCGCTACTTTAACCGACGTGGAAAAGTGTGGATCCGGATCTTCCCTGACAAATCCGTATCTAAGAAACCTGCCGAAACTCGCATGGGTAAAGGTAAAGGTGCTCCTGATCATTGGGTTGCTGTTATTCGTCCAGGACGAGTCCTGTTCGAAGTAGGTGGAGTATCCAAAGAATTAGCGCAAAACGCGCTTCGAAGAGCTGCTGCAAAGTTGGCCATTCGGACACGTTTTGTTGAACGCGTAGAGAGAGTGTAGGACACAATGGTTAAAGCAAAAGATTTAAGAGACCAAACAGTAGAAGAGCTTTCTCTTCAACACCGAGACTTGTCAAAAGAGTTGTTTCTATTGCGCAACGAAATGAAAGTCACACGCAAAATGGAAAAGCCGCACTTAGTCCGCCAAAAGAAGAAAGACCGTGCTCGCGTCCTGACAGTGATGCGTGAAAAAGAAGCAACAACTAGAGGTTAAGGAACAATGGAACAAAACGTACAAACAAATCGTAAAGTTCGAGAAGGCCTTGTCGTCTCTAACAAGATGCAAAAGACCGTCACTGTTAAAGTTGAGAGAGTCATCCGCCACCCTGAGTTTTCAAAGGTTGTGACTCGAGCTAAGAAATACTATGCACATTGCGAAATTCCTGGAATCCAAGAAGGACAGCGCGTTCGCATTGTTGAAACCCGCCCGCTTTCTAAATTGAAAAGATGGCAAGTGATCGAAGTTCTAGCTTAATAACTTGCAGCTTTTGAAGAGATAACGGGTTCGCTTTAAGCGAAATGCATAAAACATCGAATCGACTGAAGCGGATTCGATACAATAGTGAGATTATTCATGATTCAACAAGAAACCGAACTTGAAGTTGCCGATAATACAGGCGCAAAGCGAGTCCGCTGCTTTAAAGTTCTCAAGGGCTCCAAACGCAGATATGCGCATGTCGGCGACATCATCGTATGCGCTGTCAAAGATGCCGATCCGAAAGGCAGTGTAAAAAAAGGGGAAGTCGTTAAAGCAGTAATCGTTCGCACGAAAAGTTATATTCGTCGAGTTGATGGCTCTTTGCTCCGCTTTTATGACAATAGCTGCGTGATTATTGACGACAAAAATAATCCCAAAGGAACGCGAATTTTTGGTCCTGTTGCAAGAGAAGTACGTGAAAACGGCTTTGTAAAAATCAGTTCTTTAGCACCAGAAGTTATATAGGGAGAATACGATGAGCAAATGGATTAAAAAAGGTGATAAAGTACTCGTAATCGCTGGCAATGACCGCGGCAAAACTGGCGAAGTAATACGCCGTAGTGCAGAGCGCGTAATTGTCCAAGGTGTGAATATCCGTAAGAAACATGCGAAGCGCCAACAAAAAATGCCCGGTGCGGAGATACTCGAAATGGAAATGCCGATACATATTTCCAACGTATCTTTGATGAACGCTGGTGGTAAGCCAGTTAAGGCGAAGGTGCGCATGACTCCTAACGGGATAAAAGAGTTGATTTATATCGATGGTGGGAAAGAAGTTCTCATCCGACAAGTTGGAAAACAAAAATAGAGTAGATGCAGGCAATGTCTAGGTTACAAAAACGTTACAAAGAAACCGTAAAACAAGCTCTTCAGGAAAAGTTCGGTTACAGCAATGCTATGCTGATCCCTTCGCTGAAGAAAATTGTTCTCAGTATGGGAATTGCTGAAGCGACAAAAGATAAAAATGCAGTCCAGGATTGCATCAAAGAAATGACCAATTTATCTGGTCAAAAACCCATTTTGACAAGAGCCCGCAAGTCAGTAGCTAATTTTAAGCTGCGTGAAGGACAGGCAATCGGCATAAAAGTGACACTGCGAAAGAAGCGCATGTACGATTTCTTAGACCGCTTTTGCAACATTGTCTCACCGCGCATCCGAGACTTTCGTGGCTTCCCGACTAAATGTGATGGTGGTGGAAACTGCTCATTGGGACTCCAAGAGCAGCAAGTATTTCCCGAAATCAATTTGGACGAAGTCAAAAGAACGCAAGGTATGAATATTACATTCGTCACATCAGCGAAAAATGATGAGGAATGCGTAGCACTACTTCAGTTGCTTGGCCTTCCATTTAAAACTGCAGATAATAGCTGAGGGAGAAGAACGCATGACATTACATGATCCGATTGCAGATTTGTTAACAAGAATTCGCAATGCAAAGGCAGCAAAGCACCGCTTTGTCGATTTCTGCCCAAGTCTTACAAAAATTGAAATTATCAAGGTTTTGCAACAACAAGGGTTTGTAGACAAATACATCATTGATGACGCTAACAGAAGAGGACGTATTTTTCTTAAATACGACCAAGGTAGAGAATCTGTTATTCGCGGAATTAAGCGCGTGTCTTCCCCTTCGTTGAGAAGATATGTCGGCTATCGAAAAATTCCGAGAATCTATGGTGGTATGGGGATTGCAATACTATCCACTCCAGGTGGAATACTTGATGGTGAATCCGCTAGAAGACAAAAAGTTGGCGGCGAATTGCTGTGCTTGGTTTGGTAAAATAACAGGAGTAAAAAAAGCATGTCACGACTCGGAAAGACTCCCATTGTAATTCCCGACAAGGTCGAAGTCAAAGTCGCCGGAGGGAACGTTGAAGTTAAAGGCCCAAAAGGGAATATGTCCCTACCAATGGTCACTGGCATTTCCCTTCAAATCGAAGGCAATCGCCTCGTCATATTGAAAGACGAAAAGGTTAAGATGCCTAAGACGACCCACGGCCTGTTTCGCGCCTCGATTAACAACCTCATCATTGGGGTTAGCAAAGGTTTTGAGAAAAAGCTGAGCCTCATCGGCGTCGGATACCGTGCCGCAGTCCAAGGGACTAATCTCGATTTGCAGCTCGGTTTTTCTCACCCAACAAAAGTTGCCATTCCTCAAGGTCTAAATGTGACGGTGGAAAAGAGCGTTGCAATCCTCATTACCGGAATTAATAAGCATCTCGTCGGTCAATTTGCAGCCACAGTTAGATCGAAGAAGCCCCCTGAGCCCTATAAAGGCAAAGGAATCCGTTACGAGAATGAGCAGGTACGCAAGAAAGCAGGAAAAGCTGCTAAAGCAAAAAGCGCTTGATATAAGGTGATAGCACTATGATAAATCAAAATTCAATTAGAAATATGCGTCGAAAAAGACGTCAAATGAGTACGCGTAAGTACGTTAAAGGTACGACCGAAAGGCCTCGCTTGACAGTCTTCAAATCCAATCACCATCTTTGCGCTCAGCTCATAGATGATGAGACAGGCGTGACCATTGCTTCCGCTGGAACTGTATCTAAAGAGTTTCGCAATAAAGATCTGGGCAAGCGCAGCAAAGAAGCTGCTCGCGAGATCGGGATGAAAATTGCTGAAACGGCCAAGCAAAAGAATATTCAAAAGTTTGTCTTTGATCGAGGCCATTACAAGTACCATGGCTTGCTCGCCGAATTGGCAAATGCAGCTCGCGAATCAGGAATACAATTTTAGTCAGGGAAAAAGACATGTCAAAACAAGAAACTAAGCGACGTGCAGAAGATTTTGGGACAGATTTCGAAGAAAAAGTACTCTATATCAACCGTTGTTCCAAGGTCGTAAAGGGCGGAAGGAAGTTTAGTTTTTCCGCACTGATTATCGTCGGTGACGGACAAGGGCGCATTGGTTTTGGTTTTGCCAAAGCAAATGAAGTATCCGATGCGATTCGCAAAGGAACCGAAGCTGCTCGCAAGAACGTCATGACTTTTGAGATGGAAGGCACTTCAATCCCACACGAAATTCAAGTCGAATGGGATGGTGCAAGAGTTCTTCTAAAGCCAGCTCCCGAAGGAACAGGCGTGATTGCCGGATCTAAAGTCCGTTCAGTACTCGAACTCGGTGGCGTGAAAGATGTCGTAGCGAAAAGCTTTGGATCTAACAACCCACTCAACCAGGTCAGAGCCACCATTCGTGCGCTGTGCCAATTGATGAATCGTAAAGCGAACAAGGAAATGCGAGGGCTAACCGTATGATGAAATTATCAGAGCTATGCAATTCACACCGCCCCACAAAAAAACCTAAACGCGTTGGACGCGGCATGGGTTCTAAAAAAGGGAAGACTTGCGGAAAGGGGAATAAAGGAGATAAGGCTCGCAGAGGTTACCAGAGACGCTATGGACAGGAAGGCGGTCAGATGCCCCTGTACAAGAAATTGCCAACTCGCGGTTTCACGAACGGCCGATTCAAAAAAGTGGATTTTGCGATCAATCTGGATATGATTGAGCGCCTTTATACAGATGGAGAAGTTGTCAATTTGGCATCACTTCAACTCAAAGGCCGGGCACCTAGACGCATTGACGCTGGTTTAAAGATTCTCTCTAAAGGTGAGCTGACTAAAAAGGTCACCATTGAGGCTGCAGCTTTTTCCGCTGGTGCAGTGGAAAAATTGAAGAAACAGGGCATAAACTATACTGTAGTCCCTGTCGGTAGATAATCTGATCTTCCACCTCCATACTGAAAAGCGAAGGACTGATGATTGAAGGTCTAAAGAGAATTCTAGCGATATCTGAGCTGAAAGCGAAGATAGTGTTCACTCTGCTGATGCTCGTTGCTTGCCGCATTGGAGCCTACATTCCTGTTCCAGGAATCAATGGCGAAGCAGCTGTACAGTTGTTCAAGAACGCCACAGGTGGTGGACAGAACCTATTTCAGCTGATGGATGTATTTTCCGGTGGGGCATTTGCCCAAATGACAGTCATTGCTCTCGGCGTCATGCCCTATATCTCTGCATCAATCATCATGCAGCTGCTCATGGCACTAATTCCCTCCCTCCAGAGGGAAGTGAAAGAGAACCCTGACCAGGGTAGGCGCAAACTGGGCAAATGGATACGGATGCTGACGGTTGTGCTGGCAGTGTTCCAAGCGGGTCTTTACGGCAAGTATGCAGTACAGATGAACGCGGGGAGTCCAGGGATAATCGTGAACGAAATTCTCGATGTCCATGCATTTGGCTTTCCATGGCTTT
>JAZJZV010000144.1:10317-11428 GCA_040389485.1 Chlamydiota bacterium
CTTTTTTTCCTGATCGTTATCAGCACAATGACTGCAGGAACTGTGCTCCTCATGTGGATTGGTGAACAGATTACAGAAAAAGGAATTGGGAACGGGATAAGCCTTGTGATCACAATCGGTATCCTCTCTTCGCTACCGTCGACGCTAGGATCTGTGATAAGGCAGCTCAATCTCGATTCGCAGGAAATTGGTCAGCTGACTTTTTCTTCTCTTGTCGTCCTGAGTGGAGTTTTCGTGATGATTATCATCGGTACGATACTCATTATTCAGGGACAAAGGAAGATCCCCTTGCAGTACGCTCGGAGAGTGGTAGGACGTCAGGAAGTACAGGGTGGAAATGCCTTTATCCCGTTAAAAATTAACTATGCAGGGGTAATACCGGTCATTTTCGCCACGTCGATATTGATGTTCCCAGCGACAATCGGACAGTTCTTGGGCAGAGGCACATGGTTTGGTAAGATCGCAGGTTCGATCTCGCCCGGAAGTTTAGTTTATATGATCCTATACGTTTTGCTAATCATATTTTTCACTTACTTCTGGACGGCAACCCAGTTCCATCCTGAACAAATCGCCTCCGATATGAAAAAGAATGGAGCCTTTATCCCAGGAATTCGCCAGGGCAGGCCAACACAAGACTACTTAGAATCGACGATGAATCGCATCACCTTTGCTGGGGCGCTTTTCCTCGCTTCGATCGCCATATTGCCCACTGTTGTGGGAAAAATTTTAAGTGTGGATAGCTCAATCACCTATTTCTTTGGGGGTACATCCTTACTGATTTTGGTAGGCGTGGTGCTTGACACCTCCAAACAGATTGAGTCTCATCTTCTTATGAAGCGCTACGAAGGGTTTATGAAAAGAGGAAAACTTCGAGGGCGTTAAAAGTTTAATTGGATCATTCAACTTCTTGTCAGGGGGCTTCCCTGCAAGAGTTTATTGACCAAAAGTACAGTTGTAAATAAAGAAAACACCTGTTAAATTCCTCTGAACGAATTTTGAAAAGGGAATACATTCATGCCAAGAGTGATAGGGATAGACATCCCCGACAAAAAAAGATTGGAAATCAGCCTGACCTATATCTACGGCGTAGGACGCCATGTGTCTAGCGAAA
>JAZJZV010000144.1:11438-21734 GCA_040389485.1 Chlamydiota bacterium
TTCTGACAAGCCAGTATCTCGTTGAGGGTGACCTTCGTCGTCAAGTCCAGAATAATATCAAGCGACTGATCAGCATCCACTCTTATCGTGGAACGAGACACCGCCTGGGACTGCCTGTAAGAGGCCAGCGTACGCGAACTAATTCGCGCACTCGAAAAGGTAAGAGAAAAACAGTCGCCAATAAAAAGAAATAGAGGAGTGTGAACCTTGGCTAAGCAAGATTCTCAAAAGACATCAATGGCAAAGAAGCCAACCATTGCTAAAACGCGAAAAAAGATTCAACGCAATGTGCCCAGTGGCATCGCACATGTCAAAGCGACTTTCAACAATACCATTGTTGCGATCACTGACCTGACAGGAAATGTGATTTCTTGGGCATCCGCTGGCAAAGTGGGATACTCAGGTTCGCGCAAATCTTCTGCTTTCGCAGCAACAGTTGCTGCACAAGATGCTGCCAAGACAGCGATGTCCGCAGGCATGAAAGAAGTAGAAGTGTATCTTTCTGGACCTGGTGCGGGACGCGAGTCTGCAGTACGGGGTCTCCAAAGTTCTGGGCTTGCAGTTACGATCATCCGAGATAAAACACCTATTCCACATAACGGGTGCCGTCCGCGCAAGCGAAGAAGAGTATAATTTTACGGAATTTGCAATTTCAGGAGTTCATTCATGGCCGTTAAGTATGGCAAATTTGAGTTGCCGACAAAAATTAAAGTAGATGAAACAAGTCGCTCCGGCAATTTCGCGCGTTTCATCGCAGAAGCATTTGAAAGAGGATTCGGGCATACCGTTGGTAATGCTCTCAGGAGAATTCTTCTGAGCTCCCTCGAAGCTCCGGCGATAATGTCCGTACGCATTGAAGGCGTGCCGCATGAGTATATGGCCATAGAGGGCATCATTGAGGATATGACGCACATTGTTTTGAGCCTGAAGAGCGCTTTATTGAGAAAGCTCCCTACTGATGATGAGATCGGCTCTCGCGAAGTGAAAGTGATCTCTCGCAACCTCGACATCACACCCGATATTCTCGATAAGAACAACGGCCAATACATCGTCACACTAAAAGATCTCGTGGGCGGTTCTGATTTTGATGTCGTAAACCCAGACCTCCCTATTTTCACAGTCACAAGGCCGATGACGCGCCGCGTGGATTTGAAAATTGCAATGGGAAGGGGATATGTTCCTTCTGAGCGCCATACAATGCATGAAAAAGGCGTCGACGAGATCGTCATCGACACCACATTTTCTCCTGTGCGCCTCGTCAATTACTACGTTGAAAACACACGCGTAGGACAAGACACCGACTTCGACCGTTTGATCCTCGAAATCACTACTGACGGACGCATCTCTCCGGAAGAGGCTCTCTCTTTCGCGACGCAGATTGGCATTTTGCATCTTCAGGTATTCGAGCAAGTCAAATTCCATCATTTGACTTTCGACCAAGGTGAAGTCGAGCTCAATACTGACCGCGATGCTCTGATGGCAAAGCTCGCTCTGAAAATTAATGAAATTGAATTATCTGTACGTTCGACGAACTGCCTCTCTGGAGCGAACATTGAAACGATCGCAGAACTGGTTGTGATGCCTGAGTCTGAGATGCTCAAATTTAGAAACTTCGGTAAGAAGTCTCTCAACGAGATCAAAGCGAAGCTCGAAGAAATGGGGCTGTCTCTCGGGATGGACCTCAATAAGTTCGGCATCAATCGTGACAACGTCAAACAGATCATTCTAGATTACATCACTGAAAAAGCAGGAACCCAAATATGAGACACGGAAAAGACACATTTAAAATTGGTAGAACAGCTAGTCATCGCCGCTGTCTGATTGCTAATATGCTTAAATCATTGATCGATAGTGGACGCATCGAAACAACAGAGCGCAAAGCGAAGCAGTTGAAGCGCCATGCCGACAAGATGATCACTCTTGCCAAGAAGAATACCTTGGCGAGTCGTAGACGTGCAATTGCTGAGTTGATGATCAACTACAACCCGTTGACCACCAAAGAAGCAAGAGCCGCAAAAGCAGGCAACAAACAGAGCTACAATACAGACAGACGCGTCATCGACAAACTCTTTGGCGAGCTTTCACTGCGCTTTGCAGAGAGAAATGGCGGCTATACGCGCGTCATTAAGAAAGACTTCCGCGTTGGAGACAATGCTCCGATGTGCTACATCGAGTACCTCTAAGCGACGAGCTCACTTTTTCTCCTAAGGCCATAGTTCTCACGGACTATGGCCCTTTTTTTTACTGAGATAGCTTCTCTAATCCCTCTTTACATTCTTGAAATTTTAAGATACCATTCACTCGATTTTGTAAAGTCGAGATTCTTCAGCTTTCACGCCATAAGGGGTTTAATATGCCTATCAAAGTCGCGATCAATGGTTTTGGCCGCATTGGCCGTATCGTCTACCGCATCATCCACGAATGTTATCCTGAGATTGAAGTTGTCGCCATTAATGACCTCGTTCCCCCCGAGAACCTTGCTTATTTGCTCAAATACGACTCCGTTCATCGCAGCCCCAAGTTCAACATACATACGGATGGACAAAGCTTAGATGTCGACGGTAAGAAGACAGTCGTCTGCAGCGAAAAAGACCCCTCCAAATTGCCCTGGAAGGCCCTCGGTGTCGATTACGTCATTGAATCCAGCGGCCACTTTACACAGCTCGAAGATGCGCAGAAACACATTGCAGCAGGCGCCAAACGCGTCATCATTACAGCTCCTGCCAAAGGAGACGTCCCGACATTTGTGATGGGCGTCAATGAAAAGAAATACGATCCCCAAAAAGATACCGTCGTTTCAAACGCCTCCTGCACTACCAACTGCTTGGCCCCCTTGACCAAAATACTCCTGGATCATTTTGGTATTGAAGAAGGGTTGATGACGACCGTTCATTCGATGACCGCTACCCAGGCCACCGTCGACGGGCCTTCAAAGAAAGATTGGAGAGGAGGACGTGCTGCTAGCGCCAATATCATTCCTTCTTCCACAGGAGCAGCCAAGGTCGTTGGTGTATGCCTTCCCGAAGTCAAAGGCAAGCTGACGGGGATGGCCCTGCGCGTGCCTACCCTCGACGTCTCAGTCGTCGACCTCACTGTAAGGCTCAGCAAAGACACCTCTTACGAGGAGATTTGCAAGGTCATTCAGAAAGAGTCACAGGGCGCATTAAAGGGAATTGTTGAATATTGCGATGAAGAAGTGGTCTCTAGTGACTTCATCGGTTCTAAAGCCTCCTGTATTTTCGACAAAGGGGCAGGAATTGCGTTGAATCCTCGTTTTTATAAATTGATCGCGTGGTATGATAATGAGATGGGCTACAGCCATCGCGTGGTCGATTTAGTGAGATTCATGGCTGCCCAAGAAAAAAAGTAACCTCTGATTCCCCCGGGAATCAAAATCAGTAAACCTCAAAACATTGGATTTGACTCGTGAACTTTACCCGAGAACCTATCATAGAAACCATTATCTCCCCCAGAGACGGACACAAACTCGTCGTCCGCAATAGCAAAGGGGGAGGAGAAGAATACCACGTCGATGCAGTGGAAGTCGTCTCTTTTGGACGCGCCTTCTTTTTTCGCTCGATGGAACGCCCGAAGCCGTTCTTGCTTCCCGTCTCTGATTACGAAGTTTTAGAAGCAAAAGAAACGCGCGTCGCTCTGAAAAATGTTAGCCATGAGCGCAACATTAAAATTGGTGGCGGAAGAGATTCTTCGCATCGCCCACCTCCAAGAGAGCAGCCTCAACCCAAAGAAGCAGAACCGGCTTCAGCTGAAGAGCAACCTGCTGAAGAAGAAACAGTGCTGGAAGCCGCCATCGGCTCGCGCATGGACAAAAGACGCGACAGGCGCAGACACCGTCGTCGCCGCGGCGGTGATGACTCTGACTGGGCTGCCCGCAAACCCTCAGAATCCAGTGACCAAGAAACTGCAGCTCCCCAAAGAGAAACAGAAGGAGGTGGTAGTGCAGAAGATGAAGCGAAAGTTTCATCTCCTAGTTTCACCACGCTTATCCCCCCTCCTCCCACGCTTATTTCAGAAACTATTGGCCGCTATAAAGAAAAAGAAGCAGCCGAACAGCCTCCCAAAGAAGTTGTAGAAAAGCCCAAGCCAGAGAAAAAAGAACCTCCTCAAGATGAGCCAGGCGCTGATTCCTCTACCTTGAACCGCGTCTCTTCCGACTCCTTGGCATCGACGTACTTTACGACACTGCCAGGCGGCGGCGATTCCTTCTTCTTCTAATCTTGCAAATTGGGGACCATCACTGGTCCCCTTTTTCCACTTGAAACTTTGACGCACACATCGTAAAATTAGTCACTCACCACATCTCTGTGCTCGGATGGTGGAATGGTAGACACTGGGGACTTAAAATCCCCTGCCAGCAATGGCGTGCAGGTTCGACTCCTGTTCCGAGCAAAATAAACATCTGGCTTTGCCAGATGTTTTTTTTTGCTCGGAAAATGAGCCAACGATTTGGCTCATGTCAGGAGGAGAAGTGAAGGCTGCTTGCAGCCGAACCGGTCGCCGAAGGCGGACTCCTGTCGGCGCTGAAAGCGCCAGTGAATTAATTTAGCTCGGAAAGCAAGCCAAGAGTTTGGCCCCGCGTCAGGGAGTCGAAGTGAAGGCTGCCTGCAGCCGAACCGGTCGCCGAAGGCGGACTCCTGTCGGCGCTGAAAGCGCCAGTGAATTAATAGAGAGCAGAGCAGATGTTTTTTTTTGCTCGGAAAATGAGCCAACGATTTGGCTCATATTAGTAAGATCAGTATTGATGCAAAGAAATTCGTTTTTAATGCAGCAAATTTCCTTGTTTCGGATACTTGCTCTTTTTTAAGGAGCTTTCAATGAAACCCAAAGCATTTACTTGGATTCTTTTCGCCGTTTTACCTGTTTCTTTCTTCCTCAGCCCTAGTGTTGTAGCTTGCCAATCCGAGAAAGGTGTTTTGGAGCAAGCGCTGGCCTTTACACAACGAGGCTGGGAACTGTTCCAAGAGGGGAAATATCGTGAGGCCGTCAAGCTTTTTGACATGGCAATTTTATACAATCCCAATGATAAGCATGCATATGAAATGCGAAATTGTTGCTATAGGGAGGAAATTTTAAGAAATCGTTCGATAATCACTACCCTACATCGACGAATTTCCATAAACAGGGAACAGATTGAGCAGCTACAAGGAGAAGCCTCAAGAAATAGAGAAGCTGCAGAATCTCTGGGATTTGCCGTCCTAGCAAGCCAGGGGTTAGCTTTTCAATTGCAAGAGGAAATCGCTAAACATGACGAAATGATTAATGTTCTCCGCTGTGAACTTTCTGAGAACAAGGAGTCCGCAGAACAATTTCGGGATGCTTTTGCAGAAAATAGAGAAATTCTTCTGGAATTGAAGGCTCAACTTTTAGACACTCGAGGAATTCAGGACGTTTTGATCAAATATGGTAACAACTCAGACGGCCTTCCTGCTTTGCACGCGGCCATCAAAAACAGTGATATTTCTTCAGTACGGTTACTTGTGGAACACGGGGCAGACGTTAATGCGCAAGCTGTTATTCTCGATGTTTTTGGAACCAATTCTCCTAAATTACCGCTGAAGTGCACTGCTCTGCATCTAGCCATGTTGTTAAATGAAGTCGAAATAGTACGTTTCTTGAGAAGCAGGGGAGCTGATGAGATCAAGATAGAGAAGGTGGACATTGACCAGCAGAGATTAAACAATGTCCTTATTGAAGCTGCGGCGAAAAAGGAAAATCCGGTAGTCTTAGCCCTCCAACAATTCGATTTCCAAATGGCTGAATATCTTCTCCAGATGAGAAATATGGATATTGATGCCGGAAGAACCACCTTTGATTTTCCAGGTTATAATTTTTCTCGCATCTATATTCCCGGTCATTCGCAGTACGGCCACCCCTTACCTGCTCTATATAAGCCGGTACTCATTGAAATTGTGAATAATTGGGGTGTTGTGGAGTCCAGATATGAGAGCAGGATTGATTTGGAGCTAATTAGCTTTCTGATGAAATATGACCGGGCAAAAGAGTATAGAAACCATTTCGATACAATTTATGGTTACGCTTACTCATATTGTGATCTGGAAGTCCTTCTCTTTCTAGAGAAAGTTAGGAAATCTGAGAGGATTGGAGTCAATACACCACGCGCTAGCCGTTTTATTGATGTCTTCTCAGGAAGTGTTCCTTTCAATCAAGCGAACAAACAGCATTTTTTTGATGGACGAGGAAACCCACCTGGGACAATTTTTGAATTCAGAAATGATGACAATGAAAAAGTGCGTGAATTGAAAAAACAATACAGAGCGCTTATCGGGGTTTAATTTTTTATCGATCTCTTGATTCCTTAAAAAACCGGAAGAAATATCATGAAGAAAAGTCTCAATATTTATCACAGGATCGTTCAGGAAACTGATAATGGGTTTTTTGTGGTGTACTACCTAGATAAAACAGAGTCCACTTATGAAGAAATTATGAGGATAGATGAAGATTTTCTACACGTTGAAGGAGATCCAGCAAGCGAGCTTTTTGTAGAGATGGAAATTTTTTCCAAAATCCAGAACAACCTCAGAAAGGGAATGTATCTTTGCGTTTCTAAAGGCCATATGGGGTCCGACTGGTACACAGTAGATACGAGCGAAGAGGCGGAGGCAGGCGCAGCTTTTAAGGGCTAAAAGGAGAAAAATTTCTTAAAATGTGACTGCTAAGAAGGTGGTTCATTCATCGTAGCTCCTTATGCTATAGTTTTGCAGACTATCAGTTTGGGAAGCATTGGTCAAACCAGTTGTTAATGTCAGTAATTTGATCTGGACTATTTATTTCTGTTTGGTATACAATTAATAATTGAGCAGTGCCGTTGTTCACTTCGCTCAGGGACAGGCGTAATGTCTTCTCGCCAAGGACAGGCGTAATGTCTTCTCGCCAAGGACAGGCGTAATGTCCCTTCGCAAGGGATAAAACATCCTGAACCTTTAAATAGGAGGAGAAAATGAGAATAAAGTTCTCATTTGAGAGCGCTTTGTTTTTGATCAAGCTCTTAATTTCCAGAAAATAGTATTTTGCCGGAGCTCTGCTCCGGCTTTTTTGTAAAGACAGTTTCAATAGAAGAGCAAAAGAGCATATTCTGCGCGATTTTTTCCTTCTTCTTCTGCCTTTTGCACTAGCGTTGAGAGTTTGCCGCTGATGCAAGCGCGGATAGATCGCTGGCGATGCAAGGGGGCAGTTGGAACGGGAGACTGGCAAGCCTGTGAGCTCACAAGAGAATTACCTGGGAGGAGTTGGACTGAGTCGTGCGCAAAGCCTCAAATTCTCAAGGCCGCGCGAAACAATTGATTCCCAAGATGCTGTGCAGGTCGACTTGCTACCGTGTTAAATAGGGCCATCATGCGGATCTTCGTATCTGTCAGCCAGTATTCTCTGCTTTGGGTATTTTCAGGCTGGTGAGCCCATCGTATCGATTGGATCACGGAAGGCAGCGCTAGGAGACATGCGGCAATGCTGAAAACATGGCGTGGATGCCAAGGATTGACGGCAAATATCGCATTGGGCCTGAAAAAGCGCTCTAGCTGGTTTGTAGAAAAAACACAGCCTACAATTGCTGAAATGATCAATACTCCCGGCCGTGAAGTGGCGGCACTCAGAATAAGAGAAATTTTCGTACAGATGAGGGATGCTTTAGCAGCGGTCTGAACCCACTGAGGTGCACTTGAATTGATCTCAGTAGAAATCTCTTTCCCGCGGAGAATCTGGTAAATATCGTAGGCTTCAATAAGCCCAAAAGAAAAGGCTGCGGTGCTGGCGATGTTTTTAGCACCTTCTTTAATCACAGGTTGGTTTAAAAACCGGACGGCTATGCCCAATCCATTTTTTATCGCTGTCGTTGCCAAGGTCAAGATTCCAGGTTGTGGGGAGGATAAAATGGCGATGGCATATTGATCTATACCCTCTTAAGACAGGGCGCACGTTGCGCTGTTTGACTATGATCTCTTTTGCAAAAAAGCGATTTCCTATGATATAAGTTCGTCTCGTTCAAACCTTTAAAAAAGGAGTTTTTATGGCGTCACAAACGACACATAGCATAGGAATTCTCATTCATGGTTGTCACTTACAAGCAGAAGGTAAAGGTTTTGATTGGCATAAGCTGGTATTTGGGACTGCGGAAGAGCCGGGGAGAGTGCCCCATGCTCTTGAATTGCTGTTTGTTTATCAGAAAGTGGAAGATGTGAAGCTTCTTTTCTGGGGGACCGGAGCTTCGAAGATCACGCTCGATGATGGCACTGAAGAACTGGAATCACAGCACACTTACAGGCTGGCAACAACAACAGAGCTTCCTTGGATGGCTGCAAGGATTGGCAGGGAAGCTGAAGAGGTATTAAGCCTGCTGCAAAAGATCTCCTACATCGATAAGAAAACCCAAAACACCAGCGAAGAAGTGAGAGTGGCTGTCAAACAATGCAAAAAAAGAGAAATCGAAGTTCTCATTTCCGTGTCTTCTACTTCTCATATACAACGGTGTCTAACCGACTTGGTTACCTATAATAAAGAAAGGCAAGAACGTCTCTTTATCATGGCTTCGCCCAGCGCCACTGGGTTCGGCGACACACTTATGCTTGAGGCTCCTCATCGTGGAGCTCAGCGTAAGCCTCCTGAAGAATTATATCCTAATGTGATTGGCAGAAAAATGCTCAAATTGATGAAAGATTTTGACCTCTATGTGGAATACCTCGAACAATGGAATCAACTCACCGATGATTTTGCGAGGCGTCTTACAGTGGTTCCAAAATCGGCGTAATGAGTATGATGGGCAATGAAAAAAAAGAAGGAGCTTACATGAGTGTTAAAGATAGCAATGGTACGGAACTCAATAACGGCGACAACGTGACTGTCATTAAGGATTTGAAAGTCAAAGGCGCCTCTATGACGATCAAGAGAGGCACTTTGTACAAGGAAATTCGCCTGACGGATAACGAAGAAGAAGTGGAATGCGGCAAGGGTCGGAATACCATTGTACTGAAAACATGTTTCCTCAAGAAGGCATAATCGTTTTTTTCTCTAATTTGAGAGTGTGGCATTGGCTTTCGACTGCGCAGCCCCGGGAGCTTTCGCATGGTTCAAAAGAACCTGAAAATCGACAGAAGCTGAATTTCCAGACAGCTTCTAAGGCTTTTTGTGAGCTTGGAGTTCAATCTGATCAAAGAATATGTGAATGGATCCATCGCGATAAATTCTTCCTGCTTTAGAGAGTCCGCGATAGAAGTCAGTGAGGAAGGCTGAGTGGTGGAGGGGATCCAAATGTTGCAAAGGGGTTAGAATGGCTTTTAAAAATGGCTCCAATTCCTCTCGATTTTTGAAGATCAATTCTGTTTGTTTGGTTTCTATCTTATCGATCAAAAAACCAGAATCGATTAAAAACTCTCGGTATTCTTTCTCTTTGTGAAAAGAATGTGTCGATTGAAAGCCCAAAAAATGAAACATCCATTTCCAAGAGAGGATGATTTTTCGGCAGATTTTCTTGAAGTCGTTATTAGATGAATCGGGAGTGGCTATCAAAAAGATTTTCCCATTCGGCTTCAAGCTATGGGAAATTTGTTCAATTGCTCTTTTCTGATTCTTGACCCAATGAAGACAATTAAATGAAATAATAGCGTCGAATGGCTCTTGGAAATTTAGATTTTCAGCGTTTTTAACTATAAAATTCAGATTGTGAGAAGTGTAATGATTTGATGCAAAATCAATCATGGATTGAGAGATATCACTTCCCACAACTTCAGCCTGAGGAAGGTGAGAGGCAAAACAGGCTGTCAGTTTTCCATCGCCGCACCCAACATCTAGGATTCTGTGCGCATCTAGAAAAAAGCCACTTTCTATGATTTTCACTACTGCATCTTGAGGAAGGGATGGTTTCTCGTTGTAGCTTTTGACTTGAGTCTCATTGAATTCAAAATAGGAAGACTTTGGTTCACAAAAGGGAGTCGCGGTGGCAAGTACAAAAATGCAAAGTATGAGTATATTCATCTGTGTTGGCACCTTTCTTCGATTAAAGCGGATTTATATGAATTTTGCAAGAAGCAAAATTCATTTTATGTAATTCCGTGTTTTTCGCGAATGCTTAGTAATGATGTTGTAAAATTGTAATGGTTTTTTGAGTGCTATGCGGAATTACCATACAGTATACCGAACGTGATTCAAGAATCGGACACAGCCAAAACTGAAAACATCGACAAGGATTGTTAACGGACGTGGGGTACGGAAATGGCAAGGGCTATCTGCTTTAGCTGCCCGATCAGGGGAACACAGAGGGTGAGA
>JAZJZV010000144.1:21780-24178 GCA_040389485.1 Chlamydiota bacterium
TCACTTTTTTGTTGTGTAAAAGAATGAGGCTATTATGATGGGCTGAAAAAATGAGGCGCTTTTCATGAGAATTAAAGATTGCAATGGTACAGAACTCAATAATGGCGACAGCGTGACTGTCATTAAGGATTTGAAAGTCAAAGGCATCCCTATGACGATCAAGAGAGGCACCTTGTGCAAGGAAATTCGCCCGACGGATAACGAAGAAGAAGTGGAATGCGGCAAGGGTCGGAACTCCATCGTGCTGAAAACATGCTTCCTCAAGAAGGCCTAATTGTTTGTTGCTCTAATTTGAGAGTTTGACAAGCGTTACGTAAATAGCAGGTCCTGAGCTTACTGAAGCGTTAAGATCGTTAATCGCAATTGATGCTCCTGAGATGTTCACCAAATCAAAGGTGTGAGGGGTTGCGCCCGTTAGTTGAAAGACAGCAGCTAACGAGTGTATTTGTCCTTGCCCGTTCCCTCCTGTCGTACTTGATTCATCGAAGAACGGGGTGCCCAATTGAGTACCGTCAATAGTTACAACAAGGGTGCCTAGAACATTCGGTGTGACATTTAATCCAAATCCACAGGAGACCATGTAAAATCCATTATCATTGATGGAAAGACCGTGCGTGGCTCCCAGCGAGATCCTTGAACCGGGAGGGGTATTCTCAAGATTTGTGAAAACGGCAGAGCCACCATTTGCGATGGTGGTTCCTGATGTCGCATCCCCTAATGAGAAAGCAAACCCAAAATCAGCGGGTAAGACACCGGTGGCTCCTGTTGGTCCAGTTCTACCTGTAGGTCCTGTTCGTCCTGTGGGTCCCGTGGAGCCCGTAGAACCTGTTCTTCCTGTAGGTCCAGTTCTTCCTGTAGGTCCGGTAGCGCCAGTAGGCCCTGCTGCTCCTGTCGGGCCTGTTGGTCCAGTTCTTCCTGTGGGTCCCTGGCCGCCTGTGGGCCCGGTATTCCCTGTGGGTCCCGTTGGTCCAGTTCCTCCCGTTTGTCCCGTGGGTCCTGTATTCCCCGTTGACCCGGTAATCCCTGGTGCTCCCGTTTCTCCAGTGGGTCCTGTTCCTCCGGTCGCGCCTGTTTCCCCCGTTGGTCCTGTGGGAGCAGTTCCTCCCGTCGGTCCGGTTATTCCAGTAGGCCCGGTTGCTCCGGTAGGCCCTGTTGCTCCGGTAGGCCCTGTTTGGCCGGTTGGACCCGTTTGACCAGTTGGTCCAGTGCTGCCCGTCGGCCCAGTTTCGCCTGGGGGGCCGATTGCCCCATTGGGTCCGGTTTCTCCTGTCGCTCCAGTGTTGCCCGTTGAACCGGCAAAACCGATGGGTCCCGTTCCGCCCGTTGGTCCGGTGACGCCTGTGAATCCTGTTGTCCCTGTCGGCCCTGTATTACCCGTCGGACCCGTTTCGCCCGTTGGTCCTGTACTTCCCGCTTGTCCAGGTAATCCCGTGGGCCCAGTTTCGCCGGTTGGACCCGTTCGTCCCGTTGGACCGGTTTCTCCTGTCGAACCCATGGGCCCTGAGGGTCCTGTGTTGCCTGTTGGTCCGGTAGATCCCGTTGGACCTGTGCCTCCTGTCGAGCCTGTCGAGCCAGTAGGACCTGTTAGCCCTGTGGGTCCAGTGCCGCCGGTAAAACCCGTTGCTCCCGTTTCCCCGGTGGAGCCTGTAGATCCCGTCTCCCCAGTAGGGCCAGTGCTTCCGGTCGGTCCGGTTGTTCCTGTAGGGCCTGTTCCGCCTGTTGATCCTGTGGGACCTGTAGGACCTGTATTTCCGCTAGGTCCAAGATTCCCCGTGGGGCCTGTTTCTCCTGTGGCTCCCGTCATCCCTGTAGGACCGGATCCCCCTGTTGGGCCGGTGAGACCGGTAGAGCCAGTGATGCCGGTTAGTCCCGTTCCTCCCGTGTAACCCGTGGAGCCCGTGGGACCAGTGTTTCCTGTGGCTCCAGTACTGCCTGTCGGGCCGGTTTCACCTGTTGCTCCTGCGAGACCCGCAGGGCCTGTGGATCCGGTGAATCCCGTTTGACCGGTGGATCCTGTGATTCCTGTGGATCCTGCTCCTCCGGTAGGTCCTGTCTCTCCTGTAGGACCTGTGGATCCGGTGGGTCCTGTAGAGCCTGTAATGCCGGTATTACCAGTGACGCCTGTCTCTCCTGTAGGTCCTGCATTGCCCGTAGGACCGGTGAATCCAGTAGCACCTGTGGGACCGGTAGAGCCGGTCTGGCCAGTGGGGCCGGTGCTTCCGGTAGGGCCAGTGAAGCCCGTGGAACCTGTTTCACCAGTGGGACCTGTGCCGCCTGTGGGTCCGGTCTCTCCTGTGGGTCCGGTTTCTCCTGTTGATCCTGTAGGACCTGTCATTCCCGTGCTGCCTGTCGGACCCGTTGTTCCCGTTGTTCCTGTAGCGCCCGTGGAACCCGTTGG
>JAZJZV010000145.1:0-595 GCA_040389485.1 Chlamydiota bacterium
TGACTTGACTGGAACTACTATCAGGGAAAGAAACTGAAGCATCCTTGAGCAAACCATGCAATCCCTGCATGATTTGTTGGATGGCCGCTTCTTTTCGCGGTATCCCGGAGGGAATCTTTTCCTTCAAAGAAGGGTGGATCACCCCTTCTAAAAAAATCAATCCCACTTTTTTGCGCAGCGCGTCTTGATCGGGGGTGGATGGACTCAATTTCTCTCGCATTTCGACAAAGCCGCGTTTAAATCCAGGTGAATAATCGAGACCATTCAGCTCTTGCAAAACCAATTCTAAAAATGCATACGGAATCCCCCCTCCTCCACTCCAAGAGCCATTGGAGCGCATCGCTTTGGAAAGAGATTCCCCTACCCTCTTGAGGCTGGTATCGGCAAGATGGCGCATGTAGCAACTGAACAAAGCGATGGCAAATGGAGGAGGAAAATCAGGGTTTTGAAAATACACTTCTTTCTCTTCAGACATACAAAAATGATCGAAATGCAGAAAAACATGCCAATCGATAGGGACTCTGTGGGCCTTGAAACATTTTTCACAGAGCATTCTCGCTGTTTCACTCTCAGACATCCCAGTGAGTCTTAATAC
>JAZJZV010000145.1:605-6366 GCA_040389485.1 Chlamydiota bacterium
ATACAGCTGAAAAAAAGGGTGCTTTTTCAGGACTGTCTATTTGCAGAAAAAACTTATAAACAAAGTCATTCCAGCGACCCGTCCGCTTTTTTTCAGCGGAATCATGGAGCGCAACCAATCTTTCGAGAATGTCTGCGGTGGCATTTGGGTGGATTTGAAGACATCTGTGAAGGATCTTAGCTGCTTTGTCGACGTCGTAGCGCAAAGGGGCAGTGGCTAGCTTTGCGATATACCTCCACTCTTCTTCAGGCAGTTTCTGCGCTCCCATGCTCGTTGAACAAGCCGCTAGACTGGACAACAGAATGCCTCGATGGTCATTGCGAGGGGAATGGTTGAGATTGACCGTGGAATTTTCTCGTCGCATGCGAGGGGAGTGTGCCCCCATTTTGTAAGTAGGTCGGAGAGTCAAGAACGGAGGCCAACTTCCTTTCCTCGGAGACTCTTTCTTGGGTTTTGTTCGAGAAGAGGAGCTAGTTTCCTGGGAGGCTGGGGGCTTGGAATAGTCTCTAGGGGTTGCGAGAACTTCTAACGCATTACTCGTTTTCTTAACGGAAGAATAGCTCCCTGGCAGGTTGCCGTCGGAGAAACGGCGCACGCTCAGATCATCACTTAATCTCCTCGCCACCTGCACCGTACTCAACTCACAACCGGGAATGGGCGTTCTTGGCCGCTTCCCATCCAAGGATAAGGACAAAACAGCAGTAGTCACTTTCTCATCCGTTTCGGGAATCACAAGATGCAGGGCGCTGGGCAGTCTACTGGAATTAACACCGTTCTTATTTTGAGTCAGTGAGTATGTGCGCGGGGCCGTGAGGGGCGGGGGGCCTTGATCTTCTGGACTGGGAGTTGTGAACCTTAAGAGCGGCAAGCGTATTTCCGTTGTTTTCTCCGGACTGTCTCCACCACTCTTGACTACGGTGTAACCCTCGCCATCGGAATGAGAGGAAGAGGATTCAGAGCGAGAAACCTCATTCTTGGAACCTAGTAGGTCCGTCTCATTTACTGAATTATCCTGAGATGCACTGTTTTCTGAGGTGTCAATCGTGGTGGTGATGCGAGTTGTCGAAAGTCGAGAAACTGACATAATTACTCTATCTTCAGTGAAAGTGGAGGTGAATCGGAGAGTTCAGCCTCTCCGAAGAATTGGATCGGACCGGGAAACAGGTAGACATCGTTCAGTGCCCACTGCTCGCGGTGTTGTTTAAAATGACCAAAGGGCTTGCCATCGAGATCGACAAGGGCTTTCTGGATCACTGGTTTTTCTACCCCTTTGCGCATTTCAAAATGCATTAAATTCACGAGCGGAGCTCCACCCAGTTTCCAATGAACAGCAGGTTGTGATAGTCCCTCGATAAAGCACATGTAACCGCTGCGTCTTTGATCGACGAGCAGGGCTGCAGCATGTCCTAAAGCGTAGCAGTAAGTGGAGTCAAAGTTCGAGGGGAACCCTGCTCTTCCTTCATAGCCTAAAAAGTGGGGCTGCGCAGCGAATTTTCCTTGATAGGAGTTCTCGCGGCGTCTTTTTTCTAGCTCGTGTGAGACTGTCTCAATCAAGAGTCTTTCCGTTTCGATGAGAGAAACCTGCACGTTGCCATGAGGGTCTCGATGCATCAAGAGCTGTTTTTGGATCTGCTCGGGCAACATAGAGAAACAGCGGTTAGCCTCAGTGGACAATTGAGAGACCACCTGGTCCACTTTGGCTTCAGGATCTTTAGCCAAGATCTGATTGAGTTCCTTAATGAGCTGAGCAATCTCCGGGATGAACTCAATAAGACCCTCCGGGATGAGGACCACCCCATAGTTTTTCCCCTTCGCAGCTCTTTGGCAGATGAGATCGGCAATTTGAGAGGTGATTTGGGCGAGTGTCATGCGCTTATGGGCAATCTCCTCGCTGATGAGCGTCAAATTAGGCTGGGTCGCGAGAGCACATTCCAAGGCAATATGAGAAGCAGACCGCCCCATCAGCTTGATGAAATGCGTGTACTTCTTGGCAGAGGTGGCATCGCGGGCGATATTGCCAATGAGTTCTGCATAAGTCTTGCACGCCGTATCAAAACCAAAGGAAATAGAGACGTATGGGTTCTTCAAGTCTCCGTCAATCGTCTTTGGCACCCCGACGACGCAAGTAGAAGATCCTTTCGATTTAAAATACTCTGCCAGAACGGCTGCAATCGTATTGGAGTCGTCTCCCCCGATGATCACAAGACCATCAAGACTCATTTTTTGCACAACTTCGAGAGAAGCCTTCAGCTGCTCCTCTGTCTCGATCTTCGTGCGGCCTGAGCCGATCAGATCAAAGCCTCCCTGATTGCGGTAGTCTTTCAGCTTTTCTTCCGTAAGCTCCAAAGCTTTTCCCTTGATGATGCCAGAGGGTCCGTCGAGAAAACCAAAGAGGCGCGAGCCTTTACTCATTTGCTTGAGAGCGTCGTAGAGGCCAGTGATCACATTGTGTCCACCTGCAGCCTGTCCTCCGGAGAACACGACGCCCACCTGGAGAATTTCCCCCTGGCGAGGACTCCCCTTTTTACCCCTTAGTAAGGGCTGACCTGCGGTCAGGGGAAACAACGTGCGCATTTTTTCCGAAATTGAGGCACCCACTAGCTCTTCCGCCCATTCAAGAGAACTGAGTTCGCGAAAAATGTCTGAAAGCGCAGGAGAATACTTTTGGCGAGCGCGTTGCAGTGGTGTCTTCTCCATGTTCCTCCATTTTAAGAAGCTGAATTTGCAGACAGCTTTCAAGAGTTGAATTATAACTTCGTCCCAGATATTTTCAACCGGAATTCTTTTAGGAGCGCGCCCATGACGAAAAAGTTCCAAGTCTCAAAGATACAAACATTTATGTATTGCCTAACATCCCTTTGTTTCAGTGTTATGGCTTTGCCTGACAACGGATATTCAACTCAGCTATCCCCACCCGAAGGAGCAATTGACATGAAAACCGCATTGATTGATGGAAAAGAGTGTGCATACCAGGACATGGGCGAAGGTTACCCCATTTTGTTAGGGCACAGTTTTTTGTGGGATTCGCAGATGTGGCAGCCTCAGCTAGAAGCGCTGTCAAAAGAGTTTCGCTGCATTGCACCCGATCTGTGGAATCATGGGCAATCGGGCAGCATCAATGCAGATAGCTACAGCATCGAACAACTGGCCGAAGACAATTGGAAACTCATGCAACATCTCGGCATTTCCGAATTTGCCGTCGTGGGACTCTCTGTAGGTGGGATGTGGGGCGCGCAACTAGCTCTCGACCACCCCGAAGCGGTGAGAGTGCTTGTCATGATGGACACATTCGTTGGAAGCGAACCTCCCCTCCCTCAGAAAAAGTACTTCGGCATGATGGACTTCCTCGATCAAAGCGAGCATTTCGTTGATGCGCTTTTGAATCAGGTCGTCCCCCTCTTCTTCTCCCCTCGCACCCTCACTGAGAAACCACTCCTTGTGGAAACCTTCAGAAAATCGCTGGAGAGCACTAAAGTTGAGAACATCCGTGGGATCACCGCACTCGGCAGAGCCATTTTTGCCAGAAAGAGCCTCCTTGCACAGCTCCCCAATATTGAGCAGCCCACTCTCGTTGTTGTCGGTAGAGATGACATCCCCCGTCCCCCAAAGGAAGCAGAAGAGATGGCCCGACTGCTGCCGAACGCAGAGCTGCGCATCATCAATGACGCAGGTCACATCAGCAGCTTGGAGCAGCCGGAGGAAGTGTCGTCCATACTCCTTGATTTTTTGCGTGAGCAGGTACACTCGCGAGCCACATAAATCCATTCGAGTGGAAGTGCATGTTGATTAAACGAAGTGTACTAAACTGTATTTCAGGCACTTAGAACACTATCAAACAACTTAACAAAAACACCCAGATGACATAATTGGGCGTTTTTGTTAAGTTATAGATAGAGGTCACTATTATGAGATCGACTGCCGCTCTACTTAAGCTCGCTCCCCTTCTAGAAAAGCCCTATTTCACTTCTAAGGAAGCTAGAGATATAGGGATACATCCTGCTGTTCTCAGTCATTACGTCAGAACCGGCCGTCTAAAAAGGATTCGAAGAGGAGTGTACCAAAGAGTTGATTATCAAAATCCTTCCGCTTTTCGCTGGGAAGATCTTGTAGAAGCCGTCTATTCTATTAGAGGGGGTGTTGTTTGTCTTATTTCTGCACTAGCAATCTATGATCTAACCGAAGAAATTCCTCGCCAACACTGGATAGCCATTCGTCACGGTACATCTGTCAAAACTATTCGAGGACTGAAGGTTGTTCGTTACCGTGACATGCAGCTAGGAAGAATGGAAATAAAACTAGAGGGAACCAAAATTCCTATATTTGATCGCGAGCGTACGATTGTTGATGCTTTTCGCCTACTTAGCCTTGAGATAGCAATTAAGGCACTCAAAGCTGCAATAGCCAAGGGCGGTAAAGATAGAATTGATCTCGTGAAACTCCAGGAGTATGCTAAGAAACTTCGATTTAATATCTCCCCCTATCTGATGAGTATTTTGATTTACCCAAAGAAATTGCAGCTGTAATCGCAGAAGTTAATAAGTATGTTTCTTCAATACCGAACGCAACCTAAGAGTGTGTCTACAACCTAAAGCTTCTTGCGCTCGATGACAATGATGTCAGGATTTTTGACGTTCCCCCGTTTCTGGAAGCAGTAGGCCATGTAAAAAGGCCTATCTGAGCCAAAGTGCAAATGGAACATATCTGTGCACGTGCGCTGACGCGCGCAGTTATTATTTCCACGCAGGCAGTCCTGACGGTGGGAGACCCCTTTGTGCCAGGCATTTTCGATCATTGCGAAGATCTTTCTTCCGTGGAAAGGCCTGACGATACCATAAAGCGCTCCCAGCTCAACACCAACGGCAAAAAGTGGGATACGGACGATGTCGTATAGGCATATCGTTGTCTTGGCTGTGATTGCATAGCCCGCATGAAAAAGAGCGCAAAAACTCTTCACTGCGCGTCCCTCGCGGTACAGGTCTCTGACTTTGCCTAGTGCATCGCTGGCAACGGAGGCGATTTCAAAAGGGGTCTTAATGAGTTTCCAGGCTAATTTTCCTGTAAAGAGGATCGGATTTCCCAAAGCGAGCATGAAGCACTTACTAGACGCTCCCAGCCAATTCTCATCTTTGTACAAATCTCCTGTTCTGCGGTCTTCGATGTAGTACAGTCGGTTCGTGTTTCTTTCGATCACACCTGTTTCTGCGTTGAGAACAGTGGGAAACGTGCGGACCCGGCCAATAACGTCCGTTTTATGAACGACGACTCTACAGAACGCTGTGTCTGTTCTTTCGACTAAGCTGCGGAGAAAAGTAGCCACTGCACAAAATACCTGCCCTATTTGAGATACGGGGCCGAGTGGAGCATCTAAAGTCACTGTTGTCATACATCCTCACAATTGGGGTGGAGAAAAGATCTCTTTCATCAGAAGTGCCCTTCTGAGAGATGATCTTGTTCCGAGTAAATGTTTTGCACGGGATTTCTTTTTAGACTGGAGCGCATACGAAGGATCGGTATCGATGTGTTCTAGCATCCCAGCGCTCATTGGCGAGCCCCGCTCATTAATCGATGAAGCGAGCTTACGGTTAGAAATCTTTGATTCCATTGAACGGTCTTCGATCGCAGAATGGAGCACCCTCTGTTCTCGTCGAACGGGAGGAAGAGAGTTCCATGAGGGCTCTGGCAGAGGAGCTGGAGCTTGCCTCTTCACGTGGACTGGCTCAGGAGCTTGTCTCGCCTCTGGCTGAGGGCTCTCCTGCTTTTT
>JAZJZV010000145.1:6376-12007 GCA_040389485.1 Chlamydiota bacterium
CAGGATCGCCGGAACGATGAATTCAGAGATCTTATCCCACATGATTATCTTCTCTCTTCCTCTTCATCTTTGCCGAGGGATTTGCGCATTTGGGTGTCGGCCTGGACGTTCTTAAGCTTATAGTAGTCCATAACGCCAATGTGTCCTTTGCGGAAGGCTTCTGCAATGGACATGGGGATTTGTGCTTCGGCCTCGACGAGCTTGGCTTGCATCTCTGTTTCCATAGCGACAGCCATTGCCCGGCGCTCTTCTGCTTTGGCTTGAGCAATCCTCTTATCCGATTCCGCTTTATCCGCTCTCAACCTAGCTCCAATGTTCTCTCCGATGGTGATATCAGCGATGTCAATGGAAAGGATTTCAAACGCCGTTTGGGCGTCGAGGCCCCTTTCCAGAACGAGCTTGGAGATCCGCTGAGGCGATTCCAAAACATCAGTATGGGTTTCTGAAGCGCCGATCGCGTTCACAATTCCCTCGCCAACTCGAGCGATGATCGTCTCTTCTGTTGCGCCGCCGACGAGCTGCAGTAAGTTGGTGCGCACAGTAACGCGCGCGCGGCATTTGAGCTGGACCCCGTCTTTGGCTACAGCCAAGATACTATCTCCGTGTTTGGCATCGGGACAGTCGATCACTTTGGGGTTGACCGAGGTCTTTACCGCTTCGAGGAGGTCGCGTCCTGCCAAGTCGATCGCAGTCGCCTGGCGCCAGGTCAGAGGAAAATTCGCCTTGTCTGACGCGATCATGGCTCTGACGACGTTGATCAGATTACCGCCAGCGAGATAGTGGGTCTCGAGGTCGCTTACAGTGATCTGTTTAAGGCCGGCCTTATAGGTCGTGATCCGGGCGTTGACGATGATGCGCGGCGGAATCTTTCTCATGCTGATCCCGATGATATTAAACAGCGAGATGGGGGCTCCCGATACAAACGCCTGAAACCACATCCCGACGAAACGGATAACCATCACCCCGAGTACAAAGGCAACGATGGCCAAAAGAATGAAAACGAGAAGCACAAAGCCTCCCAAGGAAGAAAACGTCTCAGCGAGCATAGGTATTCCAAAGTTCATATTTTCCTTACGATTAAATGGGATCCTTTTCCACCAATCACCTCAACAGGAGATCCTCGAGAAATGAATCCACTCTCCGATAATGCCGAATACTGGACGCCATCAATGGCGATATTTCCAGCGGGTTTAAGTTCTGTCGCAACGGTCCCCTCTTTTCCTATCATTTCCTTGTCAAAAGAAGAGGCCATATACCCTTCCTGATCATCAGAAAGATAAAAGTCTCCCTTCTTTCCGGAAGCGCGGATCCGCCATAGAGCGATTTTACACACCGCAAGAGTGGCAAGAAGCACGAAGAACAAATAGAGGGTTGCATAGATAGCTGGCAGATGGGAAAAACAGAGAGCAACACTAGACACCAGAATGAGCGCGCCAAGAATCGCAAGGACTGCGCCAGGCATGAAAAATTCGAGGAAGATAAAGGCAAGACCCACAAGAGTCAAGAGAACAACTAAGACCATCAGCCAACTACTTTTTGGCGACGATTATAGTACTGCCCGTAATTTTGATCACGACAACTCTCTCATCTCTTTCAATGAACCCCGTTTCAGAGATAGCATCATAGAGATGATTATCGATTAAAATTTTTCCTCCTGGCTTTAAAGAGGAAAATGCCGTGCCCTCAGAATGCACGGGCGGGAGCGAGCGCGCCTCAGGCCGTGCGATATAGCCGTGCTGCTCTCCTTTCAGAACCATGGAATTCCTCTTCATCAAACGAGGGGTAATGAAACGGGCCAAGACGATGATCAAAATGAGAGCCAGCAACAGGGCTCCCAATAGGTACTCCAATCGCTCGACGAAAAAGAGCGTGTTGAGATCCCAGCTGCTGGTATCAAAGGAAAAGTGAACCTGTTTGACATTGGGCAGCAGAAGCGCTCCAATCCCTACGAGCATCATTAAAGCGCCCAAGATACCGATCACTCCATATCCGGGGAGAATCAATATTTCCGCCAAAAGAAGCACAACTCCAACAACAATTAAGATGACCTCGAGCCAATTGAACGCGGCGACGGCATAGCTCGTCATCAGAATGAGAGTGAGGCACACCAGTGCAATAAATCCGGCGACGCCAAAGCCGGGACTGCTCAGTTCGAGATAAATTCCCAAAACAAGCCCCATCATGAGCAGCGACGAAACCACCGGATTACATAGAAGAGCAAAAAAATCAATTTTCCAGTTGGCGTACGTGATAATCACAGCGGAGGGGATTTTTGCAAAAAAGGGATAAGAAAACAGAGGGCTCTCGGATGCGGGCCACTCAGTAATCACCTCATTAGATTGATCAATGTCAGTGGCAACCTGAGTGGGCAAGTAAAAATCGGCAACTTTGAGATCGAGCAGCTGGCGCCCCGTGAGGGTGAGCAGTTTGCCTTCGGCGATGATGACCATGTCAGGAGATTCACCGCTCTGGCGGATCTCGCTTTTATCGTTCAGCTTGAGAATCTCGCCGTGCCTTTGCACCACAATGAGATCCTTGTCGACCATCGCTTCTGCAATGTAGGGGTTGCGTCCAAAATACTGCGCGAGGCTAGCGAATTCCGCTCTGAGGGCAGAATTGATTTTTTCGGGTGCGGATTCCATTCCTCCTTGGGAGTTCTGCATGACAGGTTCCGCTGCTCCCATTAGAGACTTATCTGTGACGACAATGAATCGGGAAGAGTAAGCAAGCATTGCCCCTGCCGAGAGCGCCCAATTGTGGAGGATCGCAACGACGGGAATGTGGTCTTCTATGTCTAATCTCTGCAACATTTCTGCAATGCGCATCGAGGGAAAAACGGCGCCACCTGGAGTATTGAGATGCAAAATGACAAAAATGACGCCCCGTTTCTTAAATTCTTCTAGAGCAAATTTGACGTAAAGGTAAGTGGAGTCGTCAATCCCTTGAGGAGATTCAATCGAGAGAAAACCCACGTTATTTGTCGCCGTTTGGCTGTAATGGATCACCTGGGAAAGGCGGTCTTCTACAGATACATTCGGCGCAAGTGTGCTTGTCGCAGACGAAAAGGCCAAAGGATACCGCGCGTGGAACTGATCTGAGGTTAAGGTATCAATGTCAAATCCCGCCGCATCGAGAAAATGGCGGTTGACGACCAGACGTTCGTTCCCCTGAGGAGCTGCCGCAAGAGTCCACTCATCGCTCTCTTTGACGAGCTGAACAGTGGGTTTAACCATTGCTTCCGCCATCAGATAAAGCAATGAAGCCTGAGGATTCAAAGTCGAAATGAGATTGCGAACAGTCTCGAGGAGTTGATTCTGAGGATAATCGTTGGAAGAGCCATAATAGAGATCACCCCACACCATGACAGCAGTGGAACTCCAGTCATCTGCCAAAAAGGGGAAAATGGCAGAGGGTCCAACAGCGCGGTTTTCCACATAGACGGAAACTTTGATGTTACTTGTCAACTTGAGGGAATAAATCTGCTGGGCCAAAGCGATGGTTTCAGGAAGTTCCCCTGTCCACGAATCGAGATAGAGCAGCACCTCATCGTGTTGCCCACTGCTCAATTTGCGCTTTGCTTCCTCTAGCAAAGGGGCGCTCAAATGACCGGAGAGATTGAGAAGAAGCGTCTCCGCATGCACTCTGCCAAATAAGCAAAAAAGGAGAAACACAAACCTAACCATCATGAGCCCTCATTTACATGGAACGACAAAATGCCAAAATGCAGTCTTGAGCTTTCTTTAGACTCTGCTCTGTGTGTGCGCTGGAAATAAAATGCGCCTCGTGTGTCGAAGGAGAGATGTAAACCCCCCTGTCGAACAAAAAGCGGAAGAAACTCTTGAATTTCTCTAAATCCACCTTCTGCAGATCCTCTCTTCCCTTCACCTCAGTAACGCCAAAGAAGAGAGAGAACATCGATCCCACGCTTTGTATGGCAATCGGCAGCTGTTTTTCCGCGATCAATACGCGGATAGGTTCAAGAAAGCGCCGCGTTTTTTCTTCCAATTCTTCAAAAAACTGGGGCTGCTCAAGAAGACACAAAGTCTGCAACCCCGCAGCTACCGCTAAAGGATTTCCTGCAAAGGTTCCCGAATGGTAAACAGAGCCAAGAGGTGCGATCATCTGCATGATCTCTTTCTTTCCTCCAAATGCCGAAACGGGAAGACCTCCTCCAATCACCTTACCTAAACAGGTCAGGTCGGGAATGATCCCATACTTGCCCTGTGCCCCTCCCAGTCCCACGCGGAAGCCCGTGATCACCTCGTCAAAAATCAGAACGATTCCCTTATTCGCAGTCTCCTCGCGCAGCATCGCCAGGAATTGCGGATCCGCTGGCACAACGCCCATGTTGCCCGCAATCGGTTCCAAAATCACAGCGGCAATGTCATCTCTCGACCGCAGAAAATCGCGGCAAGTCGCGATCTCATTGAACGGCAGTGAAACAGTAAGACGCACAAATTCCTCTGGAATCCCTTGGGACGTCGCCGAAGGAAGGAGTGTCACTCCAGATCCTGCCTGAATGAGAAGACTATCGGAGTGGCCGTGAAAATGCCCATCGAATTTGACGATGACAGATTTGCCAGTGTAGGCCCTAGCAAGGCGCACTGCCGTCATCACCGCCTCAGTTCCTGTCAGAGTGAAACGGATCTGCTCCATCGCAGGCATATGTTTCTGGATCTTTTCCGCCAGATGCCTTTCTAAAGCAGTTGCCAAACCGAAAGAGGCTCCTTTGTGCAGCTGCTCAGAGACCCTCTCTGTCACGCTTTTGGGCGAGTGGCCGAGGATCAAGGCTCCATAGCTATGGCAAAAGTCGATGTACTCATAACCATCTTCGTCGTAGAGCTTCTCTCCCCTTCCCTCTTGCGCGATAAGCGGCGTCATGTCCATGCCCTTAAACGAGCGCAAGGGGGAGCTGACGCCTCCCGGCATAAACCGGCATGAGTCGAGGTAATGCGCTTCCGATCGGGGGCGATTTCTGGCCATGAGGGCCTCCATTAGAAATTTGGCTCAATATATAGCAGCAACACAATTATCCACTACTCCGACTTTATTAAGAATTTGACCCCTATGTATTTTTTCTACCACCCGTTCGCTTTGCTCTCTAGTGAGCAAAGCGGGTGGTTAAAAGAAGCAGTTGCAATAGAAATGCAGAGACCAATAAGCTTGATTTCCTCTACTTTGCTCGATTGGCTTCATGCACAAACGCGTTCTAACAGCTGTTGCACTGTTTTCTCTAATTCCCCTCCAGATGATGGCGGGCGGAATCTCCTACTCCGTCGAATTTGAGGGTTTAGACGACTCAAAAACGCTCAAAGCCATTGAAAAGACTTCCCAACTCACCACGCTGAAGAAACGTCCTCCCGCGTCAATTAACGCCCTGAGATACCGCGCTGATTCCGATATCCCCGAGCTCATCAAGGTTCTGCACGCGCATGGCTACTACGAAGCCAAAGTCGACATCCACATCAAGGAAAACTACTCCAAAGCCGCCGTCGTCGCCACGATTACACCCGGTCCGCGTTACACCCTCGAAGATTACAATATCCATCTCTACTGCAATGCGGCAAATGCTCCCAATACCTGCTGCCACGTTGGACTGGATGAAATTGGAATCCTGCTCAACAAAGCTGC